>NZ_CP092282.1:2247826-2569240 GCF_024972775.1 Dehalobacter sp. DCM | reverse complement strand
GATATCAATTTTGAATATCAATCGGAGGAGAAGAACCAGTACCAACAGGGCGACGGCAACAATGACAACAACCCTAATGATCCAGAAGCTAATTCCGAGTATGATGCCGAGCAGTGGTCGCAATATCAGGTAAGCCAAGCAAATACATAAGGCAAAGATGACAACTTTTGCTATGGTGATCAGTATGGGATTTGATGATCTATTTTTCGTATTCACAATCATTCCTCCTGCAGGAAGTAATACATCATATGTAACAGGGACTTAATTTGCGCTAGCTTCCTTTGGTTCCAGTATAACATATATTAAGACAGATAGAATTGGTTCAAACACAGATATTTCATTTTTTATGGTTTGAGAAAGTTCTCTGATCGAATCAGGAGGGGCATTATGGAAAAAAGTTTAAATAAATGGCAGCGTTACTTGGAAGAAGGGATCAAATACTTGGGAGAGGGCAAGACCGTGGAGGCAGAAAAAAACCTTCACCTGAGTTTATTGGAAGCTGAAAGTCTGGAGCTCCCGGTTATCATTGCCTTTACCCAGCGTTTGTTAGCTACGGTCCAGGTACGTAATCATAAATTGGTTGAGGCGGCGACCGGGTTTAAGCGGGCATTGGCATACTGCAAAAAGTTGAAAAACAGAAAAGGCATAGCTGAAGCCGAGGCTGGACTGGCCAGTATCTATTTCTTGCAGGGGAAGGACGCAAAGGCTATTCAGCTGTATAAACAAGCAATTGCAATTTTCCCTGAGGATTCAGCACGGCTGCGTCTGGCCTCATTGTATTCGGATTTGGGGCAGGTATACAGTAAAACAAAGCAATGGCAGGATGCGGAATATGCGTTCATCCAAGCAGAGGATATTTGTCGGGAAATAGAATATACCGTTGGTGAGGCTGAAATAAACGTATATATCGGGGAAATTAAATATCAACAGAACTATAAGACGGCGGCCAAGGGTCGTTTCGTTAAAGCAGCTAAAATATACGCAGCGCTTGGCGAAGAGATATATTTGGCCAATACAATGCAATATATTGTTTTTATCTGTCTCGATAAAAATGTGATTCAGGAAGCGCTGCACATTCAGTATCGCATCATCGCCCTTTATTTAAAAAAAGGGAAGCGATCGGAAGTCAGTGATAGCTATTACATGCTGAGTAATCTGTTACAGACTACCGGACAATGGGATGAAGCCAATGGGTGTATGGAATTATCACTGCAATATTATGAAGGCGGAGAGTTAGGGTTGGCCATACGGTATTATTCACTTGCTGTACTGGCCATATCCCGGCAAGATTATCAGGAGGCGAAGAAGCACTATTTTGAAGCATTGCGGCATTATCAATTCTCCGGGGATGGTGCAAAAATCGGAGAAATAAGCGAGGAATTAACGTATTTGGTGCGATATGAGGACCAATTATTCCAAGAAAACCTTTATCGATCCTTAGGGAAACGGTACTATAATGAAAATGAGATCCCAAAGAACGAATTGATGGAGAAACTTGCCGCTATTTTATTGAATAGAGGAAAAAATATAGAGGCACTGAAATGTGGCTGGATTGCTTTGGATTATGCCCGTGCGGTGCAAGCAGACACGCAGGAGATTGAAGCCTTGGTTCAAACACTATCCAAGATCATTCGATCTAAAAATAAAGGAAATCGACAACAATATTAGAATTAATAGAAAATCAATTAAAAATAAGCCGTGTAAAAATTGAGATAATACGTATAGAATTAGTTTTTTTTTACTAAAAAGCTGTGAAAACAATACGGAATAGGGTAAAATTGATTGAGAAGGTACGAGGGTGGAGATGATATTTTGCTGAGAGATGATGAAAAGCTGTTGGATAGTTTTGAACAGGTCTATCGTCTATTAGAGCAGGTGACAAAGAGCTTAACGGACCAGAAGTGTATATATGCCGAAAAGATCCGGCAGTGGGAAGATGAAATCAAAGCTTATGGTCGAATTATTGAGGAAATCTCCCTGCCCGCCAGGTTAATTCTCGAGCATATTTTGTTGTTAAAATTCAGATCAGGTCAAATGGCGATGGAAGCTGAAAATATTACACAGGTTTTTTCCGCCATCGGCGATGTTCGGGTTGAAAAGTTCGGTATCATCAAGATCACATCCGGAGATGTGGAACTCAGCTGGCGGGATGAATTATACAATTATCTTATCTATCCCGATAAGGTCGAACTACGGACCAATGATGAGAAGACAACCATAAAATTATTTTTCTCACAATCTTTTGAGGAAAAGGATATCCAAAAGTTTTCGGATATAAAAGAAAGTTTACAGCTATTGTATATCCATCCTTCTTTAGAGAAACATATACATTAACTGTGGAAAGAGAAAGGGGAGTATGGCGTTGAATTTGACGAAGGAAGATGTCTTAAAAGAGGCCTATGACAAAGGCGTAAAATTTATTCGGCTTCAATTCGTAGATATTTTCGGGGTGTTGAAAAATATTTCTATACCCATAGAACAACTGGAAAAAGCACTTGACGGTGAAATGATGTTTGACGGGTCCTCCATTGAGGGATTTGTACGAATTGAGGAATCGGATATGTATCTGAGACCCGATCCCAACACCTTTGTTGTTTTCCCGTGGCGACCGGCAGAAGGCGGCACAGCCCGGTTAATTTGTGATGTGTATAATCCTGATGGAACACCTTTTTATGGCTGCCCGCGCAATACGCTGAAACGCGTATTAGCTGAAGCCGCGGAAATGGGGTATAAATGCTACATAGGTCCGGAACTTGAGTTTTTCCTTTTCCAAGTGGATAGTGAAGGAAGACCGACATTGGTGACACACGATAAAGCCGGATATTTTGATCTGACGCCGGTGGATCTTGGGGAAAATGCCCGCAGAGATATGGTATTAGCTCTGGAACAAATGGGTTTTGAGATCGAAGCTTCTCATCATGAGGTTGCACCCGGACAGCATGAAATTGATTTTAAGTACGCGGACGCACTGGAAATGGCTGATAAGATGGTTACTTTCCGTTTTGTTGTCAGGACAGTTGCCCAAAGACATGGTCTGCATGCAACATTTATGGCAAAACCCATCTTTGGGATCAATGGTTCTGGCATGCATGTTAATCAATCGTTATTCAAGAACGGGAAGAATGTCTTTTACAGTCCGGAAGGACCCATGAACCTTTCTGAGGACGCTTATCATTATATTGCAGGAATTATGCATCATGCCAAAGCGTTTACAGCCATCACGAATCCGACGGTTAACTCGTATAAACGGCTTGTACCCGGATATGAAGCACCATGCTACATTGCCTGGTCAGGTCGGAATCGCAGCCCGCTCATCCGTATCCCCGCCAAAAGAGGGGCATCCACCCGAATTGAACTGAGAAGTCCAGACCCAACCTGTAATCCGTATTTGGCTTTAGCCGTCCAAATCAAAGCAGGTCTTGACGGAATTAAGAAAAAATTGAATCCGCCTGCCGCTGTTGATTTAAATATTTTTGCGATGGATGACAACGAAAGGAAAGCATTAGGTATCGATTCCTTGCCCGGCGATTTAAAAGATGCATTAGTGGAATTAAGCCAGGATGATGTGATCAAAGACGCTTTGGGTGAGCACATTTACTCCCGCTTTACCGCGGCGAAGACGGAAGAGTACGATAGCTTCCGTATTGCGGTTCATAAATGGGAGATTGACCGTTATCTCGAAACTTATTAACCTGAGATGATACTATTGGCTTTTATCATAGAGGTATCGTTTTCCTGCAGGCATGTAGCTGAACGATACCGTCTTTTTCTTTAGTATATCAGAAAAACTCTAAGTGACTTTCTGTGCCAGAAAGTCTGATTCACGTTCTGAACTACATAAGTGCAGCTATGGCTGCCGCCTTCGTCAAGGGACTTGGCGCCAGCCAAGTTTTACTTATTCTGTATATGTATCTGCTCATAGTAATGTTATCAATCGCTATTTTAGGTTGAAGCGGTTTCTGCGGATACGGATAAGTTTTTTTTCAGGGGGTATCATAAAATTGTTTGTTAGTCATTATAATCGGCTTGCCTTCGAATACATAGACAATTACATCCCCCCAAAAGCACCTTCCGTAACCATTATTGTTGGTCCTCAAGGACTGGGTAAGACCTGTCTCTTGACTCACTTAAAGGATAAAATGATCAACTCCGATACGAAGATTATCCTTATCGATGCGGCAAAATTCTCTAAAAAATATGCCTATGCTGCCCAAAACGGGACATTAAGCCCATTTCGTAAAGCGATGCGCACGTGTGATCTATTCCTGTTAGATAACATCAATACCTTGATCGGAAAGGAAAAAACTATCGAGGAGCTCTATCATACCATCGATCACATCATGACCCAAGGCGGAAAGTGCGTTCTAACCTATCGCGGCTGTCGGCCGAATTTTGACTTTTTAAATACCCGATTTGCTTCCCGATTAAAAAGCGGATTTACCGTCTATTTGCGCGAGCCGTCACCTGACGAACTCCGTGGTTTTATTCGATACTATCTTGCAGATCAGCCCGTGCTCCAACAACAAATCGAGAATGCGGAGGGTTTTTGCCGGCTGAATAATCTGACACAGATCAAAGAACTAGCAGAACTATGTCAAAAGAAAAGCGTTGAAACAGGCATCGCAAACGGCAATAGCCACCAACCAAAAGGATTACTCGAAAAAATGAAAAGCCTGGATAATACAGAGGCAAAAGTCAATGCTGTGACCGAATTTGTCTGTAACTGCTATCAATTAGAACCCACCGTGATCTTCGGCAATACCAAAAGAGCTGATGCTGTTGAAGCCCGCTACATGGCATTTCTTTTATTACATCAGGTGTTTCAGTGCTCATTTAAAGATATCGCCGCTATTTTTCAGAAAGATCAAAGAAATATAGCACAGCAATGTCTAAAAACCTTGGCAGAAAAGAATAAGATATTTGAATCCCTATCCCAAAGAATGTATAATACTGGAAAGGGGCAATATGATGAAAAATGCACGTAAAATCGCAGTTTTAACCAGCGGAGGAGACGCTCCCGGTATGAATGCAGCTATTCGTGCTGTCGTTCGTAAAGGGATTTACCACGATTTTCATGTTTTTGGCGTGTATCATGGGTATGACGGTCTATTAAACGGTGAAATAAAAGAGATGGCGCTTGGTTCTGTCGCGGATATCATTCATCGCGGCGGGACCGTTATAAGAACCGCACGGTGTGAGGAGATGTATTCTGCCGAAGGGCAGGAAAAAGCAGCACGGCAGCTAAAAAACCATGGCATTGAATACCTGATCGTCATCGGAGGAGACGGTTCTTACCGCGGTGCGGCTGCTATTGCCAAACACGGGATCAAGGTGATCGGCATTCCCGGAACCATCGATAACGATATCACAGGAACGGATTTAACCATCGGTTTTGATACTGCGGTAAACACGGTTGTTGAAGCGGTAAGCAAACTAAGGGACACCGCTTCCTCCCATGAACGCGCTTTTATTGTTGAAGTTATGGGGCGTAACTGCGGTGATATCGCTTTGAAAGCGGGACTGGCTATCGGCGCGGAATCCATATTGGTACCGGAAATAGCCTTTGATTTGGCTGAAATCAGTGAAAAACTGGTAAGAGGTTATCGGCGGGGGAAGAACCACAGTATTATTATTTGTGCTGAAGGTGCCGGTAATGTTTGGGAAATAGCCGAGAAGTTAAAGCAGCATTCCGGTTTTGAGACACGGGTCACGATCCTGGGGCATGTTCAGAGGGGCGGCGCGCCATCGGCAGCGGATGCGGTACTCGGTGCGGTCATGGGGGGTAAAGCCGTCGATGCCGTGCTGGAGGGAAAATCCGATATCATGATTTCTCACTATTTGAATCAGATCGTTGACAGACCGTTAGATCTTGCGTTTGGTCCGCGTACACCTTTTGACAGCCGGTTATATGAGCTGGCTAATCAATTAGCGATTTAACGCATCTTAACGCATCGATTCCAGCGGCTTATGCGATATAATAGTGAGTAACTATGGAAAACCTTACGATTGTCCATTGTGTGATATATATTATATAATTCCTAATACGATAGCGGAAGCGGCGAGGTGGAGAAAATAATGGAGCAGGTCTTTGTCATTGATATCGGGACCCGGGCGGTTATCGGTATCATTGCCCGTAAAACCGAAGAAGGCTATGAGATCGTTGCCAGTGCCCGGACGGAACACACGCAGCGATCAATGTATGACGGTCAGGTTCATGATGTCAATGAAGTTGCGAAAGCAGTATCTTTTGTCAAGCTGGAGATTGAAAATCAATTAAACTGCCGTTTAACCAAAGTGGCAGTTGCTGCAGCGGGAAGAGCGCTTTGTACGGAAACTGCCGCCATTATTCGAGAGGAAGTACTGCCCAAGCGCTGGGACCAGGAAGAAGTGCTTTCAATGGAAATGGAAGCCGTACAAAAGGCCATGAAAAAGATATCGCTTGGGGAAACAGAAGATGTCTTATTTTACTGTGTAGGATACAGTACCGTCATGCAGATCCTTGAAGATCAGGTGATCACAAGTCTTGTCGGACAACGTGGCCGTAAAGCAGAATTGTCTGTTATCGCGTCCTTCTTACCCAGAACCGTTGTGGATGGGCTAATCGCCGTATTAGCCAAGTCAGGGCTGGAAATGGAAAGCTTGACCCTCGAGCCTATCGCAGCGGGACTGGCAGCCATACCCGAGGATATGCGACGGCTTAATTTAGCGCTTGTGGATATCGGCGCCGGCACCTCTGATATCGCTATGACGAAAGACGGAACCTTCTTTGCCTATGGTATGGTGCCGATGGCTGGCGATGAAGTGACTGAAGCTATCTGTTCCCATTATCTCGTCGATTTTCACGAAGGTGAAAAGATCAAGAAACAGCTCAATGAAAACGAAGAGATCATTATCAAGAACTTCTTTGGTAATACGGCCGTCGTTCGGCGTCAAGAGATTCTCGAACTCATTGAACCAACGGTTAAAGTCATTGCCGAACGGATTGGCGGCGAGATCAGGCTTTTAAATAACAACAAAGCGCCGCAAGCTGCCATTTTGGTTGGCGGCGGAAGTTTGACTCCGCTTATCGCTGATTGCTTAGCCCAGGTGTTGCAATTAAAACGCAGTCGCGTCGGCATACAAGTCAGAGAGCGATTGCCGATGATTAAAGGTCAGGAGAAAGAATTAACAGGTTCGGATGTTATCACGTCAATTGGTATTGCCATATCTGCGCTGCTGGATAAAGGGCTTCATTATTATACGGTAACTGTCAATAACATGCGCATCCCTTTGTTTGAATTACAGATGGCCACCGTTGCTGAGGGGCTTTTAGCAGCAGGGCTCCAACCCAGGACATTCTACGGCCGACCAGGTGCTGCGCTTATCTATAAGTTAAACAACGATATTCAGGTTATCAAAGGCGAGCTGGGCACGCCGGCCCAGATCATTGTCAACGGTGAGATTGCCAAGCTTGATCAGCGGCTTCATCCCGGTGATGAAGTCACATTCGTATCTGGTTATTCCGGAAAAGATGCAGCAGCGCAAGTCAAAGATGTTATTGAATTCCCCCCGGCAAAAAAGATTATATGGAATGGCCGGGAAGAGGAGTTTAAAGCGCTTATTTATTTAAATAATAAACCAGCAGATCCCGAAGAATGGCTGGAAGATGGCTGCATCCTGCTTATCCGCAATAATGAGACCCTTGCCGATTTATTGAAATTAAAAGGAATTGTCCTCACCAAAACCAATACAAAAAAAGTGAAAGTGAACGGACAGTGGCAGGAATTAACATCAGCTCCGGAAATGTGGATCAATCAACTGGTTGCGGCAGCAGACAGCATAATTCATGAAGGTGATAGTATTGATTATATTGAGAAGAAGAAAACCATTCGTGATTTGAAGCTGCGTGCTGAGCCCATGCGGTTTAGTGTGAACGGCCAGCCATTTGACTTGCCGCCGTTTGAATTGAGGATCTTTTGTCAAGGTAAATTGATCAACGAGAATGACCTGGTAGAAGACGGAATGGAATTACGGGTTGAGGGCTTTTCCCGGCGGCCCATCTTGTCTGAATTGTTCCCCTACCTGAACTTGTCAGATAATACTGGAACAGGTGGTAAACTCGAGATGAAAGTGAACGGGAATGAAGCTCACTTTACTACGGAGCTTCATCAGGGAGATCGGATTATCGTCAACTGGATCAATAAATTTAACACAGCGAGCATGTAATGTTAAAAAAAAACCCCACATGGGGGGCATAGGCCATTGGCCCAGAGGCGGAAAGAGTAAAGGAGTATACCATCGCAGTATAGTTTAACCTCCGTGTTATGTCATGAATAATTGGCGAATTGTATAATTTAAGGGATGAATGGTTTTTTAACGTCTGCTGATTGCGCCAACTGTACCGCCCACAGCTCCAGCAATCGGTGTGACCAGAACTTTTTCCAAAATGATTTTCCAGGATGGTTCTCCTGTATAAAAGATGTAATAAATAATAATTGAAATAAGGAAAAAACCAATTCCGATCGCTAATCCATAAATGATCCCTTTTGTTCCGGCCTGGTATGAAATATAAATACTGGCAGCTAATACGCCGATACCTGCAGCAAGCAGGGAATAGAGCATCGATTCCTGTAACGATGTAAAGAAATAGAGAAGACTCAAAATGATCGTTAGCAGAAACGAAATGACGATGGCCATAACGATCCCTTTTGCAACGAGAGATAGTTGAAACGATTTGGGCATTGGGAAGCCTCCTTTGACCAAGAATTTTCCAGCAGTGCTTAACTGCTTGTATAATATAATCTGTACACCATATGCTTGACCATCAGCACTTATGCATCACCATTATTTATTCCAAATAAAGAGAGGGGCGGTATAATGTCAAAGAAATTGAGCCACGATTTTAAAAAGATGGCAGCCTTGGGTGAAAAAATAACCATGCTGACCGCTTATGACTATCCAACGGCGCATATATTGGAAAAGGCCGGTATCGACGTCATCTTAGTTGGTGATTCATTGGGGATGGTCGTACTCGGCTATGAATCAACAGTCCCTGTAACCATGGAGGATATGATCCATCATACGAAAGCCGTGCGCAGGGGTGCTCCGAATACGTTTATTATCGCTGATATGCCATACTTAAGCTACGCAACCCAAGCAGATGCACTTCAAAATGCTAAACGACTGATCCAAGAAGCGGGTGCCGATGCCGTCAAGCTAGAGGGCGGTGATGAGTATAGTTCAATCGTTCGTTTTCTTACCCAAGCAGGTGTATCCGTTGTCGGACATATCGGTTTAACACCGCAAACAGCAGCCCAATTGGGAGGGTATAAGGTGCAAGGTCAAGATATAGGCAGTGCCACTAAAATTTTGAGAGACGCCGGGATTTTAACTGAAGCGGGTATCATGATGCTGACACTTGAAGCGGTTCCGGCCGAGCTGGCGAAAAGAATAACCGAGACGATTTCGGTTCCTACGATCGGTATTGGGGCTGGGGTAGTTTGCAGCGGACAAGTCCTCGTAGTCCATGATTTGCTTGGCGTATATGATCGATTTGTACCATCCTTTGTCAAACAATATGAAAACCTGGAACCGCGAATTTTAGAAGCTGTCATGCGGTATTGCAGCGAAGTAAAAACATCGACGTTTCCTGCTCAAGAACATTCATTTAAACTCCATGATGATGTTAAACAAAAATTGTTCTAAACAGTACTCCACATAAATTAACGAAAAATATTTTATAATTTATGTTTTATGTGAAAATAATAATTATTTTATGTTATAATACAATAAAATTATTATTTGTTTTATTTAAATTGGAAGGATGAACCGTATTGAAATTGAAGGACAAAACGTATCATAAGTTTCTGGATTTTTTTGAAAAGGTGTCCAGGAAACACGAAGAAGATGAGTTTGAGATTGCCTATTCCGAAATACAGAGAGAAACCGGTGTGGCAAGCATTACTTTGAAAAAAGCTCTCCAGATATTGGAAGAAGATAAAGTTATCGAAATCAACCCTGGCAGGAATACGCGTTATGGAAGAATCCGATATTTAAATAAAACGAATAATTTTACAGCTAAAAACAATCAGGCAAAACTCGTCGTGATGTCTGCAGCCCATGAAGATAATACAAATAGTACACTTCAGTTAAAAACCATGGCCAGCCTAGTTGAACAACTTAGGCAAAGAGTGCGTACTCAGGAAATGACAATTTCTGTTATTTTAGATCGGCTGGCTGATTTAGAAGACAAAGTGCATTCGTGAAAAATGTGATATTTTCCAATCCTTTCTTGAAGATATTTATCTGAACTGGTGGTATAATTGAATTGATTCTGCTTCGTGCGTTCTGACTATCGTGGTTTTGATCCTACTTCTTTGACGGGAACTAAGCGGCTTGTCTAGTACATCAGGCTTTTCTGAAAAGAAGATGGAACAATAAGCCTAGGTGCCCACCTGCATGTGCAGGGTCAGAAACCAGGTGTCTAACGGCGAAGCGGGTAGAGGGTGTCCGTTCGGACATCCTTTATTTATTCTTGGAGGTTACAGTGAAAAACAAACGTTTTACAGCATTCATACCGCTCTTTATCCTGGTGCTTTATGAATTGATCTACCGCGGAAGCTTTTTAGCCATTTTAGAGTGGCTATATTATCAACCGGTCGAGTTTATCTTGAACTATGCGCTTATATTTGGGCTGATCAATCTCTTTTACATATTTCCCAGACGGATATACCTCACGATAGGAATGCTGATATTTGGATTTTTTTCTTTTGTTGGTTTAGTATGCCGCGAGAAGCTTTTACTACGCGGTGAGCCATTGCTGCCTTGGGATTTATCTCTTGGTAAGGAAGCGTTCAATGTCACCCAAGGAGGAAGCAGCGAATATCCGGTTTGGTTCCTCGTTCTGCTTGGCGCCATTGTCCTCTTTTCTATCCTATTTATTATTAAGGTTATCCCACGTGAAAACTACAGTGCCCCCCCAAAAGTCATGGTAGCCTTGCTGTCGTTTTTGCTGCTTTTTGGACTGACATACCAAATACCGCTGTCAGTATTTGATTTAAAGCTTATTCAATACAGCCAAAAATCCAATTATGACCGAAACGGTGTTCTTCTTGGCTTTATGCTCAATTATAAGTTCTATAAATCAAGTGCACCGGAAGAATATGACCAGGCGCGCATAAATCAGATTGTAAACCAAGTGAATAAGGCGTATATGGCCGATGCTGATTTTAACCCCAATGTCATTTTTATTCAGAGTGAGGCTTTTTGGGATCCAACTCTGCTGAAAACAGTGACATTCAGCCAGGACCCAATCCCATATTTCCATGCGTTAGAGAAAAATTACACCAGTGGCACCATGCTTGTCCCGGTTTTTGGCGGAGGCACCGTTAATACAGAATTCGAAATTTTGACGGGGTATTCCTGTTCGTTTTTAACACCTGGTGCAGTATCCTATGTCTGTTATGTCGACAGACAGCTTGATGCCTTGCCTGAGATTTATAAGAAACAGGGATATACATCAACGGCGATCCACACCTATGATAACTGGTTTTATCGCCGTAACCTCGTTTTTAATAACTTGGGTTTTGATAAATTTATCAGCAAAGAATTCTTTATTTCTCCTGAGAAAAAGGGAAGCTATATCCGCGATACGGAGCTGACCCAAAGAATATTGGATCAAGTGAAGCAAAGTGATAAACCGGATTTTATCTATGCTATCTCGATGGAGGCGCATGGCCCGTATTCATCCCAGGCAAACCCGGAAAATACCCTAACGGTTCAGAGTAACTTGACAGCTGAAAGCAAAAACGTCCTTGAAAATTATACGAACACCTTAGTCGATGTTGATCAATCCTTAAAAATGCTTATTGATGGTCTGGAGGCTATCAATGAGCCGACAATTGTTGTTTTCTACGGGGATCATTTGCCGGCTCTCGGAAACAATTCGGAGGTATATATAGAGTCCGGATATTTTCAGAATAACGGTGATCATGCGGAATATATTAAAAAATATTCGGTTCCTTTTGTGATATGGGATAATTTTACGGATCCGGCAGACCGAAAAAATTTGACAAATGATAATGAGAAATTGCGGTTGTCGTCAAACTTTCTAGGATCTTATGTCCTGGAAATGAGCAAAAAAGACGGAAATACGCTTACCAATTTCCTTTATGCGCTCTACAAAGAGGGTCATTCTGTTTTAGCGAATACGTATCAACGCAAATATGAAGAGCTCACAACCAAAGAGATTGCTGAATATGAACTCCTGCAATACGATACACTCTGCGGCGAGGCCTACACTTACGCGCTTAACCCGTCAGATAAACCGACGGAAAATACGTCATATATCCTCGGTGAAGGCAAACCGGAAATAGATAAGGTACGGAATATTGCCGATAACACGATCGAAATTCGAGGCATTCATTTTTTGCCGGATTTAAAAGTATATATCAATGGCAAGCCATATAAGACGACCTTTGTCGATTCAACGCTGCTATCGGTGTCTTTGGCTGAATCAGTTGTAGGGTCCGGTGATATGGAGATTAAGTTGGAGGCATCGGACAGTCTTGACAATATCATCATGGAGTCCAACACCTATACCTTCAAGCGGGCGGCAGCGGTATCGAATGCATCTGAATAGTCAATTACTTTATTACTTCCAGTGTATTGTGCTGAGGATTTGATTAATCCCTTGGAGTTGCACTTCTGAAAAGGATGTCGCATCCGTAAAGAAAGAAATCCGCAAAACCTGGGTATCGGCTTGTTTTTTTAACCAGTATTCTTTCCCGGAAATAGACAACCGATCACCAAAAGACGCTGTCCATTGGTCAATATAACCGCTTAGTCTGTAAACACTGGTTTTGGATAAGGAATACGCTTGGAAATCATAGCTGCTATTGGCTCGGCTAGCGACCAGGAATTGCTCCAGGTCGTTGATTTGCCATAACTGGATATATCCTCTGATCAGATATTTTTCATCGTGAAAGTAGTGGCTTAGTAAAACTTCTGTTTTATCATCATAATCATCTTCCTTGATTTGCGTTGTTGGCGGAAGTATAACGCTGAGATTGTCACCCAGATGATAGGCTTGTGTTTTTGAATTCATGGTGACCATGACGACGGAGGGTACCGGATTGAGGACAAGGAAATAGAAAGCAAGCAGCGCCGCAATGAGTATATGCTTTTTCATTGAACCCCTCCTAACGGTATGACATGGTAACAGGCTGTTACTTAATGTTATTGGAGTAGGGTTGGCAATATAACGTTACTTATTCAATTTTTTCTAAATTTGGCAGTGGTTCAATTGGGTTATGATTTTGTACTGTTTTTCCACTCTTGTTGGAAAATCGCGTTCATTTTTTGAGTGGCGGTGGGAGAAGGAATCGTCAGAGAGCCTTCGTGATAAATGACAAAGGTGGGGTAAGACCACGCCGAATTTGTCATCACAAAGGTTTTATCATCAAAGATACCATAATTATATCCAATGGATTTCTTACCCGGGTCTCGATAATAGCGCAGTTCGATTTGCGCTTCTTTCATCTTATCGATGGCATTGGGTGAGGTGATGACACAGGAGGGACTGACAATAACTTGAACTTTACAGCCTCTTTTTTTGGCTTCGATCAGGGCATCGAGGGTTGTCCCTTCGCTTAGCTGTTCCGTCTCGATTTTTATGCTTGCAGCTGCCGTATCGATTTGATTCAAGATCTGTGACTTGATATTAACCGTGGTTGCAAAGGTAATATTGTCTTCGTCCAATACCGGCATGTTTTCGCTGTCTAACGAAAGTGTAGTTGTGTAAGTCCAATCCTTACGGAAGGATTTTGCTATCGTCGTAACGGCATCTCCTGTTAGTTTGACGGCCATACTCTTATATTTGTAACCTTTTGTGCTCCAATCTTTGCCGTAAAAAACGGCTGTCTGATCGTCTATAACCAAATAACGAATGCGCTGGTACTGGCCTTTCTCGGCAGGGTAGTACTGGACGGATATGTTTTCATTTTTTAATTTTTTAATGGTTGCTTTGTTTTCGCGCTGCCATTGATCAAGCAGGATACGTGTTTCGATCCCGTCATGTGTTCTGGCAATGAGAAGAGTGATTATTTCTTGATCATCCAAGGATGTAAGCTGAATATAGATACTTTTTTTGGCATGTGAGATCAAGTCAATTGTCAGCTCATGGATCGCATTCTTGTCGGTATATATCGCATCAGCCGTCAGGTTGGACTCAGGCTTCTTTTCATCATTCGAAGAAGAAAAAATAGTGGTGCATCCTGACAGTAAACAAAATATCACGGTGATTAGTAGCAAATAGATCTTTATTTTAGCCAATGTTTTGCCGCCTTCGCATAAAAATAAATCTTCTTAACTATTATACATATTTTTGGAGAATAATAAAAAATTATTTCTAACCATTCAGGAAAATTATCTGATCTTCAGGGGATTTGGGGATAAGTTTATGGCTACGCTTAGAGGGAATTTATGGTAATGAACGAATTACTAATGTGAAATACCAGTGAAAGGAAGGACCCTCGTATGGAAACCCAATTCATGACTGAAGAGCAAGCTAAGTTGTGTCCCCGAAATGAAATTGATTTTGCAACAAAAATACACATCAACTGGTTGATTTACAAGGGTGAGGAAAATAAAGCCGTTGAGATTCTTAACGAATCGCTTCATGGTGGATTAGCGCCTTCTAAGTTATACTTGAAGACGGTTACCAAATTAATCGAAAAACAATTATTTAAGGAATCGCAGGAATACTTGGAAAAAGTGGTCGTTTATGCGGATGATCCAATGCAACTGGCTCAGATTTATTATCTATTGGCTCGCTGCTGTTACGGTCAGGGTTTTATCGATGATGCTCTGAATTATTTAAAAAACGCAACCGGTATCGAACCATGCAGTGAATTTGCCAACTTACAGGCGGATTGTCTCTTAGAGCTTGGAGAATGGGAAGCTGCGATCACGTGTTTAAATACGTCCTTACGCGCGTCACCAGGGAATGCAGAAACGATATACCGCTTAGGGTCCATCTTTCTGTTTCATGGTCAATATCGCGAAGCACTTAATTGCTTTAACGGCTGTTGTAAGGTCGTCCCGACGAAACCGGAATTTTTGGAAATGAAGGCAGAAATGCTCCTGAAAATGAATAAGATCAGCGCAGCAAGTGAATGCTTCCGCAAAGCTTTATACTATGGCGGTGACCTTCATCTCTATGCCAGACTGGCTTACTGTAAAGCGCAGGAAGGTGATTATAAAAAAGCACGATCATTACTGCAAAAGGCTTTAAAGCATGATCCAGACGATGTGGATGCCCTTTGTAATTTAGCGGGTGTTTATCATAACTTGCACCAGGACGATTTAGCGTATCGCTTATTACGAAAAGCACGCTCACTTAACAGCAATGATGCCCTGCTGTTAAATAATCTCGGTTTCATTTGTTATCAATTGGGCCGATCCCGCAAAGCCCTTGAATATTATAATGAAGCCCTGCTAATTGATCCTGCAGACAAAAACATTTTGTATAATATGAGTATCTGTATGGCGGAAAAAGGAATGTGGGACGATGCGCGAATGACACTGGAACGTTTGCTTTCCTTAGACAAAGCTTATACCGATGCTTGGATCCTGCTCGGAAATGTTTATGAGCAACAGGCAAACATTAGTATGGCGGTGGATTGCTACAATAAATCACTGGGGCTTGCGATGAAAAAAATCGGTTAATATCATGATGTTTATATGACTTCGTTTACTGATCTATGGCCACTGTTCACGAATACAGTGGCTTTTTATTGTCTTTTCTGTCGAATCGATTTGTTATCCTGTTTGCACCCGACTTTACTTCGTCGAATATATTTGATAAAGTAAAAAAACAGGGGGGAAATATCATGAAAGCAATGAAAGAAAAAGATTTACCGGGTATTGGCCGGAAATATCAGCTGGATGCCCGTTCCGGAGATAAATTGGTTGTCATTGTGCATGACGACGGGCGAAGAGAGATTTATCATTTTTACCATGATGATCCCAATGAGTCCATTTCTATGGTGACTCTGGATGATGAGGAATCCCGATGTATTGCAGCCATTCTCGGAGGGATGGCTTATCGGCCCAAGGACATGGATACAGTCGAAGTTGCGTTGGGGGACATGGTTCTCGAATGGTATCGAATTGAATCCGACGCTTATGCCATCGGCAAGACGATAGGTGACCTGCAGGTCCGCAAGCGGACAGGTGGGACCATCATTGCCATGGTCAGAGAGAACCAAAATAAAACAATCAATCCGGATCCCCAACTGGTTATGGAAGCCGGTGCGACAATCGTTATCCTAGGCGAAAAGGAACAAGTAAAGGCTGCGAAAAAGCTTATCTTTACCGGGAGTGTGGATTGATGGAGCATGCGATACTGGAGGTAGGTCTGGCTCTGACACTGACGGCGGTGGCCGCTGTCCTTGCAGGTAAGCTGCGCTTTTCCATCGTACCGCTGGTTATTGTTGCCGGAATGATTGTCGGCCCGCATGCTCCTCATTTCGGGGTCTTTGATTTGCGTTTTATTCAAACAGCGTCCTTAGTGGAATTCATGGGCCGCATAGGCGTTTTATTTCTGTTGTTTTCGCTGGGTTTAGAGTTTTCAGTGAAACAACTTTTTAACGCAGGCCCGGTCATACTTCGGAGCGGTGCGATCTATATGGTTATCAACCTCGCTCTTGCACTTCTTTTCCCATTTCTCTTAGGCTGGCCTTTAAAAGAGATTTTGATCGTAGCCGGCATAATGACGATTTCCTCAAGCGCTATCGTCGCCAAGGTCATCGTTGACCTCAAACGAACAGCCAATGACGAGACGGAAATTATCCTTGGCTTAATGATGTTTCAGGACATATTTGTAGCCATATATTTATCTGTCGTCTCGGGGATGGTTCTTTCCGGATCGACTACAACCACCACGGTTGTGATCACCGCTGCGGTGACGTTAGGGTTTATGTTCGTTTTTCTTTATTTGGGACATAAGCTTGTGCCAGTACTTAACCGCGTATTGGATATTGCTTCCGATGAAACATTCTTATTAGTAGTATTTGCAGGAGTTATGCTCACGGCAGGCATTTCCGAATCACTGCATATCGCCGAAGCCATCGGCGCGATGCTCTTAGGTTTGGTATTATCGGAAACGGACCATAAAGATCGGATCGAACATTTGGTGGTTCCATTCCGGGATTTCTTCGGCGCACTTTTCTTTTTCAGTTTCGGTTTGAGCATTAACCCATTTGCGCTGGGAGGCGCGGTATGGCCTGCTCTGGGTGCTGTGGGATTGACCCTCGCTGGCAATATCATCGCGGGGGTAATCGCCGGACGCAGAGCAAAACTTTCGCATAAAGCGTCGCTGCGAATTGGACTGACAATCACTTCGCGCGGGGAGTTTTCAATCATTTTAGCCAATCTCGCTGCAGCCGGCGGCTTATTGACGGTACTGCAGCCATTTTCCGCTTTATATGTCCTTTTACTGGCAATACTCGGGCCTATCTTAACAAAGGAATCGACGTTGATTTACAAAGGACTGCGCCCGATATTCCGGTGGCCGGTCTTAACGGAAAAAAGACAAAAGAAAGTCAATGTGTCATAAAATTGTTTAATATAGAGAAAATAGATGATGTCAATGATTATCTTGCCTAAGCGAACATTGAGAAAAAGTGTAAATAATTATTTATTTATTGATAATATCCTTGTATAATCATGTATAGACAGAGAATATATAAATTATTTGGTTAATTTCCTGATCAATGATACAATCACATTAGCCAATAGTTTAGGCCACTTGAACATTTATGTAATACCCATTGTAATAGTTTTAGGAGGCGATCATTATGGCAATAGATAAAGATCGAATTGAAAAAGCAGTAAGAGAAATTTTAGAAGCCATCGGCGAAGATCCCGAACGTGAAGGACTGGTAGAAACACCTGCGCGTGTCGCACGCTATTATGAAGAAGTTTTTGCAGGACTGCATGAAGATCCGAGTAAAAACCTCTCCGTTCTTTTTTCAGAAAACCACGAAGAAATGGTATTGGTCAAAGATATCCCCATTTACTCTATGTGCGAGCATCATCTGCTGCCGTTCTTTGGACATGCCCACGTAGCCTATATTCCGCGCCATGGTAAAGTGACGGGGTTGTCTAAATTGGCCCGGGTGGCGGAAGACTTTGCGAAACGGCCGCAGCTCCAAGAACGTTTGACCAGTCAGATTGCAGATACCATTAATAAAATGCTTAATCCGCGGGGTGTTATTGTTGTTATTGAAGCGGAACATATGTGCATGACGATCAGGGGTGTTAAGAAGCCCGGATCCAAGACGGTAACCTCAGCCGTGAGAGGTATGTTTGAAACCAGTGCGGCAACGCGGGCGGAAGCATTCTCGTTGATCATGGGTAACCGCTGATAGCGCGAAATAAATGACGTGAAGTATGAAGACGGAGGGCTCAGCATCCTATGAGGATCCTGCTTACCAATGACGACGGCTTTTTCGCCCATGGACTTCAGACATTATATAACGTATTGTCCGAAAATAATCAGCATGACATTTGTATTGTTGCACCCGAAGGCCAGCGTTCGGCAGTAGGGCGTTCCATCACCTTATTTCAGCCCATTTTTGTTAATAATCACAAGCTGAAAGGCAATGATTATGGCCTGGCTGTTAACGGTACTCCGACAGATTGCGTCAAATTAGCTATACAAGGCGATATCCTGCCGTATCAACCGGATTTAATCATCTCCGGAATCAACAACGGACCGAATCTTGGTTCTGATGTTTTTTACTCGGGAACCGTTGCCGCTGCGATGGAAGGAGTCCTTCTGGGCATACCGTCCATTGCCGTTTCCTTAGCAGATTATGACTGTGAAGATTATGCGCCGAGTGCTCAGTTCATTAAAGAACTGATCGACGGCAATAGCGATTTTATCCATTATAAAGAAGGCTTGCTGAATATCAACGTGCCGCCGCTGACCCGAAACGCATGGCACGGCAAAAGAGTGACGCGGCTCGGTCGGTCGGTCTATGATAATGCATTTGAATTCAGAAAGTCGCCGAACGGAAAAGAATATTATTGGATTACCGGCACCTTGCTTTACGATGAAGAACCCGATACAGATCACCGGGCAATCCAGGAAGGATATGTATCCGTTACACCGCTGCACTGCGACTTGACTGACTATACGCGGATGAAGGATTTAGAAAAAGCAAAGGAATAAGGTATAACGCATGTATGCTTGGGTTTTTTTGATATATTTCGGCATTTTCGTGCTTATCTTTTGGTTAAATAGAAGCAAAGAAGAAGGGAAGAGGATAAACTATAAAAAAATGTTTATCATCCCTGCGATTCTTGCTTTTTTTGTTTTTCTGTTGTCAGTGGTTAAGATTTTTATCATTTACAAGATTCTGTTAATCATCATCGCTTTAATTGTCTTTATATTGACCTATTGGCAGTGGGGTGATCGCATACGAAAATTCTTCAGGTAGAAATTTCGTCGCTGAATACCAAAGCGTCAGTGGTTGTTTGAATAAGGTACTCTTTGAAAGCCAAAAACCATTATTGATCACTGTTGGAGGCTTAAATGGATTATGAAGCAATCTTATTTGATTTCGATTATACGTTAGGAGATTCGACCCAGGCAATCTGGACAAGCATCAATTATGCCCTTAGCCAATTAGGCTATGGTTCCAGAGATGTAGAAAGCGTTCGTAGGACCATTGGTCTGTCATTAAAAGAGACTTTCTTCCAATTAACACAGAAGACACATGAAGAAGAATGCAATCAGTTTATTCGATTGTTCAGAGAAAAGGCCGATCAAGTTGTCACAGAAAACACGGAGTTCTTGCCGTATGCTTTAAACACTTTGGAACATTTGAAAGCAAATAGCATTAAGACGGGTATCGTAACGACGAAGTTTCATTATCGGATTGATCAAATATTAGACAAATTCGGAGCAGCGTCATTAATTGACATCATCGTGGGCAGCGATGATGTTCAGGTTGTAAAACCGGATCCGGAAGGACTTCTTTATGCCATCAACATACTGAATATCCCTAAGGAAAAAAACCTGTATGTGGGCGATAGTATCGTGGATGCCAGAACGGCTCAAAACGCTGGGGTATCTTTTATTGGGGTTACAACGGGTACAGCAACGAAAGATGACTTGATGCAATTTCCGCATGTTAAGATTATTACTGATTTAAGTGAATTCATGTGGTGGCAATGACGGATTAGTAATGCCGTAACTAATTTGAGAATGGTCTACAAGATAACGATTGACGCGAAAAGGAGGCCCCATGAGGAGAGAAGATAAGCAGATCACCGATACGGATGGTTTACATCATGTCATTACTCAGGCAATGGTATGTCGAGTCGCCTTAGTAAATGATAACCGTCCTTACCTCATTCCGCTCAATTTCGGATTTGATGGTAAGCATCTCTACTTCCATTCTGCTGCGGGAGGAAAGAAAGTCGACATTTTGAAGAAAAATAATCATGTCTGTATCGAATTCGAGCAGGATATCCGCATTGTTGAAAATGAAAAACCCTGTGAATGGGGTGCGCACTATTTCACGGTTATTATTCACGGGACAGCTGAATTAGTCAATGACTTGGATGAAAAGAGATATGGTCTGGATCAGATCGTAAAGCATCATATCGCGAGTAACACGCAATATCCCTTTGCCGATAAAGAGGTCAATTCTGTCCTCGTCTATCGCGTCACCATAGACCAGATCATTGGCAAAAAATCAGGTTAACATGAAAAGGTATTGATTGCTAGGCCTAATCAACGTTGTTAGCCAGTATATTCATTACGGCAGGTAATTAAAAAGAAAATAAAATGAACAGGATAGATTATAATACCATTGAAATACCATTGCCCGTATTTCAATGGTTTTATTTTACTATTGAAGGAAATAGAGTAATATTGTGGAATTGATTTAGCAACGATAAATATTCCGTATTGTCGGCTAAGGTTTATTTAAAAAATTATCAATGGGTTGGATCATAGAACCTCGGTAATTCTGTCAGGTATAAAGAATAAGAATAATCAGTGTTCGTTACGAAAATATAACGGGATCAAGAACTATAATTGTCAGTTTAATGGGTTGTGAAAGGATGGACTTGATATGAGTCACCCGATTTTAGGAAATGAAGATACATGGTTCAAAAAGGTCAAGACCGCAGCAGCCATTGTGATCAGCATTATTCTTTTTGCCGGGGTTATTATTGGTATGATAAACGCCGGAAACAGGAATATTGCCGATAAGGAAAATTTCACTGTAGGCGATATCGTACGGACGGCTAAGAAAGCCGGACTCACTTTGACGGCGAACTCCGATTTAGCTCCGGCCGATTATACCATCGGTCAGGCACAGCCGCGTATATACCACATTAAAAACTTGGACGGCGAATTATTAATATATTATTATGCGACGATCCGCGAACGGGATGAAGCCTATAAACAATACCAGGAGACGATTAATAATAATAAAGACGGAAGTGGGAATTTATCCAGTATGTTTTATCCCAAGTGGCCATTGACCACAGGATTTGCCGCTAAAAATATGATTGTCGTTGTTGTCATTAACGCGTCTTCCATCGAGGAATATGACGCGAAGGTTCATCCGTTGCTGATAAACTTGGGGAAAGCTATCTTTTACAACTTAAATGGCGGAAAGCAAATCGTCTATCAAGGCGAAGGACAGAACTGGAAAGGGAAAGTGGTCATCACTTATTATGCTCATTTTTGGAAAGACCAAGAATTATTACGCTACGAAGGCTTCAGCAACCGTCAAAACGTCTTGGAATACAAAGGGGATACGCGCAGCATTCACGGCGATTTTAGTTATGAATATCAATCCTCAAGCGGCATGACCAAATTAACATCTTCGAATGGATTTACTGGAAATATGGGCCATAGGGAGAGTATCCACAATTATGGCGGCATGCCCATGGACTTTGGACTCATAAATGGCGGTGGAATACCTTCTGCAGATGAAGTTATTACGCTGACAGTCAAATGGAATAAGACGCAGGAGACCATCCCCTTGATATCAGTTAATTAATAGCACCACTTCGAAGATCTGCCATAATTTTAACGTTTTGGAATCAACGACTGCCAGGTCTTCTTCAGATCTTTGATATGGATCGCTCCGGTGCAAACGAGAATGATAAAGTAGAGGCATAATCCGATAACCGACGCTGCCAAACAGGTTACCAGAACCGGTACATTTCCTGCTGTATTCAAACGCGTGATACCAGTAATAACGGCAGCCATCGCCAGACCGCCGATCATTGGCTTTACGATAATGGAACCATAATCGGCTTCCAGTCCAAGATGGCGATGGATGGCATAAAGATTCAAGAAGGCCATACTGAAAAATCCAAAGACATAGGCTAATCCAGCACCGAGAAGGCCAAATAGCGGCATGCCTGTCAAGTAAAAGAGCAACGGAATCCGGATGACGGAGGTCATGAGCATATGCACAAGTGGGAGTGTTGTCTTGCCCATTCCTTGCAGAATGCCGGTTGTTGTTTGTTGAAGATAGGCAAAGATACCACCGATAGAGAGGATTCTGACTACTGCCGCTGCACTGTCGCTTTTAAAAAGATGGCAAAGGGGATCGGCGAAAAAGAATAAAATAATCACACAGGGAAGTCCCATCAAGACGGTATATTTCAGAGCATCGGAGCACTTTTTGCGGGCTGAGGCCAGGTCATTTCGGACAAGAGACTCGGAAATGGCAGGGACGAGTGAGGACGATAGTGCAAATGTAAAAACTGTCGGAAACGAGAAGAGGGTAAGGGCTGTTCCGCTGAACTCCCCGAAGAGCGAGGTGGCGTTTCTGGCAGAAAAGCCAGCCAGCTGGAGTTGTTTGGGGATAATAAACGTATCCAGTGAGCTAATGCCTGTGGCCATCAGCCTGCTGCCAGTTACCGGCAGGGAAAGACCTAATAGTTCCCTAATAATCGACTGGTGATGTCGAATAATTTGATTTTTTTCCGGATATCGGATACGCTTAAAGAGATAATGGATAAAGATGACAATCAAGCCGACGATCTCGCCGCAAAGCATGCCGGCGGCAAGGCCTGCGGCAGCCCATTCGATACCGTTGTCTAAATAATGAAGGGAAAGGGAAAATCCCACGGCAATCCGAAAGATCTGTTCAAAGACTTGACTGAGTGCGGAGGGAACCATGTTTTGAAGTCCCTGAAAATAACCTCTGAAGGCGGAAGCAACTGAAACGATAAAAATGCAGGGAATACAGATCTTGAATACGACCTGAATACGGGCGTCGGCAAAGAAATGGGTGACAATGAAACTGCAGTTCAGGTATAATAAAATCGTAACCACAAGGCCGGTAAAAAATAAGATGCTGAAAGCAGTCCGAAATACTTTCCCCGCTTCGTTGTAATTACCCAGAGATACTTTTTCAGCAATCATTTTCGATACGGCCAAAGGGATCCCTGCTGTGGTCAGAACCAGAGCGGTCATATATACTGGAAATACCATATAAAAAAGGCCATAGGCTTCACTACCAATATAGTGCATGATCAGGTACTGGTAAACGAAGCCAAGCATGCGGTTAACCAGGTTTGCTCCAAATAATATGACTGCACCGTAAATCAGATTGTTTCTGGACATATTCTCCTCCCGGTGTTTTTACAGCAGATGATTTCTATAGAACTTATGCACCAGAGAAGGAGGTCATGCTCCAAGTTTTTTATTCCGTCAGTTTTTTTTAAAGGTTTTTTTGATCATAGGTAGAATAAGCAAGGTATAACTAAATATTGAGTGATGTTATTGTGAAGTAATCTTGTAATCGTCAAGTATTGAAAAAGAATATAAAAGGGGAGATTATTCTTGAAAAACTATGACACCAAGAGTATTCGTAATATCTGTCTTGTTGGGCACGGAGGATCTGGAAAGACCTCGCTCACTGAAACGATGCTGTTTAACTCCGGAGTTACGACGCGTATCGGTAAAGTAAATGACGGGAATACCGTCTCAGATTACCTGCAAGAAGAGATTCAACGTCACATCTCTATTAGTATGTCGCTGATCCCGATTGAACACCAGGGTACAAAAATCAATATTCTGGATACTCCCGGTTATTCCGATTTTATCGGGGAAGTCTATAGTGCGCTTCGCGTCGTGGATACAAGTGTATTTATTATCAGCGGCGTGGATGGTTTGGAAGTACAAGCCGAAATTATTTGGGACTTAGTGGAAGAAAGAAAGCTTCCGAAAGTCGTCTTTATCAATAAACTGGATCGCGAAAATGCCAATGCGGATAAAGTTCTTGATCAATTGAAAGCAGCCTATCCGAATGTGCGTTTTGTCCAAGTCCAGATCCCCGTCGGCAAAGAAGCTTCCTTCTCCGGTGTTATTGACATGTTCCAGGCCGATATACCCGACGCCTATCAAGATGATATCGCCATGCTCAAAGAAACTCTGGCTGAAGCAGCGGCTGAAGCCGATGATGACATTCTGATGAAATATCTGGATGGCGAAACCTTAAACGATGATGAGTTAAAGATAATTCTTCGCCAAGGATTGGCTGGAAATATGATTGTACCGGTTCTGTTTGGTTCCGTCGAAAAAAATCTGGGTATTAAAGAATTTTCCCAGTTTATCGCGGATAATGTTCCGGCTCCGACACCCATCGAGAAGAAAGCCGCGTTGGTTTTCAAGACCCTGGCGGATCCGTATCTTGGCAAGATGACGTTCTTCAAAGTATACGGAGGTACGTTTAACAGCGAGTCCGTTGTCTATAATCCAAATCGCGAAGCCGATGAAAAACTTGGCCAGCTGTTTTACCTCAGAGGAAAAAATCAGGATAACATCGCTGCGGTTCAAGCCGGTGATATCGCCGTCGTAGCTAAACTCCAGGATACCAAGACCGGAGATACCTTCTGCGCCAAAGATAAACAGATCACCTTAGATGGTATTGACTTTCCAAAACCCTCTTTATCCGTTGCCATCAAGCCGAAGAGTAAAGGGGATGAAGACAAACTGGGTTCCGCTCTGGCTCGTCTGGTCGACGAAGACCCCACCATCAGCGTTACCAAAAATGTCGAGACCAAGCAATCCATCTTAAAAGGCCTTGGCGAAATGCAGCTGGATATCGTCGGTGAAAAACTGTCGAGAAAATTCGGGGTAGCCGTTGAAATGGAAGTCCCGATCGTCCCCTACAGAGAGACAATCAAGAAGATGGTTCAGGTTGAAGGCAAACATAAGAAACAGAGCGGCGGTCATGGACAATATGGCCATGTCTGGATAAAAATGCAGCCAAATCCTGATAAGGATTTTGAATTTACGGAAGAAGTATTTGGCGGTGCTGTTCCGAGAAACTTTTTTCCGGCTGTAGAAAAGGGATTGCGTGAAGCAATTACCGAAGGATTCTTAGCCGGTTATCCGATGACGAATGTGAAGTTTACCCTATATGACGGCTCGTATCACAGCGTCGACTCTTCGGAAATGGCCTTTAAACTCGCGGCTACCATCGCTTTCAAGAAAGGCGCCGAGATGGCCAACACCGTGCTGCTGGAACCGGTTGTCGAAGCGGAAGTTTCTGTTCCCGAAGCCAGCATGGGCGATGTAATCGGCGACCTCAATACCCGCCGTGGCAAGGTTCTGGGCATGGAACCCAACGGGAAATATCAGGTTATCCGGGCGCATGTGCCCGAATCGGAAATGATGCGCTATTCCATTGACCTAAAAGCCATGACCCGCGGTAAAGGTACGTTTACGACGAAGTTCTATGCTTATGAGGAAGTACCGGCCAGAATGACGGAAGCTCTTGTTGCTAAGATTAAGAAAGAACATCATCACGAGTAATTCCATGACCTTTGTCCACACGTGATCCGTCACGTGTTAATTCAGAATCTCAAGTAAGGAATAAAATATATGCAATGAAAGCCGCTGGCAATTATCTGCCAGCGGCTTTTTTAGTCATGGATGAATTTATGTCGCAGTGCCATGGATGACGGCACAAGAGGTGCCTAATGTCAGCCATGCCATGGAGGGCAGTAATGGCTGATGGCAAGAAGCGGCAATTATTTCCGGGGGGACATATGCCCGCTGGGAAGCTATTTATGCTGGAGGTTGTCCCGGATTCCGCAACGTACCGTAAAGTGGGACAACCTATGGGCCCAAAAAACACTTACCTAAGTATGCTTGGTAAGCAGCGCGGATGGGGAAAGCCGGAAAGAAAAGGCATTCCAGCATCAAACAATTCATTTAAGGCGTGAATGAACTTTTTCTTTTACCTGTATACCGTGTTGGGTTTGTCAAAACCGTCGACTTATGCGCCAATTCGCTCGCTTACTGGCCTAAAACCGTAATCAATGATATAATGTTGCATTAATCCCGGTCCGAGTAATATGTGAAGAGGCCGGGGGCCTAAACGCAAAAAAATCGGCCATGAGATCAGGAGATGACCTATGATCAGTGTAACCAAACTATTATTTGATACGGACTATTTCGGGGATTCTTTACGTTACAGCAAAGCCAGCCACGGAGCAAGAAACGGAACAA
This sequence comes from Dehalobacter sp. DCM, assembly GCF_024972775.1. Classification (NCBI taxonomy): domain Bacteria; kingdom Bacillati; phylum Bacillota; class Clostridia; order Eubacteriales; family Desulfitobacteriaceae; genus Dehalobacter; species Dehalobacter sp. DCM. The sequence goes on along the minus strand of NZ_CP092282.1, from coordinate 2,542,698 downwards.
CAGAAGAGACCGGTCCAGTTGTTGTTTGGAATTCAACCCGAACATGCAACCTTCACTGTGTCCATTGTTATATGGATTCCGATTCTCAAAAATATGCCGGCGAGCTTTCAACCGATGAAGCGAAGCGACTCATCGACGATTTAGCTGATTTTAAAGTACCCGTTCTTTTGTTTTCCGGCGGGGAACCATTGATTCGGCCAGACTTTTTTGAGTTGGCCGCATATGCGCAAGCGAAAGGGATCCGGCCGACCTTATCGACCAACGGCACATTAATTACGCCTGAAGTCGCCGGCAAGATCAAACATATCGGAGTGGGTTACGTCGGCATCTCCCTGGATGGGCTGCGGGACGTGAATGATAAATTTCGAGGAAAAGAAGGTGCTTTCCACGCTGCGATGCAGGGGATCCAAAATTGCGTGGCGGTGGAACAGCGGGTAGGACTTCGTTTCACGATTAATCGTCATAACTTTGAAGAGCTGGACAATATCTTTGACTTTATTGAAACCGAAAAAATTGACCGCGTCTGCTTTTATCATTTGGTTTATTCAGGCCGCGGCCAGCAAATGGTGGACGAGGATATTTCACCGGAAGAATCACGCCACGCGATGGACACGATTATTCGGCGAACTATGGATTTTCAGAAGAGAGGGTTAAATAAGGAGATCCTAACGGTGGATAACCATTGTGACGGTGTCTATTTATACCTTAACGCTCTCAAACACGATCCACACCGAGGGGAAAGAATAAAGCAACTGATTGGCTATAACGGTGGCAATCGTTCAGGCATTGCCTTTGGCGAAATTGATCCTTACGGTTATGTTCATCCGGATCAGTTTACGCAGCATATAACGTTTGGCAATGTTCGGGAACGAAAGTTCAGTGAAATCTGGACGGACAGTAATCACCCAATCATGGCAGGTTTAAAGGATAGAAAATCACTGCTCAAGGGACGATGCAGTCAATGTCAGTATGTCAGCTTTTGCAACGGGAATTTTAGAACCCGGGCCGAAGCGGTAACCGGCGATTTCTGGGAATCCGATCCCGCCTGTTATCTGACAGATACGGAGATTGGTATTTCCTAGTACAACGTAATTTATCGAGTAAAGGCAGGAATAGCGCATGATTGTTTCTTGGAATACGACAAATGCCTGTAATATGTTTTGTGATCACTGTTATCGGGATGCCGGTGTGAAATTAGATGAAGAATTAAGTACAGCCGAAGCAAAAACCATGCTGGAGCAGATCGCAAAAGCGGGTTTCAAAATCATGATCTTCAGCGGCGGCGAACCATTGATGCGTCCGGATATTCTGGAACTGACTGCGTATGCCAAACACGTCGGTCTGCGTCCGGTATTTGGAACGAACGGCTCATTGATCACAACGGAATTCGCTCGAAAATTAAAAGAAGCGGGCGCGATGGGCATGGGAATTTCTCTTGATTCCTTAAATCAAGAGAAACATGATCAATTTCGCAAATATCCGGGCGCATGGCAACAAGCGGTTCAGGGTATGAAGTACTGCCATCAAGAAGGTCTTCCTTTTCAGATGCATACGACGGTCATGGATTGGAACTCTTCCGAGCTTGAAGCATTGACTGATTTTGCTGTGGAGCTGGGCGCCGTGGCGCATCATATTTTCTTTCTTGTCCCGACGGGAAGAGCGGTATCCATAGAGGAAGAATCACTTCGGGCAGAAGCGTATGAGGATGTTCTGACTCGCGTGATGAAAAAGCAGCAAACCGTAAAGATCGAACTAAAACCGACATGTGCCCCCCAATTTACCCGTATTGCCAAACAATTGGGAATCGAAACACGGTTTAGCCGAGGCTGCCTTGCCGGGACAGCCTATTGCATCATCAGTCCCAAAGGACAGGTACAGCCATGTGCTTATTTAAATATGCCGTTGGGGGATGTGCGTGAAACACCGTTTGATGTGATTTGGCGTACTCATCCGGTATTAGCGGAACTTCGCACCTTGAATTATAAAGGCGGCTGCGGAGACTGCACCTATAAGAAAGTCTGCGGTGGCTGCCGCGCCCGTGCCGCCTATTACCATGAAGGTGATTTTATGGCGGAAGAACCCTGGTGTTTGTTTCATGGACGTAAAGGGGGACAATAATGGACATCACTGACAAAAAGCTCCTGAATCTTATTCAGGAGGCTTTTCCCCTTGATACCCGACCTTACCGAGCTATTGGTTTTAAAATAGGCATGCCGGAACACGAGGTTTTTCACCGCTTGGAAAATCTAAAGAAACAGCGAATCATCCGGCGTCTTGGCGGAATCTTTGATTCAGCTAAACTGGGGTATGTGAGCACACTTTGCGCCGCCCGTGTCCCCGCAGACAAAGTGACGCCTATCACGGAACACATACAGAATATTACGGAAATCACTCACTGCTATTTGCGCAATCATGATTATAATTTGTGGTTTACTGTGATCGCCTGTTCACACCAAAGAATGGAACAGATCATTAACACGATCAAATACCTGCTTGGCAATAAGGATGTTTACAGTCTACCAGCCAAAAAAGTATTTAAGGTCAAAGTATGCCTGAATTTATTGGAGCAAGAGCAAAAAGAAGCGATGGCGTCTGATGGTTATCGGAAGAGATCACCCACCTCACCAGTGAATGCTGGTATCACCGAAGCTGACAAAGCACTGATCCGGTTACTCCAGGAGGATTTACCCCATACCTTGACCCCTTTTTCCACCATAGCTAAAGAATTGAATCTGGCTGAAGAAAATGTATTGGCGAGAATTGATTTGTTTCTGGAGTGTGGTATTTTGCGCCGCTTAGGCGCGGTATTGTATCATCAACAAGCCGGGTTTACTTCCAATGCGATGGGAGTTTGGCGTGTCCCAACGTCTTTGGTAAGCGAAGCGGGCAGGAAAATGGCCGGCTACAATGAAGTTAGCCATTGTTACGAGCGACCGGGCCTGCCTATGTTTTCTTACAATCTCTATACGATGGTTCATGGACATTCCGATCAGGAATGTCACGACGTGATGGCAAAATTATCAGAAGAAACAGGGCTCACGGATTACCTGTTGCTTTTCAGTCAAACTGAATTTAAAAAGAGCAGTATGCGTTATTTTGTTGATTTTTCTTAGTTGTTTAATGTAAAATTAAAAAGATATATCACGATGAGATGGGGTTTGTAATACGTATGAAATTTGCTGATCGTATGTCCAGGCTGGGGAATGAAACAGCCTTTGAAATGCTGGCGAAAGCGAAAGTTTTAGAAGCACAGGGAAGAGAGATTATCCATTTGGAGATCGGTGAACCGGATTTCCCGGTTCAGAACAATATCATCGAAAAAGGCATTGCCGGCATGCGTTCCGGTATGACGAAATATACGCCGTCATCGGGCTTAGTCGAAGTACGCCAAGCCGTCGCTGAATATGCCGGTAAAAAAAGAGGTTATCAGATCGAACCGGAAGAGGTTGTTATGACCGTTGGCGGGAAGCCGATCATGTTTTATGCGATACTGGCGACAGTCAATCCCGGCGATGAGGTGATTTATCCCAATCCGGGCTTCCCGATTTATGAGTCAGTCATTAAATTTGCCGGCGGTGTGCCGGTACCGATTCCGCTCCGGGAAGAGAACGAATTTCGGATGGATATTGATGAGCTAAAGTCATTGGTAACCGATAAAACGAGGTTGCTCATTATTAACTCACCGCAAAATCCAACCGGAGGTATGCTGACCAAGCAGGACTATATCGACATTGCTGACTTCCTGGCAGATCGTGACATTGTCATTCTCTCCGATGAAATCTACGAGAATATCGCTTATGAAGAACCGGCATTCTCAATTTCATCGTTGCCGCATATGAGAGAGAAGACCATTATTCTCAATGGGTTTTCCAAAACCTACTCCATGACCGGGTGGCGGGCAGGCTATGGGATCATGTCGAAAGAAGCAGCCGAACAGATCGGCAAACTGGTTGTCAACAGTACCTCCTGTTTAGCCGGTTTTACCCAAATGGCTTGTATCGAAGCATTGACAGGCCCTCAAGAGGGTGTCGCAGAAAGGGCCGCTCAGTTTAAAATCCGCAGAGATCGTATTGTTGACGGACTAAACGCCATCAGCGGGGTAAAATGCTTAAAGCCGATGGGAGCGTTTTACGCCTTCCCGAATATTAAACAATTTGGTATGACCAGTAAAGAGATGGCCGAATACCTTTTGAATGAGGCTGGTGTGGCTACACTGTGGGGAAGTTCCTTCGGAGATTATGGCGAGGGTTATTTAAGGATGTCTTATGCCAATTCCTTAGAAAATATTGAACGTGCAGTGGCCCAAATGAAGCACGCCCTGGAAAAACTTTAGGAATGTCTATTCTTGGCGTACTTAGCAAATATAGCTTTCAGTAAACGACACATTTTCGGTTACTGAAGGCTTTTTCATAAATATAATAATCTTTCAATCCATGATATAATGTATAAAGGTCTGTACAATCTGGAAAGCACTGGTAAAGAAATGGAGATATGAAACAAACATGCATGAACTGCCGCTTACAGAACAAATCATCACGATCGCATCAGAAAAGGCCAGCGAACACCAAGCACAAAAAGTATTGCGTATCGCCTTGGTGGTCGGAGAATTATCCGGATTTGTAGGGGAGTCTATTCAGATGTATTTTGATGTTATATCTAAGGGAACCCTCTGTGAAGGTGCCATCTTGGAGATTGAAACTATCGAAGCGAAGTGGTACTGTCCAAGCTGCGACTGTCATTATGTGCGTGAACCGTTGTCTTTTGCCTGCCCACACTGCGCTAAAGACGGCCTGCCTACTGATTTAGGCAAGGAGTTTTATGTAAAACACATTGAAATTGATACATGATGCTTCTTTTGCTTTTTTGACATAATCGTCAAAATGAATGATGTTAATGATGTGAATAGCCTATTGACAGGCGAGGAGGTATAAACCGATGTGTGTCGCTGTACCGGGAAAAGTGGTTGAAGTGAATGAATTTGCCGGCAAGGTTGATTTTCAGGGGAATATTATTGATGTCAACATGGCGCTGGTCGATGCGAAAATTGGTGATTATGTTTTGGTTCACGCCGGTTGTGCCATTGAAGTAATCCAGCAAGATACAGCGGAAGAAATCCTTGATCTATTTACAGAATTGGAGTCATACCGCCATGGATCTTGAGTTTATCATTAAAGAAATCGGAATGTATGACGATCAAGAAATACAAATCATGGAAGTATGCGGCACGCATACGTCTTCTATATTTAAAAATGGTATCCGCAGCATGCTTTCGCCAAAAATCAAGCTGATATCCGGCCCGGGATGTCCGGTTTGTGTTACCCCTGCCGCGTATATCGATCAAGCGATTGCCTGGTCTTTAAAGCCGGACACGGTTTTGTTGACCTTCGGAGACATGATGAAGGTACCGGGTACGGAAAAATCATTAAGTGAAGCCAAGGCTGAAGGGGCCAAGGTTGAAATCATGTATTCACCTCAGGAAGCAGTTAAAAAAGCTGCTGCGGATCCACAGACAACCTTTGTCATCGCCTGTGTTGGTTTTGAAACGACCATTCCGTCTTACGCCTTGGTTCTTGAACACATGACACAAAGGGGTGTGAGCAATATTAAATTACTCACGGCCCTGCGCAGGGTGATGCCGGCACTTGATTTTATCTGTTCAACAGATAACGCCATTGCGGCATTTATTGCACCCGGCCATGTTAGTACGATTTTAGGTTCCAACATTTATTCGACGCTGGCGGAGCGTTACGCAAAACCTTTTGCCGTCGCCGGTTTTGAAGGAGAGCATATCCTGATTGCAATCTATGATTTGTTACAGCAAATGAAGAATAACAAAGCACAGGTCCATAACCTCTATCCTTCGGCAGTGAAGCCGGAAGGTAACCAAGCTGCACTCAAGTACATTGACGACTATTTTGAATCCGGACCCGCTTTTTGGCGTGGTATTGGTGTTATCGCGGATTCGGGGTATTATCTGAGGCCAAAATACCAACAGTACGATGCCGGATCCTTCGATTTGACGGGAGACGCTAATCAAAAGCCGACTGCCTGCCGTTGCGGCGAAGTCATTTTAGGAAAAATAAACCCCGATGAGTGTCCGATGTTTGCCAAAGCCTGTACTCCTGCAAAAGCACAAGGGCCCTGTATGGTGTCTTCTGAAGGCACCTGCGGTATTTGGTATCGTTTCTCAAAGAAGTAAGAGTTTTAGTCAAGTAAGTCTTGATATGGTCATTTACCGGAAAAGAAGCAAGGGTGTCAATGCGGGTAATTCAAACTATTTTGGATAAAATAAATTAAAGCGGGTGGATAGATGAAAATTGTAATGGCGCATGGCAGCGGCGGCAACGCAACGCGTGAACTAATTAAGGATATTTTTCAAAAATACCTGGCCAACGACTATCTGGATAAGATGGAAGATGCAGCGGCACTGCCGGTGGCACATTACCCATTGGCGATGACGACGGACTCTTTTGTGGTAACACCGTTGGAATTTCCCGGCGGAGACATCGGGAAATTGGCTGTCTGCGGAACCGTAAACGACCTATGGATGAGCGGGGCGGAACCGCAGTATCTGACGGCCGGATTTATCCTTGAAGAAGGACTCGATATTGACCTCTTGGACCGGATTGTTGGTTCACTGAGCAAGACAGCGCGTGAGGCCGGTATTAAGATCGTTGCCGGCGACACAAAAGTTGTCCAGGGGAATGGCGGTCTCTATATCAATACAGCTGGTCTAGGCTACCGAAAAACCGGGCGATTCTTTGGTTCAGAAAACATACGGCAAGGCGACATTGTCATTATTAACGGCAATCTGGGCAACCATCACGCTTGCATTCTTTCACAACGAATGGAAATCAATAATTCCATCCACAGCGACTGTGCTGATCTGGGCCCAATGGTCCGCGGCCTCATCGACAACGGGATTGCTATCCGTGTCATGCGGGATATTACCCGCGGCGGCCTGGGAACAGTTCTGAATGAAATCGCGGAGTCGGGAAGTCATGGGATCGAGATTGAGGAAACGCAGATTCCGGTCGATCCTGAAGTCAAATCTTTTTGCGATATTTTAGGGCTTGATCCGTTATATATGGCGAATGAAGGCAAATTTTTGTGTATCATTGCCCCGGAACATGCCGATATGGCGCTTGATATTCTTCACCAGCATCCGCTCGGTGTACATGCACAGATTATCGGCAAAGTTGCCGACAACGCAAAACCGCTCGTAACCATAAAAACAAGGCTGGGAGGAAAACGAATTATCGATGTCTTATATGGGGAAGGCCTTCCACGGATTTGTTAATCGCATCAACAATAACTTACGCAACAAAAAAATCACCATCAGAGGATTTTTATTGTGGATAGCAGCCATGTCGCTGCTTCAGTTGATGACCATCGAAGTGATCCAAAGAGAAAGTATTTCAGATGCATTTCTATGGATCATTTCCTATTTCACGCTTTTTATCATCAATTATTGCGCCATTCTGTTGCTCAATTCTTTTTTTCTTTTTCTGACAGGAACATTGCGGGCGGTGGTCATATCCTCTGTTTTACTTATTGTTTTTGCCATTACCAATCATGTTAAAAAACAATTTTTGGGTGACCCGCTTTTCCCCTGGGATTTTGGACGTGTTGACCAGGTCTATAATTTATTGCCGAAAATCACCGGGGAAATTGGGACTGTCCTTATACTCCTTGCTTTATTGATCGTCATCGTGATCATTGCCGGAGTATTCTTTATCCCCAGGCACCGCCTGGGGTGGCAGCCCCGGCTTATACTATTTTTTATTTCCATCGTGTTAATTCCTATCCTCGTTTTTTATCGTCATACACCTGTCCAGACCCTCTTCAAGGCGGCAAATATAGAAAATATCTATTGGGTTCAGTCTGAAAATAGCTTACAGAACGGGTTGTTGCTGGGCTTTATCATGAATGTAGAAAATGCGCTTGTGGTCCCGCCAATCGGATACAGTGAGAGCGCCATCCATCGTATTGTCAGTAAGTCCAAATCTGACGCTGGGGCGGAAGAACCGCCCGCTGTAAAACCGGATATTATTATTGTATTGAATGAGTCCTTTTGGGATCCGACCGTTCTGCCTGGTGTTACGTTTTCCGGAGATCCGCTGCCTTATTTCCATTCGATATCAGACCAGTACCCTAGCGGCGCGATTCTTTCTCCGGTTTACGGCGGCAGTACAGCTAACGTGGAATTTGAACTCTTAACGGGATTGTCAACTAAATATTTGCCTCAGGGATCGATCGCTTATCAGCAATATGTTGTCAATCCGCTTCCGGCGCTGCCTCATCTGTTAAAAAGCTATGGTTATACAACGACGGCAATCCATCCCTATCACGATTGGTTCTATGATCGGGATACCGTTTATCCCTTATTGGGCTTTAACCATTTTTACAACATTAATGACTTTCCTAATGCCCAAAAAACAGGGGAATATATCGGGGATATGGATGTCAGTAGAAAAATCATTGCGCAATTGAGCCAAGCAGAAGGGCCGCAATTCATCTTTGCACTGACGATGCAAAACCATGGCCCCTATCCTGCGGCGCGCTATACGCATAATCCGATCAGCGTAACCGGTGATATATCCACGAACAGCGAACAGATTCTTGAGACCTATACCCATGGTGTGCGCGATGCGGATAAAGCCCTTGCGTATTTAACCTCTTATCTGGAAAAGTCGAAGAAACCGACGATTCTGATGTTTTTTGGAGACCATTTACCGTATTTGGGTAAAGAATATCAGGTCTATCGCGAAACGGGATACATTACGTCTGCTGAAAATCAGTGGACCGAAGAGGACACCATCAAGATGAAATCAGTGCCGCTTGTGCTCTGGTCTAATTATCAAACGACGGCAATTACTCAGGATATCGGCCTGATCAGTCCCTTTTTTCTAAGTGCTTACCTCTTAGAGCAATTGCAGTTGAAAGGAAATATCGTCTTTGATTTTACGCAGGATATATATTCTGATTTAACTGTTCTCAGCACGAAAGTGACGGTGGATAAACAAGGGAACCCGGTTGCTGAACTGCCGACACAGTATGAAACATATGATAGGGATTATTGGCTATTGGAATATGATTTGTTATTTGGCAATCAGTATGCGCTGAAGTAGTGTCTCGTCCAATTTAGCTCATCGTCTTTGCACACTAGAATAGATTGTTTAGGCATTGTTAAGGCTGTTTTTAAGCGACAATGCTATAGTTTATGTTGTTTCGGTTGTTGTTTTCAGTATATTATGCTAGCCTATTAGTGAGAGTAAATATGGTGCAATTATAAAAGAGTGACTATCACGATGTGTACGGATGGGGTTTAAAGCAGTGACTTTCTGGAGGAGTGAAAAAATGGCGATAGAAGAGATCTTATATCAACGCAGAAGTATCCGTAAATATCAGCAGGTACCGGTTGAAATAGAGAAAATTCAAAAGCTAATGACGGCTGCGTTATTAGCACCGTCTGGCAGAGGGATTGATCCGCAGCGATTTATCGTCGTTAATGATTCCGGACTTTTGAATAAATTAGCCCAAGCCCGTGAACATGGCTCATCTTTCCTGAATGGCGCCCCACTGGTTATTGTCATTTTGGGAGACAGCTGCCTGAGTGATACCTGGACAGAAGACGCCGCGATTGCCGCGACATTCATTCAGCTGACAGCCGAATCACTGGGTCTGGGTTCATGTTGGGTCCAGGTAAGAAACCGCAGCCATAACGAGAGCATAACGACCGAAGACTACGTGAGCAGTCTATTAAAAATTCCTAAGAACATGAAAGTGGAATGCATGATCGGCATTGGCTACCCTGCTGAACAAAAAATTGGCAAGACAGAGAAGGAGCTTACTTATAATCGCGTATTTTGGAATGAATACGGTGTAATACAGAAAGACTTGAGAACAGACGAGGTTTAAGAGGGAAAGATATGTTTGATGTAAAGAGTGTCAATGACGTGATCCAAATCATTAACAACAATTTCATCGGTTATCCTTTGGAGAATGAAACAGTTGCACTCACCGATGCCCTGGGGAGAATACTTTGTGCCGACGTCTTAGCCCATGAAGAAATTCCGGGTTTTAACCGGTCTTCTGTTGATGGTTATGCGGTCATATCCTCAGATACTTTTGGTGCATCGGAATCTCTGCCTGCTCAGCTCCAGTTAGCAGGTGAAATTCGGATGGGAGAAAAGCCCACGGTCATTCTTCAACCCGGACAAGCTGTTTATGTTCCCACGGGAGGCGAGCTTCCAGCCAATGCCGATTCCGTGATCATGATTGAATACACGGAAGACTATCAGGATGGTTTTATCTACATCAACAAATCGTCAGCTCCTGGCAATAACGTCATTTTTAAAGGGGATGACGTAAAAATAGGCGATACGGTCATCAAAGCAGGAACAGTCCTTCGACCACAAGATATTGGTGCTATGGCAGCCATGGGCTATGAAACCATTTCAGTGAAACAAAAAGTCCGCGTCGGTGTCATCTCCACCGGTGACGAAATTATAGCTATTTCAGAAAAACCTCAGGGATCACAGATGCGTGATACGAATTCATATGCGCTCTATGCCGGACTGCTTAAGTTTGGAGCGGTACCAACGCTATATGGGATCGTCAAGGATAATTACGATGATATCAAAGCGACCGTGGAGAAGGCGCTGCACCAATCGGACGTTATTTTGATTTCCGGCGGCAGTTCAGTCGGTACTCGGGATCAATCCTATAAGGTTATTAACGCGCTCGGAGCGCCAGGAATACTTGTCCATGGCATCGCCGTGAAGCCGGGGAAACCGACTATTTTGGGTAAAATTAACGGTAAAGCCATCTTTGGTTTGCCCGGACATCCTGCTTCGGCTTATACCATATTTAATATTTTTGTTCATCATCTCCTAAAGGTGCTTACATGCATGAATAATATACCGAAAACCGTTGTAAGAGTTGAAATGGCTAGAAATTATCCATCAAATAACGGCAGAGAAGAATATCTTCCTGTAAAGCTAGAAGAAATTGACGGCAAATACGTTGCTTATCCGGTCTTCGGAAAATCGGGACTGATAACCATGCTCACAGCAGCCGACGGTTACGTGCATATTGGCAGGGGCTGTGAAGGGTTGGATAAAGGCATCCAGGTGGATGTTATTCTTTCTTAAGTACTAGCAAATAGCGGAAACCATAAGGATGAGCAGAGGGGGAACGGGTCGTTATATGAGCTATGAATATTTGAATAATATGGAATTGAATGAAGCACTCCAACGTTACCTCGAAGTTATTGCGTCATTAAATAAAAATCAAGAAACCGAAGAAATCGCTGTAAAGGACAGTTTTGGTCGTATCACGTCAGAAGCTGTTTATGCCAATATATCATCTCCGCATTATAATGCCAGTGCGATGGATGGCATCGCCCTGTTAGCTAAAAGTACGTTTGGGGCCACGGATACCACCCCTGTCATACTGACGGAAGGGATCGATTACCAGGTCGTCGATACCGGAGACCCTATTCCGGATCCATACGATGCGGTGGTGATGGTTGAAGAGGTTATCCAGCTTGGCAACGGCCAGGCGCAGCTTTTAAGCGCAGCTTCTCCGTGGCAAAATATTCGCCAAATCGGGGAGGATATTTGTGCTTCGGAAATGATTATTCCGTCAAATATCCGAATTGAGCCTGCAGCTATCGGTGCCATGCTCGCCGGCGGCGTTATGAAGGTTAAGGTATGGAAAAAACCAGTTGTCGGGTTGATTCCGACCGGCGATGAAATCGTCAGCCCGATTAGCAATCCGAAAAGTGGGGAGATCATTGAATTTAATTCATCCATATTTTCGGCCATGCTGCAGCAATGGGGAGCTGTCCCCAAAGTATACGACATCGTTCCGGACAAATTTGATTTGATTAAGAGCGCTGTAAAAAAGGCGGCTGACGAATGTGACCTCGTTATTCTTAATGCCGGTTCATCGGCCGGACGAGAGGATTTTTCTACGCAGGTTATCCGTGAGATGGGTTCAGTGATTATTCATGGTATCGCGATTAAACCGGGTAAACCGGCAATACTCGGTGTCGTCAATGAACGTCCGGTCATCGGCGTACCGGGATATCCGGTTTCCGGTATGATTGTTATGGAGAAATTTGTTAAACGATTATTGGAAATACTTCTGCATTCCGGACTTCGGGATAATGTGCAAACGAAGGCGATCCTATCCAAAAAAGTCGTATCTTCTTTAAAGTATCAGGAATTTGTCAGAATGAAACTTGGCAATGTCGATGGAAAATTGATTGCCACAGCGCTTAACCGGGGTGCCGGTGTTGTAACGTCATTGGTCAAAGCCGATGCGATCCTGGAGATTCCTTTAAATTGTGAGGGTTATGAAGCTGGCCAAGAAGTGGTCGTCGAGCTGCTAAAACAAGAACGTGATATTAATCGTACCTTGGTTATCATCGGCAGCCATGATCCCTTGATCGATGTCGCCAGTGATTTGATGAACAAGCATTCCAGAGGTCGTTATATATCCTCGGCTCATGTCGGCAGTATGGGCGGTATCATGGCCATTAAGCGGGGCGAAGCGCATCTTGCAGCTATCCATCTACTCGATGAGGAAACCGGCGGTTACAACCTGAGCTATATAAAGAAATACCTTGGCGAAGAAAAAATAAGTCTGATCAGCTGTGTAAAAAGAGTTCAGGGGCTGATGATCGCCCAAGGCAATCCCAAAATGATCAACGGCCTTGAAGACCTGACCAGGGAAGGTATCCGCTATGTTAATCGCCAAAAAGGCTCCGGAACACGCATTCTGTTGGACTACCTTCTCAAGCTGAACCATCTTTCATTTAAAGATATTTACGGCTATGACCGGGAAGAATACACGCATATGTCCGTAGCTGCTTTAGTCGCATCAGGAAGTGCGGATGCCGGGATGGGTATTTATTCGGCTGCCAGGATCTACGGTCTTGATTTTATTCCAGTGTGTCAAGAACAGTATGATTTCATCATGCCGGCTCGCACCATGGAATCGGAAAATGTTCAAGCCTTTTTGAACATTTTAAAATCAAATGAATTTTTCTCACGACTGGAACAGATTGGCGGATACATTGTGGAAGCGCCGGGTACAATACAAATCATCGAATAAATGTAATAGAGACTTTACGCGATTTTCAATAAACTCTCAGGAGACGATATTATAATCAGACTCAATACGAGCGAAGAATAATATCGATTATCTTCTATAAGTTTTTGGAGGTGTTCACATGGATTGCCCAATTTGTCATGTCAATCTGCAAATGACAGAGAGACAGGGAATTGAAATCGATTACTGTCCACAGTGTCGCGGTATTTGGCTGGATCGCGGTGAGCTGGATAAGATTATTGAAAGATCAAAAACAGACGACAGTTTCCACGAACCAAATTTTAAACAGCCCGCCTATAACGATAAACCGTATGATAAGCAGTATGATCATCGTGATGTCCACCATAATAGTTATTACGGCGGTTATCCCAAGCATAAAAAGAAGTCGTTTCTCAGCGAATTATTCGAATTTGGCGACGACTGATCGGCACTGATCAGGTATTTATTGCCTGAATATTATTAGCTAAGATACAAATAATAAGAACGTAAAGGGTACGTAATGGTTGAGTCAAGATTCGGTTGTGCTTCTTTCGGAGGTATAGCCGGGTCGGCCAAAGATTGTATACAGGTCAAAAGGCTTGTATGCAGTCGGAGGGAAGATTTTTAACGGTTGGGAAAAGCTTTATGGCAGTCGGCTGGACTGATTGTTATAGGGTTCCAACCTATCGTTAAAGGTCGAGCTAAGATCATGCTGGGTGTCGCATAGTTTATATCCCTTTGTATGGATTTACAAAATGGTATAACCTTGATGGTTATTTACAGCCGTGAGGTTGCAGGTAGCTGTTAAGATATCTTGCATGGTTGAACAAACCATTATCATAGGTGGCGACCTGCTTGGTTATAGTCGAAAGATTATAGTTAGGTAATAAACGATCTATGGTGGTGCAAGGTAGATCATTGCGTGCTCTTTTCTATGCCGCGATACATAAAAATAGTGATTTATGAGGAAAGACAGAGCTTTGGGGCTCTGTCTTTCTATTAGTATATCAGAAAATATAAGTGACTTTATTTTTTATTGATTATTTTCAGAGGCTTCATCCTTGGGAGGTGTTCTTAATTTACAGGGTACACAAACGCCATCCAAGGGGGCTTTCTCTGCTTTTTTGCAGGGGTTAGCACACATGAGTCCGCAATAAAGGCAAAAAACCGTCTTAGGCAGAATTCTCGGGGGAAGCTCAGTACCGCATTTTCTACACTGTGTTGCCTCTAAATCAAAATTGACAGCTTTACATTGCGTACACATACGCGGTTTTTCCTTTGGTGGCTTACAATTACCGCAATAGGCATTACACGACCAACACATAGTTCATTCCCTCATTTTTAAACTATTATTTGAATACTACAATTATACAACTAAAACTCGGGTTCATGCTGCAAAATATCAAATTGCGCTTCTATTCCTTTTTTGAGACTTAAATGTCACCTTAACACTAAATTCTGAGCTAATTGAATGATAGTATCCGATTTTGCAGCAGGGAGCTTGAGGCAAAAATCATAAAGGGAACATTGCCATTCCCGTAACTCGTCGGTTCGAATTCCGGAAGGTTCCCACAACAGGGCAGGATCCTTTATTGGTAGTTTCTTGATTAACACGGCAAGCTCAGTGTCGCCAAGCGATTGAAAAACGTCAATATATTCATTGTCAAGCAAGTAACCGCTTTCAAGAATATCAACAAGATCTCGGATACTATGAATAGACTTTTTGATAAGACTCAGTTTATCAGCCAACGAGCCGCAATTTCTAATTTTTTCAATTAGAATGCGGAAATTCCTGTTGGGCAGACGTGTACCATCGACAAAAGTTAGCCAACGCTCTTTATTTTCATACTGCAAGTCAACAAAAAAGGTGTCCAGGTGGTCCAGTTTGAGCGCGTCTTCCATGCGAATAGCTATCTGAGGCAGAACTCGGTCAATATAGCGGTGGACTTCCTGGCCAGATTCCATCTCAACGATTTTTAAACCTCTGCAAAGCTGAGCACTGGCTTCTTTTAAAGCATCCAACAGCTTTTCCTTGGGTAAACCGTAGAATTTGTTTTTTAGGGTTATTCGATCGGTTGCGGTGATACGAAGATCTCCAGTCGGATTATTGAGCATAACTACTCCCAACGCATTGATAAGCACCTGTTCAAAGATATTAATAAGCAGATCCGGATAATCAACAGCGTAGCCATAGAGTAACCCATGAATATCCTCTGCAGAAAAACACTGGCAGAAAAGATTTTCATGCGTTAAGGTTAGGATGTAATCCAGAATATATTCAATACCTGTTTTTTTCGGATCATCATAGGATATGGGATAATCAATTAAGGCAGGAATTTCATGTGCTGCAAACTCCGGATCGTAGGATGAGAAAAAGCAGGGAAGCGCGACATCCAGCGTATTGTTATACGCACAGTTAAGTGTGTTGAGACGCGTCTTCTTCATTGCGTCAAATAATTCATGGGTATGAACCACTTGGGACCGAATCAATGCATTGCCTTCAAGAAAAATACCCTGTAAAGGCCGACTCAGAAGGGTCTTCAGGCAAAGATCAGGATCCGGCAATGTTTTTAAATAAAAATCAACGGTATATAAAACAGATGCCATTAATTGCTGGGCTGTTTCGATTTTTACCGAACTGCTTTCGCCCCGGGTATATCTTTCCATCTGCTGAGTTAAGATTCGGATACTTTGTCCCTGTATGTCCAATAATTCTGCTTCAGAGAGACGTTTTAGCCGATAGGCTTCTTCGAGAATCGACTGAAGATAAGCAGCCTCATTCAAATTATCTCCAGAGAGTGTATAGTGTTTTTGCAGGTCAGTCATTTTTATCCTCCTGATAATACTCATCAAAATAATACGACATCCAATCATTCTTGCTGCCATCTGTTACCTTGGTGTAATCTGCCACGCCGTAACGGACATTACGAGCTAGTAATTCCAATTCGCGATTTTGCAGCAACGCAATGGATCCCTGGCATTGGTGATCAAAGTAGTCTTTCATTAATGTGATAAGTTCATCGTCACTGATTTCATCCAAAGTCTCGTTTTTATAATAGTAAAAAGTCTCGAGCAGGTCGTTAAGTGTTTCAGCATAATTATGATGTGATAGGTAAGGTGAGTTACAGAACGCCAGAATGATCTTATTGATCACGCCACCGGCAAATTCGATCCTCCCATAGCTAAGAAGCGATCGGCTGCGTGTTTCGATAAGATCAAGGGCTTCTTCACAGGATAATTCCAATCCATAACGCAGGGTGATTTCATTGCAGTGAATGACTTCTTCCAAGGCGGCTTTACTTATGGTGGCAGGAGGGAACAATATGATTTCCTTCATTTCAATACCTTCCTTATAATCGCTTCACTCTATAAAACAGGGTATACTTGCTTAAAGATAGTGTATCTTCATCGTTGGAAAATGAGTTTGAGCAGTTAAAAGAACGGGGTTGACATTTGCAAAATAATGTGATATAGTATTAGTTGGAAAGATGTTTATATTTAGTATAAATATGTGTCTAAACTTAAATATACCATTGATTGCTTTTGACGTCAATGGTATTTGTGCATGAATCTATATAATCACGACGAGGGGGAACAACCATCATGGCCAAGAAAACCTATAATGAAAAGCTCCATAATGTTAAAAATCTACCGCGAATCGAATTTATCGGATATGATGAGAAGATGGCAAAACGTTTTGGCAGTGGATATATGCTCATAGCTGCACCGCTCGACTATGATCACATTATGAATAAAATCCAACCCGGAAAATTAATGACATCAGAAATTATCCGATCCTATTTAGCAAAAAAGCATCAGGCCGATTTTACCTGTCAGTTGACCGCCGGTATTTTTATCAATATTGTCGCCAATGCTTCAGAAGAAAGAAAAGCTGCCGGAGACGATAGCAATCCGACTCCTTATTGGCGGACACTTAAAAAAGACGGTGAATTAAACGAAAAATACCCGGGAGGATTAGATAATCATAAATATTTGTTGGAGCGTGAGGGACATACGATTATTAACAAAGGAAAAAAACAGTATGTTTTAAACTATGAAAAAGCGTTACAAGAATTGGAATAATCAATTTATTTTTATGAAACTGTTGTAGAAATTTAATAGATATTATAAATAATATAGTTGACCCCCATGCGCACGGCACCATCAAAGAATCAATATAAAGTCTATTTTCAGGTCAGAGAATAAAGAGAAAGGCACGATCCGAAAATTGTGCCTTTCTCTTTATTCTCTTTGGATAACTAACTACGTGTGTTAAGCAATTCCTTGCTTCAAACGGCGTTTCTTCCACTGCGGTAATAATACGCGATCCACGCCCCAATAATAGGCGGCTGCGCCAGCCCAAAGCAAAACTGCTTCCCAGAATAAAAGGATTGGGTTTGTACTGACTGTTCCCGCAAGCATGTAGGCCATATTCATAAGGACAGCGGCTAATAAACCAATTGTTGTCAATGCACCAAGGATTAAGGATATGCCAACTAAAACTTCTCCCCATGCGATAACATAACCAAAGATTTTAGCATTGGGGAGTGCAACGTTGTTGATAAAAGCGGCATACCACCATTGTACATCCGGATGCTGCCCGCCGGTTTTAGCAAGTGCTCCCTGCAAAAATCCGCTTACGGCTGCGCCTGCCTTGGGACCAACCCATGCCGCAGAGCTCGCGCCAAAGGTTTTGCTGATACCCGCACTCAGCCACTCCCAACCGACATAAACGCGGATAACAGTCCAGATAACCTGCATTAATCGCGATTCTCTCCAACTCATAATAACCCCCCTTTAAAACTAGTATGGGATGACGGATTCTTTTTATGCTAATCAAAAAATGTATTCATTGCCTAATTTTGAAGCATTTAATTAATGAACAACTTGATTCACTTTCGCTATTTCCGGAAGCCAATTCTGGCTAAGCATCAATTGTTGAAGACGATAAGCCCAATCAAAGCCCATATTTAGCTCTTTTCGTAACCGGGCAGCGGTATCTAAGTGATAGGATTGGCTGATGGCCGCTAATAAGGCCATTTGAGACGCCCCATGCATTTCCTGAATAATCATAGCGATTTCCATATCTCTGAAATGAGCGGAGTGTGGTATATCATCCACCCGATCCAACGGGCGCTCGGTAAATTGCGTGTTTGGCAGTGCGGCCTTATTGGTCATGAGGAAATCCTCGCTGTATTTCTGCGTTTTCTCAACCAAGTGATCGATCGCTTCTTTAATTAACGTTTTGAGCTCGTCATTCTCTGCATGATTATACAAGACATTCATTACAGCGGTATGAAAACGCCCTGCAACGACAATCTGATATAATAAACCGGCTTCAATATAATTCGCAGTTTCTTGATCCGTAAAGTTTTGAACAATGGAGCGGCTTTTCGCATTCACTTTATCTAAAATTGACATATGCATTTACCTCCGCATGCTAATTTATATTTTATTTTCTGCCACATAGAAAATATTATTCTACGTTTCATTATTTAAGTTAATGATAATATAGAGAGATATAACTAACATGAAATAAAAAAATAAGCCTTACATTATGGCTTATTTACTGTGCTTTTGTGGCAGGGGATGTAGGAGTCGAACCCACACCGATGGTTTTGGAGACCACTGTTCTACCATTAAACTAATCCCCTGTATAATAATGTTAAGTTGACGACGAATGCAATTATATCGAAATTCCAGGCAAGTGTCAACGAAATTATTTTCCAAATCAATATCCAAAATCCAAAACACGAGCAAAAACGGCAAAGGATAAAACTGTTTGTTATTTTTTGAAGGATTTTTGATTAAAAAAAAGAATAAAATACATTGAGAGCAAATATTGGCGAGAGGAATATGCCATCATTGAAAGCAGATCTCCATGTGCACACAAATGAATCAGACGGGAGTCTCGGGGTGGAAGAAACTATCCGGATATCTTTAGAAAAGGGATTGGATATTCTCGCAATCACAGATCACGAGACAACAGCCGGGGTAGAAAAAGCACAAATTCTTGCCAAAGATACAGGCTTAAAAATTATCCCCGGATTTGAATTGAGTACTTACTATAAAGATCAGGAAATTCACTTACTCGGTTATTATAAAGATATCGAAAATAATCGACTGCAAGATAAATTGAATACCCTGCGTAATGAACGTACGGCTATAACCAGACACATGGTAGAAAAGCTGAACACGATGGGTTTAAACGTCACCTGGCGTGCAATCGAAGAAAGTGCCAGCTTGAATGGGGTCGTCAGCAAATCGCATATTTTTTATGCACTATGGAATAATGACACATACAATAACCGGGTGAATTGGGAGGACTTGGCTTTATGGCTTAAACCTGGCGGGATGGCCTATGTTCCTTATGAAGGGAATCCATTTCCGGAGGCTGTCGATTTTATTTACAAAACCGGTGGATTTCCTGTGCTTGCACATCCGGGACTGATAGTAGACCAAACCGTGATCAAAGACCTTTTGGACTATAGACCCATTGGGATCGAAGTTTATTATGGATATTGGCATGATAGGGATGAGAAAGTTGCCTTCTACGAAAAGCTGGCTCAACGGTATGGCTATATGTCAACTGGCGGCAGCGATTATCATGGGTTCTTTAGCCATATCGGGATCGGCGATGTCTTGGTACCCGATACGTGTATACAAACACTGAAAGAATACCTGGAAATAGATGAGTAATGACCCGGATACACCCATGTGATACAAAAAGATAAGGAGTGATTTTGGTTGAGGCTGTTCGGCAAAATAATATTAAAAATATTATCGCTATTATACTTGGCTATGTTTGTGATCAGTATCCTTGGTTATTTTGATCTGGAAAGCCACTCAGTGACATTCTTCAGCTTTTTTAAAGAGTTATTTGGTGTGTATTCCTTAATTATCCCTGCCATCTGTTTAATTTTTACCTTCATTTGCTGGCACTTCTCCAAAACTCGAAAATACGAAACGGAGCTGCTGGACGACGATGATGACGATGATGACGATGATGTCGACGATGATCAGGGTATCCGTAGAAAAAAATCTCCGGCGATGAAAAAAGAACGCGTCGCTAAGCGAGAGGAAATGTTGCGATCAAAAATACAAAAAGAAAGACTGCAAAAGCCAGTTAGCCATACTGAGCGCAAAAACCTGCAGCTCGATGACAGCTTTTCATCCTATTTTAACCAAGAATTGTCTGTCTTTGATTATGATCGAATATCTTCAGGCGATTCCCAGTTAGAGCATTTAGGGACAAACTTTTCTACTTACTTTGGCGAAGGGAAGAAGAGCTTTTACTTATCCGAAAATACGGTGAGTATACAAGGATTTAAAGAATACTTTAAAGACGGCGGCCGAACAAGTGAAGCTAATCCCAAAGATTGTAGGGGCGCAAGCACTGCGCTAACGACGGTGAAACCGGATCAGAGCTATCGCCTAGACGTTGCTACTCAGCGGACAACGGTGCAATATAAAGAGGACTACGAGAAAGCACGATTGGAAAACTATCAGAAGTATCAAGCAGCACGATTTGGCCAAGATCACATTCCGGCTAAACAGAAGGCGACAGATGAGCCCCAAAATAATCGCATAGATAATGGTGCTATCCCGCGTGAAAGCGCGAATTCTTGGATACTGCCACACATCGATTTATTAAAAAACCGTGAAAAAGCAGCTATCGATAACGAAAAGACCAATCCTCACCATTTGGAGGATATTTTAAGTACGTTTGGAGTAAACGCCAAGGTAATCAATACCAGTGTCGGTCCGTTAATAACCCGGTATGAGCTCTCACCGGCTCCCGGAACAAAAATCAGCAGGATCGTCAATTTATCGGACGACATCGCCTTAGCCATGGCATCGCGGGATATTCGTATCGAAGCCCCAATACCGGGTAAAGCGGCCGTCGGCGTTGAGGTACCCCGACAAAACGCCAGTACCGTTTTTTTTAGGGATGTTATCGGCTCTGATCTGTTTGACGATACCACCGGCAAATTAAATATTGCCTTAGGCAAAGACATTGCCGGACAGCCGATGGTTGGCGAATTACGCAAAATGCCACATTTACTTGTCGCCGGAGCTACCGGTTCCGGAAAAAGTATCTTTATCAATTGCCTGCTCAATTCGCTCCTCTTTTTTTATACACCGGATGACGTCAAGCTCCTGCTCGTTGATCCGAAAATGGTCGAGTTAAACCTCTATAACGGTATTCCACATTTGCTGACACCCGTTGTCACGGATTCAAAAAAAGCATCGAAATATCTGAAGTATATTGTTCGAGAAATGGAAGACCGCTATGAGCTGTTCGCAGCGAACGGCGTCCGTGATATAGACCACTATAACCGGATGATGGATACGCCTTTGCCGTTTATCGTCGTTATCATTGACGAGCTGGCTGACCTGATGATGGTTGCTGCCAACGAAATTGAAGAAGCTATCTGCCGTATAGCCCAAATGGCGCGAGCTGCCGGTATTCATCTCGTTATCGCCACGCAGCGCCCTTCGGTCAATGTCATTACGGGTCTGATCAAAGCCAATATACCCAGCCGGATATCCTTTGCGGTATCTTCCCAGATCGACTCACGCACAATCCTCGATACAGGCGGCGCTGAAAAACTATTAGGTAAAGGGGATATGCTCTATTCTCCCATCGGTTTGAATAAACCGCAGCGCGTCCATGGCTGTTTTATCGATGAACATGAAACCAAGAGAGTGATCGAACATTGGCGCCGTCAGGGAACATCGGGAACCATTCCTGAAGATGCCCTGGAAAGTGAGACTGCCGCGGCGGAGAAAAACAGTGAAGATTTTGACGAGCGCTTTGTTGAAGCAGGCGAACTGGTGATCAGCACCGGGATTGCTTCGACATCGTACTTGCAGCGTCGGATGAAAGTGGGTTATTCCCGGGCAGCACGACTGATGGATATGCTGGAGGAAGCCGGTGTCGTCAGCAGCAGCGACGGCAATAAACCACGCGATATCTTAATGTCTATCGATGATTTTATTGCTTATATTTCCTGAAGATTTTTAACCAAAAGAAAAGATAATCTGACCTCCGTTGTTTGGAAGGAATAAGAAATTAGTCCTTTCAATTCAGACGGAGGTCTTTTTCTGTGCTCTTGTCATATGGATATTCATAGTAGAATTCTGTACTTTATTTCCTTATTTTGTCTATATTATCCTAAAAACGAATTTTGCTAACAGAAATGGACATAATGTTAAAGAAAAATTTGCTTTTGGGGTTGAAATATGATAGATCAGAAGAACATAAATACAGCACAGAAAGATGTCAATACGAATTTTACAGAACTTGCTCAATTTCATAACTGGTTGGGCCTCACCCATAAAGGCCAGAGTTTAATGCCTGCGCTCCGCAGACAGTGCGCCTTTATCCGGGAATCGTATATAAAAATCAATGAATACTATTATAAAACGGAAGATGTCATCCCCGCGGCCGAGTGGTATCTTGACAACTATTATATTATCAGTGACTTGATCACCGCGTTGATCAAAGACATATCCAAACAATATGAATCCAAACTGTTTTACCTAAAAGGCAGCGACTTTAATACCCACCCACGGGTTTACCTGATTGTCGAAGAATTTATCAAACAAAGCCCACATGAATTGAATTTTGAATATCTTAAAAGATGTATTGACGCTTATCAAGATGAAGCTCCTTTATCATCGGCAGAAATCTGGGCTATCCCAATTATGCTCAAGGTTCTCTTATTGGATAAGATATTTCACCATGTCGAACGAATCGTCTATATCCAAGATGAAAGAACGAAGGCGGATCGTTGGCTGGAATCCATATTTGCCGGGAATGAAACAACTCCAGCCGACATCGAATTTGATCCTGAGCGGTCTGTTTCTACCGTTTATATGGAACGAATCGCCCGAAAGCTCAGGGATTTCGGTTCCGATGCCAAAATACTGTTAAACTGGCTGGATAATCTGGCCAGCAGGCAAAACATGACTGTGGAAAAAGCGGTTAACTCGGAACATCATTATTTGACAGCCCAAGGGGCATCTATGGGGAACACCATCACCACGATCAAACAGGTTAATTCAGAAAACTGGTCAGCTTTTTTCGAGAATGTCAGCCTTGTCCAGCAAGCATTGCAAAGAGATCCAGCCAATATATTCAATAAAATGGATTTTGATTCCCGGGATCGGTACCGCCATGAAATCGAGACAATAGCCAGAAAATATAAAGTGTCAGAAATCATCGTTGCCAAAACATTGGAGAAAATGGCGTCGGAAGGGAAGATCGAGCCGTGTAATCATGTCGGATTTTATCTATTTGGTGTTGGCAAAGTCATGTTGGAACAAGAACTTGCGCTTGACTGGGGAAGAGTAAAGAAATCCTGTCATGGGGTTTATTGTTATCTAAAATTAAAGCCGACGCTTTCCTACCTGGGTATGATCGGCCTATTTACACTAGCCCCATTTCTCTTATTTACCGCTTGGCTCAGCGCTTCCGTGGGCAACAATCCGAATACAGGCATCACTGTCGCTGCAGGCATTTTGGGGCTTATTGGTTCTCTGATTCTAATCAATGGGATGGCTGTTTACTTGGTCAATCGATTGTTTTGCCGGATGATGACACCGGCTTTCCTCCCGAAACTCTATATGGATCAGGGTATACCCAAGGAATGTAAGACCATCGTGGCCGTACCTGCCATCTTTAGTGACCCAGTCAAAGTTAAGGAACAACTGGCGCATTTAGAGGTATGCTATCTGAGCAATCAGGATAAAAATATCTATTATGTCCTCCTTGGGGATTTTACCGATGCCTACGCAGCCGTAACACCTTCAGACAATGCCATTGTTACAGCCGGCATCAACGGGGTAAAAAAACTCAATCAACGGTATGGTGAGGAACGTTTTTTTTACTTTCATCGCGAACGTCAATGGAATGATCGCGACCAGATTTGGATGGGATGGGAACGCAAACGAGGGAAACTGATTGAATTCAATAAATACTTATTGAATGACGGCGCGACGAGTTATACGGTGATCTCCGGAAACCCTCAAGTCCTTCAGGGCACACGCTATGTGATCACGCTTGACGCAGATACGATACTGCCAAGGGACGCTGCGCATAAATTAGTGGGAACAATTACGCATCCAATGAATAAAGCAAAGCTTGGCGCCAAGAATAAGATCTTATACGGATATGGGATCATTCAGCCGCGGATCAGTTTAACTGCAGCCGGCGCTTTTGCCTCTCCTTTCTCGAAAATATTTACCGGAGCGGCCGGGGTCGATCCGTATACCTGTGCGATTTCGGATATTTACCAAGATTTGTTCGGAGAAGGTATTTTTACCGGCAAAGGTATTTATGATCTCCAGGTCTTTCATACAAAAACGAAGGATACATTTCCTGATAACAGGATATTAAGCCATGACCTGATTGAAGGGCTGCATGCCCGGACAGCACTGGCCACAGATATTGAGCTTTTTGACGGTTACCCTTCAAAATACCTCGCCCATGCGAAACGCACACATCGTTGGATCAGAGGGGATTGGCAAATTGCGCGCTATTTGTTTGACCCTGCGTTTTCGGCGGTATCGAAATGGAAAATTGCAGATAACCTCAGAAGGAGTCTGGAGGCTCCTTTTCAAATCGCCATTCTTTTTTTGGCCTTTACGGCATTATTTCGTTATATGATTCCTTTCATTGTCTTATTCCTATTCAGCCTGTGGCTGCCGCTGATTGTCAACCTGTTCAGCAGGATAATAGACGGCAGTCTCACGTTGCGTATATTCAAACATGAGCTGAAGCTTGGTATGGGTCAGATCCTCTTTAGTGCAGCCGTTTTGCCTTATCAGGCTTATATGCAAGTCGATGCGATTATTCGGAGTTTAACCCGCCAAACCGTCACCAAACGCAAGCTTCTCGAGTGGGAAACAGCCGCTGATTCCGAACAACACTCGAAGCTGAGTCCTCGGCATTTCTACCTTAAAATGCTGCCTGGACTCCTTATTGCCGCCTTCTTCGTTAGCGGGTATTTCTTTGGGATATTAGCATCCCATTTGATTCTGACGGCGTTCATCGCTTCCTGGCTGCTTTCGCCTTGGATTGCCTATCGTATGAGTGTACCGTATTCGGAAAATATTGCGCATATTACCGAAGAAGAGCGGCAGGAGCTTCGTTTATTTGCACGCCAAACCTGGGCATATTTTGATAACTTAGTTAATGAAGTCAATCATTATCTGCCACCGGACAATATACAGATCGAGCCGGACAAAGGTGTGGCTAACAGAACTTCTCCTACAAATATTGGGTTGGCGCTGTTAGCGAATCTGGCAGCGGAGGATCTAGGCTACATCTCTAAACATCGCATGCTCCAAAAACTAAACGCCAGTGTCCACACTATCAAGAGCTTGCCGAAGTGGAACGGGCATATCTATAACTGGTATAATACGGAAACCCTGGAGCCGCTGTACCCAATTTATATTTCCACAGTCGACAGCGGAAATATGGCGGGCTACATGATCGCGCTTAAAAACGGATTGCTGGAGATAAATAATAAACCGTTATTCGGGCTGACACTCTGGGAAGGTCTCCGGGATACAGCCATTACCTGCCGTGAATTGGAACAAAAGAAAATAAGCAAGCATAGCAGTTTAGAAAAGAATCTTAACCAAAGACTATCACACATAGAGGATTTTATTCAGGAAGTTAATCATATCCTGGCACACGCATCAGAAGAACAACCATGGTCGCCTGAACAACATAAAAAGCAGTCTACTTCGGAGAAAAGTCAAGCGTATGGCAACCAGATAGACCTTTATTCAAGTTACACCTTTATCTCCCGTTGGTTAAACCTACTTAAGGAAACAGACGAACAACCTAATGCACTCGCGGTTGAAGATGCCGGAATGACTGTGCTAAAAACAAACAGTCAAGACCAGGAAACGGACTACTGGTCAAATGCACTTGTCTCTGCGTTAAGTGACTATAAAGATGCTATGAAGCGCTATTTCCCGTATCTTAAGTTGTATGCTCAGCAGAGGAGTGATAATCATCAAAATACAACGCCTGCAGCGTTACCCGAGGAACTGATGCAACTCGGACAATTATCCCTAAAGGATCTGATCATCGCTTATTACCAATTGATCCAAAAAAGTCAGGAGAAAATTTCACGGGAACTATTTAATTCCTTAGCTCAGGGGTATAAGAATACGATTCTGCTGATGCTCCGATCAAGTAAATTGCGCAGGGATATTGAGGCATTAGCATATGGTATGGATTTTAAACCGTTATTTGATGAACAAAAAAAATTATTTACCATAGGTTACAATTTCAGCGAAAAACGCTTGGATAAATCCTATTATGATTTGCTGGCCTCCGAAGCGCGCCAAACCAGCTTATGGGCCATAGCCAAAGGGGATGTTCCGGAAGCCCATTGGTTTAAGATGTCACGTCCTCTGACCCGGATTAATGGCAAACGCTGTCTGGTATCCTGGAGTGGTACGATGTTCGAATTTTTAATGCCGTCGATACTATTCCGCAATTTCAGGGGAACGTTAATGGATGAATCGTATCAGTCGGTAGTCAAGATCCAAAAAGAGCATGCTCTGAAAAGCAAAACTCCCTGGGGCATTTCAGAATCCGGTTTTTACTCCTTTGATATCCAAAACAACTATCAGTATAAAGCGTTTGGCGTGCCTGGTCTTGGTTTGAAAAGAGGACTCTCAAAAGATATGGTCATATCGCCTTATGCGACATTCATGGCTCTACCTATTGATTTTCAAGGGAGTCTGTCCAATGTGCGCCAGATGAAAGCGGAAGGATTCAGCGGGATATACGGGCTTTATGAAGCGATTGACTATACCCGGAGCCGTGTTCCTTATAATGAAAAACAGCGGATCGTTAAAAGTTATATGTCCCATCACCAGGGAATGAGTTTTATCGCCCTGAGCAATGTCATTAATGCCAACAAAATGCAAATGCGTTTTCATCGGGAGCCGCGCATCAAGTCCATCGAGCTGTTGCTTCAGGAACAAGTTCCGCTGAAAGAATATACCTTTAATCCAATGATTGAGGAAATCGGCGAAAATGAAGTTCGCGCTATTTCAGGGAAATTGGGCGAAAGGCCTGTACTGTATTACAATCCGAACACCCGCGTCCCCAGGCCTATATTTATGTCCAACCGGGAATATGCGGTGATGATGACTTTGTCAGGTTCGGGATACAGCCAGTACAACAAACTATTCCTGACACGTTGGCGCAAAGACCCAACCCAGGATATGTATGGGACCTTTATCTATGTTCAAAACCTTAATTCGGGAAACAGTTGGTCCGTAACCGCCAAACCGTCTGAAACAGAGCCAGATGAATATAAAGTCACCTGTTTTCCGAATACCGTCACATATCACAGGAAAGACGGGAATATCATTACCCAGACCCAGGTATTCGTTCCACCGGACGACTCCATTGAAATACGTCGAATTGCTCTAACCAATCTTAGCACCTATTCCCGGGACATCCAGCTCACAAGCTATGTGGAAGTGGCATTAGACGAACACTTGGCTGATCTCGCGCATCCGACATTCAGCAAGCTGTTTGTTCAGACCCTTTTTGAAAATGATACACTGATTGCCTATCGGCGTCCCCGCCATATTCATAAGAGTGAGTCTTATATGATGCATGCGCTTTATGTTGAAGAACAAACAATCGGCGTCAATGAATTTGAAACGGACCGGACACGGTTTATCGGCAGAGGACGAACGCTCTCTGACCCCAAAGTAATGGATCTTAATCAACCGTTATCGAATTCGGTAGGGGCTGTCCTTGATCCCATCTTAAGTTTACGGACACGTGTTAAAGTTGATCCCGGAAGAACAGTCGTTGTCTATTACCTGACTGGTTATGGAGAAGATAAAGCAGCGGTAATTAACCTTGCGCACAAGTATAGAAGCAATTATGTCATTAATCAGGCCAAAGAACTTTCCTGGTCACAAAACCTGATGGAGCTAACCAATCTTAATATGTCCTTTGATTTCGCTAATATGATTTCAAGTTTAGCCGGTCAGATATTGTACGGAAATCCTAACCCGAACAGCCGGTATGTTTCGCAGAATAAAAAAGGGCAGTCGTCCCTATGGCCCTTCGGCATCTCCGGTGATCTGCCGATTGTGATACTAAAGATCCAAGATAACAGCCAACTCAAACTCGTAGATCAGCTTCTGACCATCCATGAATATTGGAAAATAAAAGGCCTGTTTCTCGACCTTGTGATCATCAATGAAGATAAATCCGGTTATTTTCAATCGATTCAGGAAGTGATCCTGGAGAAGATCAGCATCAGCCATGTCCGTAAATTGGTTAATAAACCGGGCGGTGTTTTTCTGTTAAAAAGCGATCAGATTTCTAAAGAGGACATCACCTTGCTGCACATGATTGCCAGCATGATCTTTACCGGTGAAAAGGGTTCTTTAAATAATCAGATTCATAAAACGGTACGCCATAATGAACAGATCATCGTAGAAAATACCCTCAGGGAAAACGAATTTGATAATAAGGAAACCCAATCACCGGAGTCAGTGTACGGCTCACACGCAAAATTCAATCACCATGAACTTCTCTTCTTTAATGGCTATGGCGGGTTCAGTCAAGATGGACGCGAGTATGTCATTCTAAATGAAATGGATAAAATGCCGCCCCTACCTTGGGTCAATGTCATAGCCAACGAACGGTTTGGTACAATCATCTCCGAAGCGGGAGCAAGTTTTTCGTGGGCAGAAAACAGCCGCGAATATAAATTGTCGCCGTGGTCTAATGATCCGCTTTTGGATATCAGCGGAGAGGCGATCTATATCAAAGATGAATCCTCTGGCCAATACTGGTCGCCACTGCCGCAGCCGGCGAGGGATAATACGCCCTATATCGTCCGGCATGGACAAGGGTATTCCATTTTTGAGCATAGCAGTTATCACCTGGAACAGAAAACGACGGTGTTCGTTCCCTTAAACTATAACCTAAAAATTATTGCACTGCAGCTGACGAATAAAAGCCCTCTGCCTCTGCGATTGTCGGTTTACTATTATCTCGAGTGGGTCCTTGGTGTTTCCAAAGAACAGAATAATGCCTATTTATTTACCGAGTTCAAAGACGAAACAATTTATTGCCGGAACGGCTATCAGGAGGAATTCGCCGGACGGGTTGCTTTCTTAAGTGTGATTGGCGGTAATCTTCAAGCTTCAACCACGGACCGCAGTGAGTTTATAGGTATTAATCACAGCCTGAAGAATCCAGCGGGTATTATCTATGGCCAGTTATCCGGCAAAACAGGCGTTAACCATGATCCGTGCGCCGTACTCCAGACAATCGTGGACTTGAAGCCGGAAGAAGAAAAAACTGTCTATTTCTTATTGGGTGATGCTGGTAATTTTGAAAAAGCGCGTCAACTAAAAGATGACTTTCGCGATGTTGGGCAAATCCAACACGCTTTCGAGGAAGTGACCCGGTTCTGGGATAATGTTTTATCCGTGATTCAGGTTAAAACTCCTGACCCCGCCTTTGATCTGCTGATTAACCGCTGGCTGGTCTATCAAACGATTGTTTGCAGAATCTGGGCGCGATCCGGTTTCTATCAGACAGGGGGCGCTTTTGGATTTAGAGACCAACTCCAGGATGCAATGGCTCTGACTCTAATACGACCGGATTTGACCCGAAAGCAAATTGTCCTCCACAGCTCACGCCAGTTTCCAGAAGGGGATGTTCAACATTGGTGGCATCCGGAAACCGGCAAAGGGATACGGACCAAGTTTTCAGACGATCTATTATGGCTGCCCTATGTGACGGCGGATTATATCGAGCACACCGGAGATAGCAGTGTTCTTGATGAACAGACACCCTATCTGGGTCAGGAGAACTTGGGCGAATTCGAAGACGAGCGTTATAATGTTCCTAAAGAAACAGAGCACACGGGATCGATCTATGAGCATTGCGTCCGCGCCATAGACAAATCGCTTAAATTTGGGCTGCATGGCTTGCCCCTGATCGGTACAGGAGACTGGAATGACGGATTTAGCGCAGTCGGTAGGGAAGGTAAGGGGGAAAGTGTTTGGCTTGGCTGGTTCCTGCTATCTGTACTCAAACGGTTTATTCCTCTCTGCGCTGGGAAAGGGGATACGGTGCGGGTTGAGACATATAACGGCGTCATAAGCACATTAACAGAGAATATGGAGAAGAACGCCTGGGATGGCTCATGGTACCGGCGGGCTTACTATGACGACGCCACACCAATGGGGTCGATTACCGCTTTGGAATGCCAGATTGATACGATTGCTCAATCATGGGCCGTGCTTTCCGGAAATGCTAATAAAAACCGCGCAGTGGATGCTATGCTGGCCATGGAAAGGTATTTATGGGATAAAGAAGAAGGCCTGCTGAAATTGCTCACACCGCCTTTTGATAAGACTGATAGAAATCCGGGATATATCAAAGGTTATATTCCGGGGGTGAGAGAAAACGGCGGTCAATACACGCATGCGGCAATTTGGGCGGTATTGGCCTATTGCAAGCTGGGTGAAGGCGGTAAAGCAATGGAATTGTTCAGCATGCTCAATCCAATCAACCATGCCCGAACTAATATCGAGGTCAATAAATATAAAGTTGAACCCTATGTCATCGCAGCGGATGTCTATGCTGTCCCACCGAATACCGGGCGCGGAGGCTGGTCCTGGTATACCGGTGCGGCCGGCTGGATGTATCAAACAGCTATCGAAGGAATCCTCGGGATAGCGGTTACCGGCGATGAAATGACTATCAATCCCTGCATTCCGTTAAATTGGGACACATATACCATTGAATATAAATATCAGTCATCCGTCTATCATATTGTGATCACGGTCAATCAGAGCAGGGATGCGTTTACACCTGCTGAAACATGTGCAATCACGATGGATAATCATCGTCTACCCACATTCCCAATCAAGCTGAAGGATGACGGTCACACCCATAGGATCGAGGTTGCCTACAATTAAATTAAGGTTCATGCGTTTTTCCAGCAGGAATTTCCTGGTTCTTATGGAAATGATGATGGGGTCATCATGTTTGCTTAAAGGAATCAAAAAGAAAGCAAAGAAGCGAATTTTGTAAGAAAAGAGAGGTATGGTTATGACGACAGCGCATGAAATCGACTATAAAATCTACGGAGACGACATGCAGTTTGTAGAAATCGAACTCGATCCAAATGAAAGCGCAATTGCAGAGGCTGGCGCATTAATGTTTATGGAGCCCGGTATTCAGATGGAAACTATCTTCGGCGACGGGTCATCTCGGGGAGAGGGTCAAGGTCTTGCCGGCAAATTATTTGGCGCAGGAAAACGGCTGATTACCGGAGAGAGTTTGTTTATGACCTTATTCTCCAATCTGGGATCCGGTAAATCGCATGCCTCTTTTGCCGCTCCTTATCCCGGTAAGATCATTCCGATCGATTTAACAGATTATAACGGTAAAATCATTTGCCAGAAGGATGCTTTCCTTGTTGCAGCAAAAGGGGTATCTATCGGTATCGAATTCAACCGTAAGCTGGGAACGGGGCTCTTCGGAGGCGAAGGATTTATTATGCAGAAACTTGAAGGCGACGGCATGGCTTTTCTTCATGCAGGAGGTACGATCATCGAAAAAATACTGCAGCCTGGTGAAACACTGCGTATTGATACCGGATGCCTTGTGGGCATGACCGGTGGTATCTCCTATGATATTCAATTTGTCGGCGGAATTAAAACAGCCTTTTTCGGCGGCGAAGGTTTATTCTTCGCTACAGTGACCGGTCCTGGCAAAGTGTGGGTACAATCACTGCCTTTCAGCCGTCTGGCAGACCGTATTATTGCTGCAGCTCCGAGAGCCGGCGGTGTACACAAAGGAGAAGGAAGCCTCCTGGGGGGACTTGGAAATCTCTTGGACGGTGATAACAGATTCTAATAACGAATAGAAATCGTGGCTTGCGCCAAGCCTTTTGGTGCCGGCGAAAGTCTTAGCTTTACTTGGATATTCAGTTAGCTATATCAGAAAGGATTTATACTTTCTGAATATCCAAAAGGGAGGCAAGCTATTGCTTGTCTCCCTTTTAATCTTGATCGTGCGATTGATATTATTTGTTCGCAGCGCTTAGACTGTTGACATCAATAAATGGCACTGTTCCGCCTGTTACGGTAGGAAGTTTTCCATCCCATTTTTTAATAGCTTCCAGCTGGGCTTCGATTTGCCGTAATTGAACAAGTTCGGGGGTGATCAGATCTTTCTGCAACTTTAAAGCCTCTGCTTCAGCTTTAGCCTGAGCAATCTTTTGTTGTGCTTCCACTTCAATACGCTGCAAATCCAGCGTTGCCTTTTTTGCCTGCTGCTCAGCGATTTGTTTTGCTTCAATCGCTTGATTGAATTCGTCGCTGAAATCAAATTCCGTAATATTGATATCATCGAGTTTCATATAATAAACGGTCATTTTTTTGGCGAGTGTTTCTTTCACTTTACTGCTGACTTCCGAACGTTTTGATATGAGTTCTTCGGCTGTATATTGCGCCGTAACGGCCTTGAGTGATTCACTGATGGCTGGGTCGACAACTTTCTCCTTGTATTCGAGGCCGACTTCCTGATATAATTTATTAACATTATTCGGATCGAGACGGAAATTAACAGCGATTGTCGTATTCACAATCTGCAAATCCCTGGAGGAGGTGGTTTGTTGGGACTGGGCTTTTTGTACACGTACATCGATCGGAATTACGTCCTGGATAAAAGGAACCTTTAAGTGAAAACCTTCCCCCATAACACTTTCATTGACTTTACCTAGTTCAACAACGACCCCACGGTTGCCCGGTTCAACAATAACGTATCCTTTAAATCCAACCATAGCGGCAATTAAAGCGATAACAACAATGATCGGTATAATTTTCCACAGCAGCTTTTTCTTTGATTTTGTGGGAGTGCTGTTTTCTTCCATAGAATCTCCTCTTTCCGGTTTATCTGGGGAGACAATACCCTTAAACCCAATATTTTTGAAAAGGTCATACTTTTATCTATTATATTATCACATGAACTGATGTAAAGCCATAATCAGGCAAATTATTGATATCATAATACGCAGAATATCTTTACTAGTAACAGAATAGGCACTATTGGTATGTATACATAATACATCTTGACAGAGCATTTACTATTTTCTGTATTTTATATTTAATATATTAGTATACCCAAAATATCGGAAGGGCTGTGAGATTGTTGCCAGACAAAAAGAAACTGCCTCCAGTATTGGAGTTGATCCGGGATAATATCGTTGAATACAAAAACCCGCTGGCACTTAAGCCGAAAGAAATAGGATCCTGGGTCAAAGATTTAAATCTACCCCAAAAAGGGGAGATACTTTTTTATACCGGCAGTGAGTATCAGCTTTTACCATACATCGACTCACTTGTAAAAACATTGATTCTCGTTGACGCATCAAGCAGTTTATTTTCTTTTATGATGGGTGCACGAAAAATCGTCAATAAAACAGGAATCAACGCTGAAAAAATATATGCATCCGTTCTTGCCCAAGATAAAGAACGCTTTTTCTCGGTCAATTATAAAGCTGCATATATCCTGCAACAATTGGGATATGATATTTGCTACGATCCGCAAGCGGATATTTATACCGGCGCGCTTCTCTATGAATTGGGATTTTGGAAAGATCTGAAAACATACGCGCAACATGTTGCCGATCTAATCCGCAAGACCGAAGCGAAGGTGATCGTGTGTACATCGCCCCATGCCGCCGAAATGTTTAAAATCATTTACCCTAAAATAGTTGATTTTCCTGAAGTCCAAGTGAAGACATTTATCGAAATGGTATGGGAGAAACGTGAATTACTGCCGGCTCTTCCGGATACAGAGCCCGTGGTCATCCATGATTCGTGCCGGTTAGCTCGCGATCTCGGTGTATCACAGGAAATTCGTGATATCTTGGATACCGTCGGCGTAAAATATTATGAGCCTATCCGGAGCAAAGAATGGACAACCTGCTGCGGCGGCCCGGATAAAATGCTGTTGCCAGAATTATCGAAGACCCTTGCTTCGCGGAGAGTTGCAGAATTGACTGATACCGGGTCCAAAAGAGCCTTGATATCCTGCCCGTACTGCCTGTCTTCCTTGCAAGGCGGGATCGATAAAGAAAGACCGATTGCTTTGGATGATGTTGTTGAATTCTTATATAGGGGGTTTAAGGGTTAATGTCTGATATTAATAAAGAAATGGGTACCTATAGCAAAGACCTGAAAAAAGCGAGTAAAGACCCTAATATTAATCGGGCAATAACCCGAGCCGTGAAATCTTATCGCGAGACTGTCGCTACGACCATGGAACGCTACCCGCATACACCCATGTTTGCGGACGAGGTACGCGAGATCAAAGAATATTCACTCAAGCACAATAAGGAACTGCTGGAACAAGCCATGGAGGCCATCGAGAAGAATAAAGGGAAGGCTTATTTTGCCAAAGACCAGAGCGAGGTTTTCCGCATCCTTGATGACATTGTTGGTACCGGCAAAGTCATTGTCAAAGGCAAAAGCATGCTCGGTGAAGAATTAAAGCTGCGCCATGGTTTGGAAAAAGCCGGCAATGAAGTTTGGGAAACTGATCTTGGGGAGTTTATTCTTCAGCTGAAGGATGATCGCCCGATGCATATACTGTCCCCAGCAATTCATGTCCCCAGAGAGCAGGTCGCCGAGATTTTTTCTGAGTTTTTTAAAAAGGAAGTACCGCCGGATATAGCTCAGGAAGTGGCCGTTGTCAGGGAATTTCTAAGAGAAAAGTATTTTACCGCCGATATTGGCATCAGCGGCGCCAATGCGGTGGCAGCGGATACGGGTCAAATCGTGATCATTGAAAACGAGGGGAATGTCCGGCTTTGTACCGGTGCGCCGCCGGTTCATATTTGTATCGTTGGTATCGAGAAGCTTGTACCGACATTCCTTGAAGCCATGATGGTTTCTGAAGTCAATTGGCGCTATGCCCAATATGGCGCGCCAAGTTACGTCAATATTATCAGCGGTCCCAGTAAGACAGGCGATATCGAGAAGGTCACCACTTATGGCGCTCACGGTCCGAAAGAATTCCATGTCATCTTTGTTGACAATGGCCGCAGCAAAATGATCGAAGACAGCAATTTCACTTCCGCCTTGTATTGCCTGCGCTGCGGCGGCTGCATGTATGAATGCCCGGTATTCCAAGTAACGGCAGGTCACTATGGCAAAACCTATTTGAGCGGAATCGGATCCGTTTGGACCGCTTTCGTCGAAGGGGATCCCGATACAGCTGCGCCAATGCTTTACACGTGTCTGCGCTGCGGACGTTGCATGGAACGCTGTCCTATGAAAATCAATGTCCCTGAAATGGTCGGCGAACTTCGCAGTCGTGTGGTTTCACCGGAAGAATAACACGCACGATAGATCAAGGGTAGAGTAAGGGCAACCTTACTCTATTTTTGTAAGTATATAAGAAAGTATATAAGTGACTTTTCTGTACCAGAAAGTTTGATTCACGTTCGATTTACATAAGTGCAGCTATGGCTGCCGCCTTCGTTTAAGGACATGGCGCCAGCCAAGTTTTACTTTAGTATATCAGAAAGTATAAATCATTTCTGATATATCTAAGTGCAACTAAGGCTTACGCTGGCGCCATAAGGCTTGGCGTAAGCCAAGTTTTCTAGTCCAGACGGTTGACGTTTGGGAATAGGGTCTACTGATTATTTTTGAAAGATGGTCGTTATTATTGATGGGAAAAGTAACATGGCACACCTGTAAAAACGGAATAACTAAAGGACTTTATACAACTTGGAATTTAGCGAAGATCATCTTTCCGATTACCTTCGTGATCAGCATCCTGAAATACACACCGGTCATCCCTGCACTGAGCAGCTTTCTGGAACCGCTGATGCACTTCTTTGGTCTTACCGGCGATTCTGCTCTTGTTCTGGTATTAGGTAATTTCTTAAATCTCTATGCTGCCGTCGGAGCGATCCTGACCATGGATCTGACGATCAAACAGGTATTTATCCTGGCGGTAATGCTCAGCCTTTCGCATAATATGCTTGTCGAAACGGCAGTCATAACCCGAATCGGAGTTAAACCCTGGATTTCTGCAGGTATCCGGTTGGTAATGGCTTTTGCAGCGGCTAAGATCATTGATGTTTTTTGGCAAGGCGGTCAAACTATGGCTCAATATGGGCTCGTGCCTTCGCCGTCAGGTATCTTAACAAGTTGGACCGAAATTGTGATTAACGCCTTCCAAACGGCCCTGATCGGTATCGCTCAGGTAGCTGTGATGGTTACTTTGGTCATGATAATGATTCAGATCTTAAAGGATATCCATATATTAGATATCTTTAGTCGCCTGCTTCGACCCTTCACGAATTTCCTAGGTCTGAGTGAAAGCTCGGCAGTTACACTCCTCGCCGGTACAATATTCGGGATAGCGTATGGTGCCGGTGTAATCATCCAGTCTGCCGAGGAAGAAAATCTATCCAAAAAAGATATTTACCTCATCAGCATCTTTTTATGTGCGTGCCACGCGGTTATTGAAGATACCTTGATCTTTGTTCCCTTGGGTATCAATGTCTTGCCGCTGCTCATCCTTCGTCTGATATTGGCGTTGTTTGTCACAACACTTTCCGCTTTGATCTGGCGACGATTGGAGGGAAAGACTGAAGGGGAACAGATAAACCGAAACCAAAACAAAAAACAAAAACGGCGAAAAGTCAAATATAATGATGTTTAGACATTTCTGAGCAGCATAATAATACAAGTCCGTTGTCAAACTATTTGGCAACGGACTCTATTGTTTTTTCATTCCAACCTAACGGAAAGAACCGGATTCAGTTACCAGTATTGTTAAAAAATATGCTATAATACACAGGAATATCATGAATATCAGAAATACATCAATGTCACCTTATAACATTGATCCAATTAGCATATCGTGAATTATGCAGGAGCAAAAAATGGGAAAAAACAAAAAAGATATAGGGCTCAACGTCAGAAAGAACAGGCCCCTTTACGGTAAATTATACGAAATTATTTTCAGATCGGATACCCGAGCCGGAAGGGTGTTTGATTTGGCTCTCTTACTGCTTATTCTTCTTAGTATCTTGATTATATTTATGGAATCGTTGTCTGGTCTGAATAAAGATTACATCCGTTACATGCATATCGCAGAATGGATCATCACCGTTCTATTTACGTTAGAATATATCACTCGGATCGTCATTATCCAAGAAAAATTAAAATATATCCGTAGTTTCTACGGTATTATCGATTTACTTGCTATCCTGCCCATGTATTTAAGCATCTTTGTGGGCGGAACGCAAGTTGCTTTGATCTTACGGGTATTTCGTCTGCTGAGAGTTTTCCGCATCTTAAACCTCGGCCGATACATCGGGGAATCCCATTCCTTAATGAATGCACTGAAGGCCAGCCGTTATAAAATCATTGTTTTTCTCGAGGCTGTTCTGGTGGTGGTCATCCTTGTCGGCACCCTAATGTATTTAATCGAAGGGGAGACCAGTGGTTTTGACAGTATTCCAGCTTCCGTCTACTGGGCGATCGTCACCCTGACCACAGTGGGATTCGGTGACATTACGCCGATTACTCCCTTTGGCAGGATTATCGCCTGTATGCTGATGCTTTTGGGCTATGGCATTATTGCAGTACCTACAGGGATCGTCAGCGCGGAGCTGTCACGAACACGCGCCATCAAAGCGGATACGAGAACGTGTCCCAACTGTCGTTTGCTCATCACGGACTCCGGGGATAATTACTGTAAAAACTGCGGTATAAAGCTTAGTGAAGACAAATAGTAGAATCATTGATATGCTTGATAAGCTTTCTGCCTTTTCAAATTTGGGAAGAAAGGTTCCCGAAGTGGATGATGAGAGTATCCTTGAAATTGTTTTTTATCATTATCGGATAATATGGATGAGGAAGAAGGATAATTTTACTATAGAGCATCATTATGTATTTTTCTAAATAATTTAAAATGAATATTATCGGTAATTTGAGGAGATTGATTATGGGCAAGAAACCACAAAAAATAGTAATTATTTCAGTGGCAAGTATCATTGCTTTTATGCTTTTAGGCATAAGTTCAGTTTATTTTTTCATATACGGGGGACCACCTGTCAAAACATCGGATATCGAGGATTATGGAGTCTTTGAAGATTTCAAAGGATATAGCAACCTCTACATTTTCCCAACCCAAATGCCTGAATCGACACGAATAGATTCATATTATTATTATCAGAGGGATACGTTGTTTGATCCTACCTGCCAGATTTATTTGGAGTATTCACTTTCAAAAGCAGATTTTGATGCAGAGGTATCCAGACTATCTAAAATTACTGAGAAATTTGATCATGAACACTATAAAAATAGTGTAAATAACATTGTGTATGATACGAAACACTTTAAATATCCGGCTTATGTAACGATATTTAATTATGACCCGATTATTTTATATGAGTATGCATTGATAAATGAAGAAAGTCACAAAATTATCTGTATATTTGTACAAGGTGTCGGAGCTGACGATGTCAAGTTTGATCAAAAGTATTTACCAGACGGTTTTGGAGACGACAAAAGTAGTGGGGGTTTTAGCATTTACTCTGTCCCAATGGAATATGGGGGGAATTCGTATAATGAAATCAAAAAACGATGAATCAGTTGTTATAAATCTTCAAAGTGATGTCAGATGAAAATAGTCTATTAGGAGAATGATTTGAAAAGAAAGAAACATGTATCTATTGTAATTTTCCTATGTTTGTTTATCATTTTTATGTATTGTGCTTTTTATAACAAGTTAGTAGTTAAAAACTATGTGATTACTTCTAATAAGATAAACGAAGGTCAGGAAATTCGGATAGTTTTAATTACTGACTTGCATAGCCATATTTATGGTGAGGATCAAATTGAAATAGTAACGTTAATTAAAAAGCAAAATCCCGATATGATAGCACTTGTGGGAGATATTGCTGACGATGCTGTTCCAATTGAGGGTGTAAAATTATTCTTAGAAGGCTTAAAGGGCTATGCCCCCATCTATTATGTTACCGGGAACCATGAATTCTGGTCTAACAATATAAAAGAAATAAAAGATACTCTAAGCAAATATGACGTCACTATTCTAGAAAACAGCTATCAGCAGATAAAATTGAACAACCTAAACATGATTATTGCTGGGGTAGATGATCCAGCTGTATCACTATTTGAGAAACCAAACTTCAACTTGCAAAAGGAAATGGATGAACATTTTTCCGAATTACATGATAAACCTGGCTTCAAAGTACTTTTAGCTCACCGCCCTGAATTAATAGAAATCTATAAGGGTTATTCTTTTGATTTGGTATTGTCCGGACATTCACACGGTGGGCAAGTTAGGATTCCATTAATAATAAATGGTTTATGGGCACCTGATCAGGGATGGTTTCCTAAATATGCTGGTGGGGACTACAAACATGATACGTTGACGCATATTGTAAGTCGCGGGGTTTCTTATAATCCGCGTTTACCGCGTGTATTTAATCCACCTGAGGTAGTTGTCATTGATATTCAAGGTGATAAATCTTAATGAAAGTCATGTTCCTTATGCTTTTCGGAATTTGGAAATTAAGTAATAACAAGAAAAGAGAGAGAACTAATTTATCAAAGTATGTGTAAGTGAGATAAATATCGCAAAGAAGGAAATTATCGATAAAACCAGAAATATAAAGATACGATCGAATCTATGCTTTCGCGGCAATTGAAAATGAAACGTATTTATATTTTCTGGAAGGAAGAAAAAAATGATATTAAGAAATGGTGTGAGCTTTTTATGGTATGGCATAAAGAATAAAAAAATTAAGCTTCTTCCATTTATTATCAACTTTCTGATCTTATTGGTTGCGATAAGAAATATCAATGTCATATTACAAGAACGGTCAATCATTGTTTTATTGATTCTATTATTTATTAATGTCTTCTGGCAAATTATCGGCACTTTTTCTGATGTTTTTCGATACTTCCAACATGTTGGTTTAGATGAGAACCGAGTAAAAATTGATTTCGAAAAAATTAACATCAGTGAAAAAGAAAAGGAATTAGGATTTGAAAACGTCATAGCCGTTGAAAACGGCGCTTTCGTGTCCAAGGATCTCAATACTTATTTGCAAACAGCCAATGAACCAGGGTGTTGTATTGAAAATATTAAAAGTAAGCATGTTCAGGATTATATCGATAGGAATTTCCAAACCACATTTCTATTTATTAAGTGTCGTTTGCAAAACGCAAACGCAGGCAGAAAAAATTTTTATAATCAGAAAAAGTTGTGTCTTGCCAAGGATATCGAGCCAGGAGCCCCAATCGTTTTCAGTAAAGGGTGCTATTATAACACCCATGCAACCAACAAGACGTATTTTTCATTTCTTTATGATAATGACGGGCAAGAGATTTTTTCGCCTCTTTACCGAGATTATGGTGACAATATCCCGAGCATAAGTGCTTCTGTTATGAGCGATGAGATAGGAATATCTACCATCGGGATTACAACGGACGGCTATATTGTGGTTTTGCGACAAAACATTAAAGCCAATGCCTCTCCGGGATTGTTAGTGCCAACTGGATCCGGCTCGGCTGACTGGAGTGACTATACTTCAGGCGGTTTTTTTCAAACAATCATCGCCGCAACCAACAGAGAACTCTATGAAGAGGTTGGGAAACCCAAATCTTTCAACGCACAAAGCATTGCAAAAACTAAAATCATTGGGTTCTTTCGATGGATCAACATGGGCGGTAAACCTGAATTTCTAAGCATCTCGAAACTCAATATTGGATTAAATCAAATTGTCCCTAATAAAGACGAACAAATGCCGATGATCATATCGAAATATATAGGTGATCAAAAAAGTAAAAAAATAGATTATGAGACATTACATCATTTCCTCGAAGAAATCAAAGCCAACGACAAGTGTTCGTTTCCACTCTATATCAATATTCTTATTCTCCAAGAATATTATAGACAACACAGGGGTGATTTTGAATTCTTCTTGTTTGAATAAACGCGGAAAAATAGGCGGAAGAGGTTTAAGTGAAATAGGATATAGACAATTCTATGAATGCAAAGATGAAAGGGAAATGATGATGATTAGCACAGAAGAAACGATCCAGCGTCGGCTATTCGCGCTGCAGGATCTGAAATACAAAGAATTTTCGTCCAAACTCATGCCGACAGTGAATCCGGATACTGTGATCGGCGTTCGTACGCCGGAACTTCGAAAGCTTGCCCGTGAGTTATCCAATACACCGGAGGCTTCGGCGTTCCTCAAAACCTTGCCCCACACGTATTATGAAGAAAATAATCTGCATGGCTTCCTGATTGAAACGATCAGGAATTATGATGCGGCCATTGCGGCCATTGACGTGTTTCTGCCGTACATAGACAATTGGGCTACGTGTGACCTGATTTCACCAAAAATCTTTAAAAAGCATCTGTCTGAGCTCTACGAAAAAATCAACGAATGGCTGACTTCCGAACGAACGTATTCGGTACGCTTCGGTATCGGCATGCTCATGCGCTTCTATCTCGATGACGAGTTTCAGCAGTCGATGCTTGAGCTTGTTGCAGCGATCCGGTCTGATGAATATTATATCAACATGATGATTGCATGGTATTTCGCAACGGCCTTGGCCAAGCAGTACGAAGCAGCTTTACCGTATATTCAGGAACAGCGTTTGGCGAAATGGACGCACAATAAAGCTATCCAGAAAACAATTGAGAGCTACCGAATCAGCATCGATGCAAAGGGCTACCTGCGGACGCTAAAAGTTTAATAAAAGTATTTTTTAATGTTCCAGGCAATAATAACGTTAATTCATTAACGTTAAACGGAGGGGCATATGGAACATCAATCACAGATTGACACTTTGAACGAACTGCTTAAAGGGGAACATATGGCAATCCATATTTATGACAAAACAAAAGAAATACAACAGGATGAGCAAGTTGCTCACATGCTTTCCCAATTTGAACAGGATCACCAAAGACATGCGCATCAACTTTCACAGAGAATTATTGACCTGGGGGGCAAACCCAAAGCAAATACGGGTCTGGAAGGAATTATGGCTGATATCAATTCCATCTTCAACTCTTATCGGGGACCTGAGGAGTTGCTGACCCAAATTTATAACGGGGAAGATAAAGGCATTCATGCATATGAAGATCGCATTGATGAGATTGACCCAACCAGCCAGGAAATCATCAGGCAGATTATGGGCGAAGATCATGAGCACCTTAAGTGGTTTAAAGCAAGAATGGAAAAGGAAAAGAGTGAGCAGCTAAGCAATTAATAGCGAGGTTTGAGGCAAACTACTATGGACAAATATTCCAATGAAGAAATAGAAGAAGCTCTGCATATTGTGACTTCGGTTCTTCGACGTTGTGAAAAAACACAGCCCAAATTTGAGGAGGGGACATCTCAACACACACTCCTGAAGAACAGGATTAAAGCATTGTCTATTTCCAAGTCCTTATTGTCCGATGACAATTTTATGGAGAAATATACAAAGGACGAATTAATCGTAGCACTGGGACCCATCTCTTCAATTATCAGCAAATGCGAAAAAGCACAGCTGAAATTTTCGGAGGGGACCGCATATCACACACGCTTCAAGAAAATGATTAAAGCCATGACGATTTCAGAAACAGTGCTAACCGATGAAATTAGTAAAAGGACGTAATACGTTAAAAAACGTCAATCCTGTAATATATTTCAGCGATGCATCAGACCCAGGTGGTTTTTAGCGAGAATAAGAGAGGTGTGAAATTCAAGTTGGATTTGGATGGAAATGAACGAGAAAACATTAAACCGGGGATACGCGTTTTCATCGTGCAAAAACAAGATCAGAGAACAGGGAAATTAACGGAAGGCATTGTGCAAGATATTCTGACCAACTCTACAAATCATCCGCACGGCATTAAAGTCCGACTCATTAATGGCATTGTAGGCAGGGTGAAGCAAATTCCCGATTAAATTCGTGTAAATGTTAACAACATAATCGGTAAACAAGCTAAGTAGATATATCAAATAACATCGGGGTGAAAAAGAGATGGTAAAGAGTGATGTTTTGCAGAAGAATGGCCTTGGGCTTAGCCTAGAGGAAGCACTGACCTTGGCCAAAATAAATGGGGAGAAAGT
Organism: Dehalobacter sp. DCM; assembly: GCF_024972775.1. NCBI lineage: Bacteria > Bacillati > Bacillota > Clostridia > Eubacteriales > Desulfitobacteriaceae > Dehalobacter > Dehalobacter sp. DCM. The sequence goes on along the minus strand of NZ_CP092282.1, from coordinate 2,499,382 downwards.
TGTTCCGACATTCTGTGCCATGTGCGGACCGACACCCATGTGCTGCGGTATTTATGCCTTTGCCAAAGAAGGACGGTTTACAAAGGTCGCAGGCATGCGTGAATTTCCGGCCAATCAAGGGGCACTCTGTGCCAAAGGACAAGCGGCTCCTCAATGGACACATTCTCCCGATCGGCTGAAATACCCCTTAAAACGCGTCGGAAAAAAAGGGGAAGGTAAATTCGAAAAAATATCCTGGGATGAAGCGATCGAAATCGTTGCGAATACCCTTAAACGCCAAAAAGAACAATTCGGCCCGGAATCCCTGGCGATCTTAGCACCGGCAATGCGAACGTATAATGCGTATATCAAACGATTCCTTACGGCACATGGTAGTCCGAATTATGGCCATAGCGGTATTTGTGCGTTGCAGCGGGCGTTTTCTTTTATGTATACGCTGGCCGATTGGCCGCAGCCCGAGATCAGCCAAAGTGATCTTATTATTTATTGGGGGAGACAGCCGATATTTTCCGGACCGGCCATGAACGGGCCACGAATGTTGCTTAAGGTGAAGGAAAGAGGCGGCAAAATCATCGCGATCAAACCCTCTGTTGAACCCGATGTCAGTAAGGCAGATCATTGGGTTCCCCTCAGACCGGGGACTGACGCAGCACTGGCCTTGGCCATGCTTTATGTGGTGATCAATGAGAATCTGATTGATCAGGAGTTTGTGCAAAACTGGTGTTACGGCTTTGATCAATTAACAGAACATATTCAACAATACTCTCCGGAGTGGGCTGAAGAGATTACCGGAGTTCCGGCTAAGCAGATTGCAGAAGTTGCCAGACTTTACGCCACTACTAAACGGGCGTCAATCGATTTGGGGAACGGGGTCGAGCATGCCCCCGCCGCAAATGATGCGATTCGGGCCATCACCATTCTTATGGCTATTACCGGCCATTTGGATCGTCCCGGCTGTAATGTGTTTACGCTTCCCATCCCTGATCAACCTCAGCCGAAAGATATTACGTTACGAGAACGTTATACCGGAGATATGGCTGAAAAACTGGTAGGACCTGAATTTCCAAAACAATTTCAACCTTTTATCGAAGGTTTTACCTCAGCTTACTATCGCGTTTTAGACAGTGTACTCACAGAAACGCCTTATCCGGTCCGTACCATCATTGCTCCGGGAACACAGCCGGGAGCAAGCACGCGCGGCTCAAAGAGGATTATAGAGGCTTTGAAGAAACTCGATTTTTATGTGGTGATTGATGTCGCCCGGACGGCCGATATGGATTATGCCGATATCGTTATTCCGGTTACGACACCTTACGAGTCGGATCATCCCTTCGAAGTCGTTGGCGGGCATTTAATGGCCAGAAATAAAGTCATTGAGCCCTTAGGTGATTATGGATCAATCTATCAGTTCTTCTTGGATCTGGCCCTTAAAATGGGGTACGGTCCAGATTTCTGGAATGGGAGTATGGAAGAGGCTATGGCTGATCAGCTTCAGCCTTATGGAATCACCCTGGCCGAACTGAGAAAACTGCCAACAGGCTTAGCTTATGGTAAGCCTGTTCCTCGTACCTACGAAAATTACCAGCAGGTATTTGCCAAGAAAAGTCCAAGACTCGATGGAGCGCCTTTTTTACCTCATGGCAAAGTGGAAATCTATAATACCTTATTTGAAGCAGCAGGCTTTACGCCCTTGCCTGAATGGCGGGAGCCACCGGAGAGCTTGACGGGCACACCTCATTTAGTGACCGGGTATCCACTGGTTCTGTCCGATTACCATACCTCGAAGAATTATACGGCCTCCTGGCAGCGTAACGTTCCTCATCTCCGCGAACTGCAGCCTGACCCGACCATCCATATCCACCCTGAAACAGCCGCAGCCAGGGGAATTCAAAATGGAGACTGGGTTATTGTCGAATCACCTCACGGTTGGCTTAAAGTGAAAGCAGAAATCTATCCGGGAATCAGACCGGATACGGTAATGATGCTTCATGGATGGTGGCAGGGCTGTAAAGAGCTGGGGATGGAAGATTATCCGCTGTTGGACGGAGGCAGCAATGTCAATATCATGTACAGTCTTGATCCCGAAAAAGCGTTTGACCCGATCATTACGGCAATGAGCAGTCAGACGCTGGTAGAGGTAAAAAGAATTTGAGGGATTTTCCGTTTCGGAAGGGTCTATCCTGATAATAACGTGTATGGGGAGAGAGGGATCATATGTCTGCGCGACGGATTAAATTTATTTCGGAAGATTGTATTGAATGCCATGGCTGTGAAGTGGCGTGTCAAAGCTGGAGAAATCGCGAACATAATGTAAAATGGCGAAGAATCGAATCCATTTGGCAGGGAAATTATCCTGAAATCAAGAGCATTTCTGTTTCAGTTGCTTGCAGGCATTGTGATGATCCTGCCTGTATCCGTGATTGTCCAACAGAGGCAATTTATAAAGAGGCGACAACAGGGGTGGTTTTAGTTGACTGGGAAAAGTGTTCGGGCTGTCGCGTCTGCCTGGACGCCTGTCCTTATTCTGTCCCTCAATTCGGGTCCGACGGCAGGATGCAGAAATGCGATCTCTGCTTTTCAGAGGCGGATCACGGCTTACAATTACCTCCATGTGTTGCTACGTGTCCAACCAAAGCGTTACGCCTGGAATAATTCCGTACCATCACACAAAAATCTTTCGACATATACCAGCTGACGCTGGTTTTTTTTTACTCTTTTACCACCAAGATATACAAAAATAATTTTTACCCCCTTGTAAAAAAATCAATTTTAAGTAAAATAGATTTATATACTATATACGGGTAGGGGGTATAATGGAGATGAGTGATCATATATCGCGCAGAACCTTTTTAAAGCGTTCTACAGCAGCAGGCTTATTAAGTGCTTTTGCAGCAACCGGCCTAAGTAAAACTGTTTCTGCTGCAGAAATAAAACAGGAGAAACTGGTAACTTTGATTGACTTATCACAATGTGACGGGTGTAAAGGTCTGGATACGCCGCTTTGTGTCAGTGCCTGTGGTCAGCATAATCAATCTCGGTTTCCTGAGCCGCAGAAGCCGCTGAAGAACTATTGGCCGCAGAAAAAAGTTGAAGATTGGTCTAATAAACGGGATTTAAAAACACGCTTAACGCCATATAACTGGACGTTTGTTGAGCATGTTAACGTCGAGCATAATGGTGTAGAACATGCAGTTTCTGTACCTCGACGCTGTATGCACTGTGATAATCCAACGTGTTTGAAGCTATGCCCGTTCAGTGCGATTGAAAAGGATAAGACCGGAGCGGTTTCCATTGATGACGGAGCCTGCTTTGGCGGAGCAAAATGCCGTGATGTATGTCCGTGGGGTATACCGCAGCGCCAAGCCGGAGTCGGTATCTATCTTGACTTTGTACCCGATCTAGCAGGCGGTGGGGTTATGTATAAGTGCGACATGTGTGTTGATCTGCTTGCCAAGGGTCAAAAACCGGCTTGTGTCAGTGCTTGCCCGAGAGGCGCGCTCTCGATCGGACCCAGAGAAACGATACGGAAACAAGCGTATGATTTAGCCGATAAGCTGGGCGGCTATGTATATGGAGACAAAGAAAACGGAGGCACGGCAACTCTTTATGTTTCAGCAGTTCCATTCGAGAAAATCGATCAAGCGATTAAGGCCGATAAAACCAAAAAGAAAGACATTGCACCCGGCCGACCAGGCATGCCAATCAATGTGGAAAATTATCTTTCGACTGAAAAAGGAATGTTTATGAGTGCGATAATGGCTCCATTTGCCGGTGCTGCAGTTGCCGGCATAACCGCTTACCGCACGATGAAAGGTAAAACAAAATCAACGCCAACAAATGGTACTGAGCAAGGAGGTAAGACTGGTGATGAACAAAACGAAGAATAAGCAAAAGCATGGAAAAATACTCAGGCAAAATATTGCGAACCGATTCGTTCATTGGATAACAGCACTATCCATCTTATTGCTGATTGTTACCGGTTTTGGACAGATGCCGCTCTATACACGGTATAATGTAACCAAGCTTCCCGGTGCCGAATGGCTGGGGAATTATTTTATAACAGTTGACCTGCATTACTTGGGCGCAATCGGGTTAATCTTTGTCGTCACTTTTCATATCGTGCGCGCAATCGCTCTAAACGAGTTTGATATTTTCCCTCGCCGTGGGGACTTAAAGGAATCCTATCTTATCATCAAAGCTATGTTTACAAAAGGCAAAGAACCTGCCTCGGATAAGTATCTGGCTGAACAGCGGGTTGCGTATCTTTTCATCGGTTCTTCCGTTCTTCTTTTGATCATCACCGGAATCATTAAGATAATTAAGAATCTCCCTGGGGTTGATTTGCCATATTCCTTCCTGTATTGGAATACTGCTTTGCATAATATTGGTACGGTGATGCTTATTTTAGGGATTATTGGTCACCTGGCCGCGTTTGTGATTAAGGAAAATCGCGCGCTCCTGCCAGGAATATTCACCGGGTATATTAATCGAGAGTATGTCAAGCATCGCCACAGTATATGGTACAAGAAACTTCTGAGCAAGGGAGAAATATCACCGGACGAAAATGACATGCCTTAGATAACGCCCATGCTGGGCGTACATAAGTATAACTTGGCTGGCGCCAAGTCCTTTGACGAAGTCAGCAGCCATAGCTGCACACTCATGTAATTCTGAACGTAAATCAAACTTTCTGGAACAGAAAGTCACTTATATTTTCTCATATACTTAACAAACCTTCCGGCGAAAAGCGCTGGAAGGTTTGTTTATTCATGGATGATTTTATACTTTGGAGTTATTGACATATATTCAATATGATTCAGAGTTTTTGATATATGTCAATTAAATATTTAAGGATTAGTTATTGACATATATCCAAAATAAAGTATAATAAAACAATAAAGGGCATATGTCAATAACCCAATAGCCAAAGGAGTAAATATGTCAAGACCAAGAAAATGGAGAAGAGTATGCTGCTTGCCGGAAAGTAACCTTTTTGGCCCGCTTAATGCTGTCATTGATCAGACAGGTTTGGTCTTGTTGCAGGTTGATGAGTATGAAACCATACGGCTCATTGACTTACAGGGTTTTACACAGGAACAGTGTGCGGAACAAATGGTTATTGCCCGTACGACTGTGCAGCGTATTTATAACGATGCGCGGAAAAAGATAGCGGAATCATTGGTCAACGGAAAAGTCTTGAGAATAGAAGGAGGAGATTACGAACTCTGTGAAAGCTTGGAAAAAGCCTGCCGCTGCGAAGGATGTCGCCGACATCGTTGGGGGGGATCTTCGGAAACCGACAACAAAGAAAACTAAGCGAATCTATGCATGTTTTTCAGATACTGTCGGCAAAAGTTGTAATTATGTGAGAAAGATAATTGAAATTTTAAAACAAGGAGGATTCACTATGAAGATCGTTATACCGGTAGACAACAATTCGATGGATACAACCGTTTGTATTTCTTTCGGACGGGCACCCTACTTTCTTATTTATGAAACCGAAACAGAAGAAAAAAGCTTTATAAATAATAGTGCCGCTGCCAGCCAGGGTGGAGCAGGCATTAAAGCAGCGCAAAGCATTGTAGACAGTGGGGCTGAGGCAATTATTACCCCGCGTTGCGGCGAAAATGCGGCAGAAGTAATCAAAGCAGCGGGGATTATCATGTATAGAACAATTAATAACTCTATCCAGGACAATCTTCAAGCATTAAAAGAAGGAAGATTAACCCTTCTTGACGAGATTCACGCAGGATTTCACCAACGTGGAGGAAATTCATGAGAATTGCTGTTCTGAGTGGCAAGGGAGGGACGGGCAAGACGTTTATTTCTGTCAACCTGGCTGCAACGGCACCGGCATCCGTTTATATCGATTGTGATGTGGAAGAACCTAATGGACATTTGTTTTATAAACCGCAGAACGTAGTCTCTGAACGGATCGCTGTTAAAATTCCGCAGGTTGACTCAGCATTGTGCAAAGGTTGTCGCACTTGCGTGAATTTCTGTAAATTTAACGCTTTAGCCTATGCTGTGAATAAGGTGATTGTGTTCGACGAAGTTTGTCATTCATGCGGGGGGTGTCAGCTTCTTTGCCCGCAAAAAGCAATTGCTGAAAAAGAGAAAGAAATAGGCAGGATTGAAAGAGGCCTATCCGGAAATGTCCGGGTTGTAACCGGAATGCTCAATGTTGGTGAAGCATCCGGGGTGCCTGTTATTAAAAAGCTATTACACAACAGCCGCTTGGAAAAAGAAGATATGATAATCGACTGTCCACCGGGAAGTGCTTGTACTGTCATGGAAAGCATCAAAGAGGCTGACTATTGTATTTTAGTGGCAGAACCGACTATTTTTGGCGTTCATAACTTAAATATGGTTTACGAATTGGTCAAACTCTTTCAGAAACCGTTTGGTGTTGTCCTCAATAAATATCTGGAAGAGGATAACCCTGCCGAAGTGTTCTGCCAAAAAAATCAAATTAATATTTTGGAGAAAATTCCATTTGATATGGAATTAGGTACCCTTAATTCGAATGGGCAAATCGCTGTAAGAGCGGATTCCAAATATAAGAGTTTGTTCCAGGATCTTTGGTGTACCGTAAGAAAGGAGGCTTGCGATGAAACAGCTTCTCATACTTAGCGGCAAAGGGGGAACCGGAAAAACAACGATTGCCGGCGCCTTTATTAAACTGACCCAAGCCAAAGCCTATGCTGATTGTGACGTGGATGCCCCTAATCTTCACCTTATCGGGAAGCACACGGCACCGACTCGGACAACCGATTTTTATGGCATGGATAAAGCGGTCATTGAACCAGATGACTGCACGGATTGCGGCCTTTGCCGATTACACTGCCGTTTTGAAGCTGTTAACGAGCGTTACGGAAAATATTCCGTTGATCCGTTTGCGTGTGAAGGCTGTGGGTTATGTGAAGCGATTTGCCCTACAGGAGCGATATTTTTACACCCGGGCGTAGCCGGAGAACTGGTGCTTTATAAAAATGACGCTGTCTTTTCCACGGCGAAGCTCAAGATGGGCAGCGGAACATCCGGCAAGCTGGTGACTGAAGTAAAAAAGCAGTTGAAGCTGGAAGCAGCCGACGCTGAACTGGCCGTTATCGACGGTTCGCCTGGAATTGGTTGCCCCGTAATCGCTTCGCTAGCCGGGGTGGATATGGTGTTAATTGTAACTGAACCATCGGTATCAGGGATTAGTGACATGGGGCGAATAATAAAAACAGCGGAAAGATTTAAAGTCAAAATAGGCGTTTGTGTCAATAAGTATGATACCAATAAAGAGCTTGCTAAGAATATAGAAGTATTTTGTCAGGAAAGAAAACTGCCTTTTTTGGGTAACATTCCATTTGACAAGGCAGCGATAAAAGCTGTAAATACGGGATTGAGTATTGTTGATACCGATTGTACTGCAGGGCGGGCTGTAACCAAAATTTTCTATAAGACGTTATTCGTGATGAGCAATACACATAATGAACAATGAATAAACTTTCAATAAAAAAAATTATGCTGATGGTCAACCGTAATAAACAGATTAAACATAAGGAGAAAGAACAAAATGAGTGAAGATTGTAATCAAACTTGCAGCAGTTGCAGTGAGGAATGTGCCGACAGAAAAGAGCCGATGGATTTTACAGCCAAACCACATGAACTTAGCAACATTAAAAAGGTTATCGGCATCGTCAGCGGTAAAGGCGGCGTAGGTAAATCCCTGGTAACGTCGATGCTGGCCATAACGATGAAGCGCAAAGGTTATAAAACCGCGATTCTTGATGCGGACATAACAGGGCCGTCTATACCTAAAGCTTTTGGGATAAAGGAAAGACCTGATGCCAGCGAATTAGGGATGTTCCCCGCAAAAAGCGCAACAGGAATTCAAATTATGTCGATTAATCTTCTTTTAAAAGATGAAACAGATCCTGTCATCTGGCGTGGACCGATCTTAAGCGGTGTTGTCAAACAGTTTTGGTCGGACGTCATTTGGGGTGATGTGGATTATATGTTTATTGATATGCCCCCCGGTACAGGTGATGTACCGTTAACGGTCTACCAGTCCATTAAGATGGATGGTATAATCGTTGTCGCTTCGCCGCAGGATTTAGTTTCTATGATTGTGGCCAAGGCTGTAAAAATGGCAGAATCGATGAACATTCCTATTTTAGGTTTAGTGGAAAATATGTCCTATTTCAAGTGTCCGGAGTGCGATAAGGAATATAAAATATTTGGAGAAAGCGCCATCGAAAAGATTGCAGAGCAGCATCAGCTTAAAGTACTTGCCAAGCTGCCAATTGACCCAAATATCGCAGCATCCTGCGACAAAGGACTGATTGAAGAGTATCGCACCAAACTGTTTGATGAAGCTGCCGAAGTTCTGGAAAATGAGGGTAAAGTAGAGCTACCAAACGCTAAAGGTAATATAAAAAGTGAAAATGGAGGTAGGAAAATGAAAATTGCCGTTGCAAGCGAAGGAAAAATGGTTACCGAACATTTTGGACACTGTGAAGGGTTTATTATCTTCGACACAGAAGGTCAAAATATTATTAAGAATGAAACCGTAGCCAACCCCGGACACCGGCCAGGATTTCTCCCGAACTTTTTGAACGATTTGGGTGTGAATGTGATTATATCCGGCGGTATGGGCGGAGGTGCGATTGACATCTTCAATGAAAAGGGCATCGAAGTTATTGTCGGCGCATCGGGTGAAGCAAAAACTGCTGTCGAGCAATATCTGCAGGGCAATCTGAAATCAACCGGATCTGTTTGCCATGATCACCAGCACCATGACGAATGCGGCAGACACTAAAGGGGAATGTCGCAAAGCACTTGCAACCTATCAACAACATATGGTAAGGTTATTGAAGTGATGATTTAATCTAATACGGAATATAAGAGGAGAAACTACATGAAATTGTCAGAAATCTTTAAAACAGGAAAACCAACCATCTCTTTCGAGTTTTTTCCAGCCCGCACCGAAAAAGCGGCTGAAACACTTAACCAAACAGTTGAAGATCTGGTAGCATTAAAGCCTGATTTTGTCTCTGTTACCTTTGGTGCCGGTGGCTCGACCAAAGATGGATCTTACGAATTAGTCAAAAAATTGAAGAAAGAAAAAGAATTGGAAGTAGTTGCCTATCTCGCAGCATTTGCTTTGAAAAGGAATGAGATAACTTCCGTTCTCAATAATTATCAGGACCTTGGTATAGAGAATATTTTAGCCCTGCGAGGGGATCCTCCCAAAGACACAGATGTTACGCAAGTGCCGGCGGACAGTTTTAAATATGCCTCTGAGCTCGCGGCATTCATTCATCAGAATTATGGCTTTTGTATTGGAGTTGCTGGATATCCGGAAGGGCATATTGATGCGCCCAGTCTTGAAAAAGACATCGAATACCTTAAACTTAAGGTTGATCAAGGTGCCGACTTTATCATAGCTCAATTTTTCTATGACAATGTGTATTTCCTCAACTTTATGGAACGTTGTCAGAAAATCGGAATTAACATCCCAATATTGCCAGGAATTATGCCGGTTTACAGTGTCAAAATGATGGAGATGCTGGCTGGAAACTGCGGTGCAAAGATACCGGAAAAATTGAGGAAGGGTATCTCGGAGTTGCCTGAAGGCGATACCAAGGCGCTTATTGATTTCGGAATTGAATATGCAATCGGGCAATGTGAAGAACTCCTTAAAGAAGGCGCTCGCGGATTGCATTTCTACACTATGGATAGAAGTGAATCCGCAGCAGGTATCGTGAAAGGACTGAAAAATAAAGGACTTTTGACGATTTAAAACAAGCGCATAAAAAGAAATTTCATAAAACAATAATTGAAAAGTAAATAAGATAAACCACGAAGGGTGAGAAAACGCAGGTGCGTGTCGTCCTTCGTGGTTTTTTATACGCTAAGTGAGTCAATAACACTTAACGCTATTTTCATCGGGATTAATAATTATTTTTGTAATGATAACCTGTCGTAATAGTTGCTTATCGCATTTTCTATCCTTTCATTTGAGTTTTTCGCTTATGTTATCTATTGCTACCATATAGTCCTGCCAGAGCCGAATGCATAAAATTAATGATTTTACGTTTGCGATAATATATTATAAAATAAAGATAACAAAACAAACGAAAACAAGAGGATACATGTAAAATTTAAGACAAACGAGGTAAAACAATGCCAAGACCAAGAAAATGGCGAAAAGTTTGTTGTTTGCCGGCAAGCAACGTCTTTGGGCCACTAAATTCTCTAATGAATCGTGACAGTTTAATCGTGATGTCTGTTGATGAGTATGAAACAATAAGACTTATTGATCTGGAAGGGTTTACGCAGGAGGAATGTGCTGATCAAATGAACATTGCCCGCACAACAGTCCAACGGATTTACAATGATGCTCGTCAAAAATTGGCTGATTCTCTTGTCAATGAAAGAATACTCCGGATCGAAGGCGGGGATTACCAGTTGTGTGACGGACTTGAAAAAACATGCGCTTGTGGTGGCTGTCTAAAACATCGATGTGCCAGATATTATCCTGACAATGAAGAGCATGCGGATTGAATAGGTAAAGAATGAATCAAAGCCTTCTGATATTTGTTATTATCCCTTGAGGCTCGTAACAAATAAAAGAAGGCTTTATTATTGCTAATAATAAGTCAAGAATGGAATGTGAACGCTTTTAACTATGGCATTCATGCCCATGAGCTTCACACGATTCGCCTGAGTCCAATAAAGATCCCTCAAGCCATTTAAGGACAACTTCTCTAACATCGCCTGAACAACCGCGTACAACTTGTATGCCGGAGTAATTTAACACATTCACTGCGCCTTGGCCCATGTTTCCTGCAAGCATAAGGTTTACACCCAAGTCTGATAATGTTTGAGCAATATTTGATTTGCAGCCGCAGCCTTCTGGAGAGGTAACCGTTTCCTGATTTATGATAGTTTTATTCTGATCATCGATGGTGAAAACAGTAAAATACTCACAGTGACCAAAATGACCATCTACAAAATTTTGTCGAGAGGGTAATGCAATTTTCATCTAAAATTTACCTCCATGTTATACAAGAATGAATAATTATTATATGTTATTTATTATAATATATAGCTGACATATGTCAATAAACGAATTATATATTGACATATGTTCATAACGATATATAATTGAGTACTGAGGGTATTTAATTCTTAATGTGTTTTTTAAGACAGCATTAGGCATAAATTTTATTTTATACATTGCTCGGAGGTATTCTGCTATCAAAGTAATGTAAGTATAAGCGCAGGGATAAATAATGAAAGGACGGGGATTGCGATGGCCAGACTCAGTTCAGAAATAAAAAGTGTTTTCAGTAAGCAAGATGTTTTTCCGGTAGCGACAGCGTCATCAGATGGTACACCCAATGTTGTTCCGATGACTTTTGTTAAAATTTTAGATGACGATAAACTGTTGATTGTCGACAATTTTATGAATAAAACAAAGAAAAATATTGATACAAACCCGATAATGGCTGTATCGATTTGGGATATGCAGACTGGAAAGTCATACCAGATCAAAGGAAGTACAACCGTTGTCGATTCAGGCAGTGTATTTGAAGAGGCTCAGACTTGGGTTAAAGAAAAAATGCCACAGCTTCAACCAAAGGGTGCGGTAATACTTACAATCGAAAAAATTTATGATTGCTCTCCTTTCGGACCGACTTTAGGACAAGAACTATAAGCAACAAATATTGTTCATACTTCAAAAGGACATAATTAAAAGATGGATATATTAAAATGATTCCTGCAGAGTTTAAGTCGTAAAATGATAGCAGAGTTTTTCTCGAGAGCCTGTCGCTTGGACAGGCTCTTTGTATTGTATATGCTGTATAGTAGTTATCAAAGGTGTTAAAGTAATAGAATTGATTTTTTTATAAGAGTATGTTAACATACCCCTATAGGGTATGTTATATTTTCAAAAAAGGAGTGTTATTATGGCTATTATGATTGATAATAAACGTTGCCCGGAAAATCATCCGTGCCAGTCTGTAAGAGTTTGTCCGGTAAATGCGTTAGTCCAACAAGGATATAAAGCACCAAAAGTTAATACAGAAAGATGTATTGACTGTAATAAATGTGTGAATTACTGTCCAATGGGTGCAATTCACAATGGGGAATAACCGCCTATCATTAAAGGTGGATTGATTTAGGAGGACCGCACTAATGACGGATGGAAAGTATGATTCTAAAGTAATGAAAATGGTTAACATAACCTTTCAGAAATCGGCATGTCCTGGGGGAGAATGTATTGGTACTGTACCGGCAGGAAGCACAATACTTCAAGCGGCGATCGCAGCAGGGGTTCACCTTCAAAGCGCTTGCGGTGGTAAGGGAACCTGCGGCAAATGCCGCGTGATCCTCCCTCCAGAATATCGCAGCGAGCCATTACCTGAGGAAAAGAAGTTTTTAAGCGATGAGCAGATTAGGAATGGGATCGTTCTGGCCTGTAAAAGACATGTTCAAGAAGATATGGCTATTACGTTGATCCAACAAAAGGACGTTTATGATCGCAAAACGCAGCTTGAAAAAGCTGACCGACGGCATGCGCTATCTCCTTATGTTCATAAATACGATGTCAATGTCAGTACGCCAACCATAACAGATCAACGCTCTGATTGGGAACGTTTAATGGCTGAACTCCCTGAATCGCATAGCATTTTTCGATTTAATCGCAGAGTAGCCGCAAAATTACCGGGTATTTTACGCGGTGTTTCTTCCCATGTAACAGCGGTAACAGCAGGGGATGAAATCTTAGCTGTAGAAACGGGAGATACGCGAGACCGATTCTACGGTTTAGCCATTGATATCGGTACCACAACGATTGTGGTATATTTAATGAATTTAAACGATGGAAAAGTCGTGGCGCGTGGTGCTCTGACCAATCCTCAACAGGGAGCCGGTGCCGATGTCCTGTCCCGTATCGCCTATACCGCCGATCATCCAGGCGGTTTAAGCCAATTGCAGTCACTGGTTGTCGAGGGGTTAAATCACATTATTAGCGACTTATGCAGAGAAAAAGAAATCAACTCCGAGCAAATCTACCAGGCTGTTGTCGTTGGCAATACGACAATGAGTCATTTATTTCTTGGAATTGATCCAACCTATCTGGCCACTGCACCTTTCATTCCAGGTTTTCGGCAAACAGTTTCTCTCAAGGCTTCGGAGTTGGGGCTGAACATCCTGGGTGATGGAATTGTAACCATCTTACCGATTGTCGCCGGTTACGTCGGGTCAGATACGATCGGAGTTATGCTGTCAGGCCAAATTGATACACTTAAAGGGATTCATTTGCTCTTGGATATTGGAACCAATGGCGAGATGGTATTAGTAGGCAAGGGAAGGATTCTCACCTGCTCAACCGCAGCCGGACCGACATTCGAGGGCGCAGGTGTTAAGTACGGTATGCGGGCCGCCGATGGGGCAATTGAACGGGTCAGGATATCGGACGACGTAGAACTTGGCGTTATTGGTAAAGAAACCGAAAAAGTACGTGGGATATGCGGGTCAGGTCTGATCGAGGCAGTTTCTGAAATGTTTCGCGTCGGGATCATCACGTCAGAAGGCCGTATGATTACCGCTGAAAGCGATATCGCCAAACTCTCACCGGCGCTTCAGGAAAGAATTATTGCCGATACCGGTGGCCGGGAATTTGTACTGGCCTGGAAAGACCAAACCGTATCGGGCGAGAACGTTACAATTACCCAAAAAGATATCCGCGGACTCCAACTCGCCAAAGGTGCAATTCTTGCTGGAATCCGCGTTCTGATGGCGCATCTCGAAGTTAGTCCGGAAGACATAGAGATGATCCATTTAGCCGGTGCTTTTGGCAACTATATATCAAGAGAAAGCGCCTTAGGTATCGGGCTTTTACCCCAGGTACCACTGGCTAAAATCCAATCCATTGGCAATGCTGCTGGAAACGGTGCGCAGATGGCGCTGCTTTCCACGATTGAAATGGCCAAAGCAAATCAATACGCACTGGTGACCGAGCATATTGAACTCTCTGCAGATAAACTTTTCCAGGACGAATTTCTAGAGGCGCTTGCATTAGGCTAGACGAGGAACATTCAAATAGGGTATGTGATTTTTTCTTCATAATCTGATTCATCAGGTAATAAGGGGGCTTTCAAGATGGTACGGGCAAGTCGTATTGTGAAAAACTTTTCCCCGGCATGGTTTGCCGCCATTATGGGATAATAAATGTGTGTGCATTCAATCTTTGATGGGGTAGGGGCATATATTAGTAATTGATTTTCAAAATCCATATATTTTATAAATCTATTCGAAGATAATGATATCAAAAAAAGAACACAGCTTGAATTTTAATTATAAGACACATATAGATATAGACTATATGCGATAGATTTCACATATAAAAAAGTTGGGGATTAATATTTTACGATTTCTTAAACAAATTAAACTATTTCTTCTAGTTATTAGATTTTCAAAAATATGTCTTGACAACGGGGTGCGGTATAATCAACCTACAATTTCATGCCACCAGAGAAGAGATAATCTAGTTTATCAAGAAAACTCTTTATGAGTATAACCTACTTTTAGTAACTGTTGACTTATTTCCTAAGTTTAAGTTTAAGATGATATCCACAGCTGACTTCATGAAAGAATTGAATACATTAGAAATAGCCGAATGATTTTTTTGCGTTTGGATAAGCAGGAAATTACTCAGTCTGACTATAATGAGTTTCTTAGGGAGAACTAGAACAGTTTAGTGTTTTCGATGGGAAAACAAGGGGATAGCTTCCTTGAGGAGTCATCAATATCTACTATGGGTACGAACCCTAAATTGATTTGTAGGTGAGGGTGAAAAATGGATATAGAAAAACTGTCTTACTTTATTGCTGTAGCCAAGCATAAGAGTTTTACCAGGGCGGCAGAAGAATGCCACATCTCACAAACAGCGATTAGCCAGCACATTGTTAAAATTGAAGACGAATTGGGGACCAAACTTTTTATCCGTGACAAAAAATCAGTTGCACTGACTCCCAGTGGAGAAACATTTTTACATGAGGCATATCGTGTTTACAATGCGTACCAGCAGGCAATAGAAAATACAAAAGCAACAGCCTATGGCTACGAGGGAAGTATAAGAATTGTATTTTTCAGCCTTTATGATCGCATTGTCATAACAGATATAATTCAAAGATTTCACGCGCGCTATCCGCGCATCAAACTGTATATTGCTCAGTGTAATTTTTTTGATTTGTTTGATGATATTTATTATGGTGCGGCGGATATTGGGTTTGTTTTTCCAAAGACCTTAACCGAAAATTTTGTTGTAAAAAACATACAGGAAAGCCCGATCAGTGTTTGTATGCATCATAAAAATCCACTCGTCCAGCATGCCCGCTTGTCTATCGAACAGCTGAGAAATCAACACATACTGGAGCTGAATCGAGAGGGAAATATTTATGGTTATGATATGGTTGATATGATTCTCAAAAAGAATGGTATTCAGACAAATATCAGCGCTTTCCCCGAAAGTGTAGATTCTTTGCTGCTTATGTTGGAGGCCAATATGGGCATCGCATTGTTACCTAGCATATTGAAAGATCATGTAGGCAAAAACCTTATATTTATTGAATTAGAAGAAGAACTATATAAATTCCGCTGCGATGCGGTATATTTAAAAGAAAATACAAATCCCTCACTTGCGCTATTTCAGCAACTCATCGATCAAACCGAATTTTGATTGCGTTTACTTATTACATTATTACATACGTATGAAATTGCAATAACAAAAAAACAAACTGTTATTAGACAAAAAATAGATCTGCCAATATACTTTAATCGAAAGTACCAGAACACTTTTGATTAGAGTTTTTTGCTTAAAAAATGAATCCCTACAAGGGAGGGTGGCCCAATGAGACAGTTTGATGGTAAAGTTGCGCTTATAACAGGCGCCGCGACAGGGATCGGCAGGGTAACTGCCCAAATGTTTGCCCGGGAAGGAGCAAGGGTCGTTGTAACGACGGGTTCAAATGTGAAAGGTGGTGAAGAAACCGTTGAATTAATCAAGGCGGAAGGAGGGGAAGCGATCTTTTTCCAATGCGATGTCTCTAAGGCAGACCAAGTGGAAGCCATGGTGAAAACAAGCATAGAAGCATACGGACGCCTGGACTTTGCCTTTAATAATGCCGGAATAGGACCTGACGGCAAACGGGTCCCGATTGTTGAAATTGCAAATTACCCCGAAGATCTTTGGAATAGAATGATTGATATTAACCTTACAGGGGTTTTTCTTTGTATGAAATATGAAATCAGGCAAATGTTAAAACAAGGCTTCGGTGCGATTGTCAATACCTCTTCTGTAGGTGGTTTAAAAGTGGTCCCTGGTTTTTCTCCATATACAGCGAGTAAAAGCGGACTGATTTACCTTACGAAAGTAGCAGCCTTAGAATATGCGAAAAAAGGAATCCGGATTAATGTTGTTCTGCCCGGACCGACCGGAGGTACGCTCTTAATGGACAACCTTCTAAATACGGAAGATCATCCGAACTTCGAAACAGCTGTACCGATCGGCCGAGTTGCGAATCCCGAAGAATGTGGGGCGTCTGTTATTTGGTTATGTTCAGATGCTGCATCTTTTGTCACCGGAGTCGCTCTGCCAGTCGATGGCGGTTTATCTTGCTATTAGTTTGCTTACTGTTTGTTTAACTAATATAAAGGGGATTTCAAAGTGAAATTTAGAAATAATAAAGAGATTATTAAAGTCCTGATTGATACTGTTTTCAATCAACATGATTTGAGTATTGTCGATGAAATTATGCGGGAGGATTATATCCAGCATAATGATGAAATACCGCAGGGAAGAGCAGAATTTAAACGTTTCTTTGAGCAAACATTTCAGTCTATTCCGGATTTTCGATACGACACGATCCACCTGGTAGCCGACGGGGATATCGTAGCAACGTATAACACCAATACAGGAACGCCTATTGGCAAATGGCTTGGACAGCCTCCAACAGGGAATCGATTTATGTTTCATGTCGTCGATATCTTCCGAATTCAGGACGGATTAATCGCCGAACATTGGGATTGTGCTGATACGTATGAATTGTTCAAGCAAATCGGCAGGATTTGAATGGAGAATGGTGGATTTTCACTGTATTTCCTATACACAGAGTAAGCCTACCCTTTAGAGGGCAGGCTTATTTGTTATACTAATCTTCCGGGCAGCATGCTTGTCATATTTTGAACTGCACCAGTCTAATGGACTGGCGCAGTTCAAAATATCAAATAAATTAAATAAGTATTTCGGGTCTCAAGCGCTGGTTACACCACCATCTACAACCAGTAGGGCACCCGTGCAATACGTACACTCATCACTGCCAAAGAATACAGCAGCATAGGCCATCTCTTCAGGTTTTGCCGGACGTCCCAGCGGGACGGTCGGGGCAAATAATTTTTCGTAATTGTCAAATCCTAAGCACTTAAAATAAACAAAAAAGCCCAACCCAAAGGTTGGACGTGGGAATTTTCAATTTTTAGTTTTGTAGCAGTTAGCCGGAAGCTCTTTAGACCAAGGAACAAACTTCTCAATCAGTTCCGGAAATTGGTTAAAATTTGTATTCGGCATCTGTTTCAATAAATAGACCAGATATTCATAAACTTTTAGGTCATTGGCCAATGCAGTTTGTATGATACTGTAAACCATCGAGCTATCGTGTGCACCCCGATCAGTTTTCATGGTGACCCAATTTTTGCGGCCAATTGTAAACGGACGTATATTTCGCTCCACCAAATTATTTGTCAACTCTAAGCGACCATCTAAAAGGATATTCTCAAAGTATGGCCACTGGTTCAGCGCATAATTTACGGCCTCATAAGCTTGGGATTTGGGTACAATGAGGGGCTTGGTCTCTTTAAGCCACGACAAAAAGGCATCCATCACCGGTTTTAACAGGGTGAGGCGCTTGTTATGACGCTCCTCGGGGGTAGCATCCTTGTATTTCTTTTCGATATGGAACAAGTAGTCGCAATATTCCTGTCCCTTGAAGCAAACGGTTTTCTTTTGCTCCTCCGGACTTAATGCTTTAATAGCATCCGTAAATTTACGCTTTATATGGGCAAGACATCCAACAACCGTGATTCCCGGCCCCAAACGATGGTAAACCTCGTAGCCATCGGAGTGCAAGAAACCAGAGTAGTCCTTTAGAAATTCCTTGGCCGATTCCGTAGCCCGGCTTTCATGGAATTCATAATAGATAATTGGCTCATCATGGGCCCCGCTGCAGTAAACCCAGATATAGCATTTTTTCTTGGAGTCCCTGCCATCCTGCTGCACAACACGGGTCCAAGTTTCATCGGCGTGCAAGATGTCTTTGCTCAGAAGGACACTTCTCATATGGGTATAGATCCTTGAAAAGTATTCCTCCGAACATTGGAGTACCCAATTGCTCATGTTCTGCCTAGAGATCCTGACGCTGTCCATCCGGTCAAACTCCCGCTCAATCCGGGAAAGTGGCATTGCATTGGTATATTTGCTATTGATGATGCCAGCGATCAACTCCGGGGTAGCAAAACTTCCGGGAATCGGCAAGTTGGGCATGTCAGCACGAACAAAAGGGATCTTATCACCTTCGCCTTGATTTTTTTCACACGTACGGCAGGTATAGACATGACGGCGGTGTTCCTCAACTTCGAAATGGGCCGGTACAAGTTTCAGTGTCTTAGTAATTTCAACCTTCATATCGTGTAGGGGACTGTCACACACTGGACAAACCTGCTGTTCTGCCGGAAGCTCATGTTCAATGACGGTGACCTTCAAATCTTTGAAGTCTTGTTCACGCTTACCCTTTTGTTTGGGTTTTCTAGGGGTCTTCGCCGTTGCTTCTTCAAAAGTTGGTTCTGACGCTCCTTTTTGAGCAGTGACTTCAACTTCGTTGAATAAGCAGAGTTGTTCCATTCCCTCGGGATAGGATACAGAATCACCGCTGGAACCATACTTCTTATGGTTATTCAAACGAATCATCTCAATGAGGCGATTCATGTTTTGAGTCAGTTCGGCAATGGCCTTATCCTGCTTTTCGCAGTGGGCAGCCAGGTCTGCTTGTGACATTTCTCTGTAATTCAGTTGTGGTTTTTGAGGTAACTTTATCACGTTATTCATATCCTTATTATATAAGAACCTAACGTAAAATTACAGGATAATAGCGGTAAAAAGCCCTGAAACAGGGGAAAATACGGCAATTTCATTAAATTATTTTAGCAAAACCGGTTAAAGAATTATCCGCTGCTTAACAGGCTTATGTGCGGATGGCTGATCCATTGATAAACCATCTAAAAGCCACCTAAACTGCCGTTCAGAGACCTCAAGGACCTGTTTGTTTTCGTAAAACTTCCATCGGAAAACGCCACGACTCAATTTGCGATAATATAACCACCAGCCGTTATTCGACCAATGAAGGATCTTACATTTATCACAGGCCCGGTTACAGAACACGTAAAGGCAGTTTTCAAAAGGGTCCATCTGTAACTGCGTCTGGACCAATGTAGCAAGACCTTCGATACTCTTTCGCATGTCGCAGGGCTTGCAAGAAAGGAATATTCTAAGGCCAGCAGTATTTAGGCTCATATGGAATAAATAGCAGCAATAGCTTCGCGCAGAGTCTCTGCTTGAAAGCCTGAATACAGCTCGATGGAAACTGCCCCGATCTTAACAATGACCGGAACTTCCTTTATCGATGTTTGCTTCAACTCGATAAAGGTTTTTTGCTGGGGATCAGCATTGGCTTCGCGGTTGCACTTGGTCACCCAGTATCGGAGTGTAGTGATGTTTAGATTGTTTTCTAAGCACCATGCGGCTGCAGCTTGGCCGGAAGCAAGATAATCTTTTACTTGCTGGCGCCTAATCATGGACTGCTCTTTAAGAGTCATAGATAATTCCTCCTCAAATAGTCTTGAGGTTATTATCTCAGTTCCTAAAGGCGTTTGCTATGTGTAGATTTTTTGACAATTACCTTTAATCGAAAGTACCAGAACACTTTTGATTAGAGTTTTTTGCTTAAAAAATGAATCCCTACAAGGGAGGGTGGCCCAATGAGACAGTTTGATGGTAAAGTTGCGCTTATAACAGGCGCCGCGACAGGGATCGGCAGGGTAACTGCCCAAATGTTTGCCCGGGAAGGAGCAAGGGTCGTTGTAACGACGGGTTCAAATGTGAAAGGTGGTGAAGAAACCGTTGAATTAATCAAGGCGGAAGGAGGGGAAGCGATCTTTTTCCAATGCGATGTCTCTAAGGCAGACCAAGTGGAAGCCATGGTGAAAACAAGCATAGAAGCATACGGACGCCTGGACTTTGCCTTTAATAATGCCGGAATAGGACCTGACGGCAAACGGGTCCCGATTGTTGAAATTGCAAATTACCCCGAAGATCTTTGGAATAGAATGATTGATATTAACCTTACAGGGGTTTTTCTTTGTATGAAATATGAAATCAGGCAAATGTTAAAACAAGGCTTCGGTGCGATTGTCAATACCTCTTCTGTAGGTGGTTTAAAAGTGGTCCCTGGTTTTTCTCCATATACAGCGAGTAAAAGCGGACTGATTTACCTTACGAAAGTAGCAGCCTTAGAATATGCGAAAAAAGGAATCCGGATTAATGTTGTTCTGCCCGGACCGACCGGAGGTACGCTCTTAATGGACAACCTTCTAAATACGGAAGATCATCCGAACTTCGAAACAGCTGTACCGATCGGCCGAGTTGCGAATCCCGAAGAATGTGGGGCGTCTGTTATTTGGTTATGTTCAGATGCTGCATCTTTTGTCACCGGAGTCGCTCTGCCAGTCGATGGCGGTTTATCTTGCTATTAGTTTGCTTACTGTTTGTTTAACTAATATAAAGGGGATTTCAAAGTGAAATTTAGAAATAATAAAGAGATTATTAAAGTCCTGATTGATACTGTTTTCAATCAACATGATTTGAGTATTGTCGATGAAATTATGCGGGAGGATTATATCCAGCATAATGATGAAATACCGCAGGGAAGAGCAGAATTTAAACGTTTCTTTGAGCAAACATTTCAGTCTATTCCGGATTTTCGATACGACACGATCCACCTGGTAGCCGACGGGGATATCGTAGCAACGTATAACACCAATACAGGAACGCCTATTGGCAAATGGCTTGGACAGCCTCCAACAGGGAATCGATTTATGTTTCATGTCGTCGATATCTTCCGAATTCAGGACGGATTAATCGCCGAACATTGGGATTGTGCTGATACGTATGAATTGTTCAAGCAAATCGGCAGGATTTGAATGGAGAATGGTGGATTTTCACTGTATTTCCTATACACAGAGTAAGCCTACCCTTTAGAGGGCAGGCTTATTTGTTATACTAATCTTCCGGGCAGCATGCTTGTCATATTTTGAACTGCACCAGTCTAATGGACTGGCGCAGTTCAAAATATCAAATAAATTAAATAAGTATTTCGGGTCTCAAGCGCTGGTTACACCACCATCTACAACCAGTAGGGCACCCGTGCAATACGTACACTCATCACTGCCAAAGAATACAGCAGCATAGGCCATCTCTTCAGGTTTTGCCGGACGTCCCAGCGGGACGGTCGGGGCAAATAATTTTTCTACGTCGCCTCCTGCGGGTACCAGATCGGATGTCGTCATTCCTGGACAAAGGGCATTAACTCGGATATTATAGGCTGCATATTCTACCGCAAGTGATTTTGTTAACAAACTTACCGCACCTTTGCTTGACGAATATGCACTATTATTCGGCATACCGACAATACCCCCAACAGAGCCGCAATTAATGATGGAACCGTTCCTTTGTTTCATCATGTAGGGAAGTACTAACTTCGTCATGGTAAAATAACTGCGAATATTTAAGTTAAATAAAGCATCAAAGTCAACAATATCCATTTCATGAGTATGACCTAAGTAGCCGGCGCCTGCGTTATTAAATAGGATATCGATTTGGCCGTATTTTTCAATGGTCCGGTTGATAACATTTTCTAGATCATGCTGCACCGTTACATCACATTGGATGAAGGTGGCTTCTCCGCCTTTGGCCCGTATGCCGTCTTCCACAGCCTGTCCTAATTCAGTTCTGCGCCCGACAAATATCACTTTTGCTCCCTCAGCAGCAAATATTTCTGCCGTTGCTTTCCCTATTCCTGAAGTTGCTCCTGTGATGAGAGCAACCTTGTTGGTTAATCTGTTCGCCATGCTATGATACCTCCTAAGATTAATAAAATTAGATATTGCAGCAGCGAATGTATGCGCTGGCATTGGCTCGTTGGATGTTTTTTACCTCATAGGCATCACCGACTACGTAAACATCCGGAAGCAATTTGATGAAGCTGTCAGCCAGTTCCTTATTCGGCTTCATACCCAGGGCATCCACAACGTAATCTGCCTCAAGGGTCTGATAGGACCAATCTTTGCCTTCTATTAACACGCCTTGATCATCGATTTTACGGACCAGATGATTGCCGATGAGCTTGATATTGTTTTCCTTTAACTTTGTTAAAACGATATTGGTGATCATCCCAATCACATTACTGGCAAACTGATCAACCGGCAAAATATCGACGATCGTGACATTGCAGCCTTCCATCGCAAGGGCCAAAGCAGATTCACAGCCGCTGATTCCGCCGCCGCAGACCACAACGTTGCCGGACACTTTTTTGCGTCCGGAATCAACATCCAATACATTGTAAACATTGGCGTTATCCAGACCAGGGATAGGCGGATGAGCCGGAGAGGCGCCAACAGCCACAATGATCGCATCGGGGTTTTCAGCCATGACGTTTTCCGGAGTTGCCGCCGTATTCAAGCGAATGTCTGCCCCGCACTTCATGGTCGTATTGACGAGCCAATCGGTGTATTTTTGCATATCTTCTTTATATGGGATTTTGTTAATATCATGGAGCAGTCCGCCGAGCATATCGCTCTTCTCAAACAATATCACTTCATGCCCCCTCTTGATCAGTGTTTGTGCTGACTGACAGCCGGCAACACCGCCGCCGACAACCACCACCTTTTTCTTCTCGTCGGCTTTCCATACTTTAGAATATTTTTGATTGCGTCCCAGGGCAGGATTAACCGCACACTCAATATGTCCGTAATCGTCACCCACACAGCACCAGCAACGCAGGCAGGTTCTAACTTCTTCCGGCTTGCCACGGTAACATTTGTTGAGCATATCGGGATCTGCCAGCAGGCTCCGGGCAATTGCACACATGTCTGCACTGCCTTCCGCAATAATTTGCTCCGCCATATCAGCCGAAATACTACCTACGACGCTGACCGGAATCGTTATGTCCGGGCATTGTTTAACGGCTCTTGCCAGATGGACGTTTAATCCTTTTTTTTGATAATACGAAGGCATCGTATAATGGTGGTAATGAGGATCGACAATGAGTCCGGATGAAACTGAAACGAGATCAATATACGTTTGGGCCAGCTTAAGAAATTCAATGACCTCATCAATCCGCATTCCACCTGGGATAATTTCATCGCCGCTGATCCGCATCTCGACAATGAAATCAGGACCGACAGCATCACGCACGGCTTTGAGCAGCATCAGAGGAAAACGGCAACGGTTTTCAAAGGAGCCGCCATAAATATCTGTCCGGTGATTGGTATATGGCGAGAGAAACTGTGCGATGAGATTGCCATGGGCGCCGTGGATAAGGACACCATCGAAAGTACATCTCTTCAGACGGGAAGCACAATCCACATAGCAGTCTATGATGTGCTCGATATCCTTTTGGTCCATTTCTTTAATGTAGGGATGCTTATCAGGCAAGGGCATGCTGGTTGGGGCCAGACCCCATTCGGTTTTAATGAGTTTGGAATCAACGCCACGTCCGGCATGGACCAGTTCAACGGAAAGTTTAGCGCCATGGTAATGGGCAGCCTCAGCCAAGAGTTTTAAACTGTTTATTTTTAAATCATTAGTAACATCCAGTTCACTCGGAAAATCTGCACCTGTGTCTAAATCAACCGGCGTTGCACCTAAGTGGATGAGTGCGACACCGCTGGCAGCCTGAGTTTCGACAAAATCAACATATTTGTCTGTAGCCTCGCCGCTTGAGTTTGTGAAATTACAAACCATGGGGGCGAACTCGATTCTGTTCTTCAATGTTGTTCGGCCAACCTTAATCGGGGTAAAAACATGCTGGAAATCGTTAAATGACATTACAGTTCTTCCTCCTCAAATATTTTATAAAATATTATAAGCAGCGCAATGGGCCATGCTCACTGCGTTTTTTAAGGTTCCCTGACTGACCGCACAGTCGCCGATGCAGACAACCTCACACGTGAGTTTGTCTTGGAGCTCTTCGCCGAGATCGGTGTCGGGGCGGAGACCAAGCGCCAAAACAATGGTATCACAAGGTATTTTGCGCTTTACGTTATTCTTGCCGCTGATGACAATGCCATCCTCTTCGACATTTTCCATTTTGCTTTCGAATATGAACTTAACATTCAATTCATCAAGCTTTGCCATGAGTGCAGTCATATTCATGACACTGCCGCCTTGACCTATCTGGTTAAAGGGAAGCATATCTATTGTATTCCCAATTTTGATCGCAGAAAAAAGATGTTTGTAATATTTCATTAAAAACTTCCTTGTTAAAAATGCTCGATTACGTTATTCAAAGCGAGTATAGCTAAAAAATGAAATAGTAGCAAACATCAATAAGTTATCGCCTTATAAATTTAAGTAAAGAAATCGATATGTAAAAAACTAGCGAAAATAAGTTATCATTGTTCGGTTCAAGCATCTTAGACAATAGAATAACCCCTTTATTTGTTTCAGCCATCAGAATTGCAGACTCCAATTCAGATGCCCGGAAAATTATATTGGGATAATACTTATAAAGTGATAACTTATTCATGTTTCCCTATTAAAAGCAATTATTGATAGAATCATAAATATGCAATGATTATTTAAATTAATAAATTTGGTTTGAAAGGAAATCAAATGATGCCCAGTATATTTTCAGCGAGTAATCCGATCTTATTCGGAGTAGGAACATCCAAAGAAGTAGGGAAAAGAGCAAAAGGCTTTGGTTGTACCAAAGTGTTGTTGGTATTTGGCAAAAACATAGAAGCTGCCGGGTTACCGGACAAAATTGAAAAATATCTTCGGGAAGAAGATATTGAAGTGGTTCGCTATAACGGCGTACAGGCAGATCCGCCGGATTGGTCGGCAGAAGAAGCTGCGCGGATCGGTTTAGAAAACAAAGTCGATGGCATAATCGGACTCGGTGGAGGAAGTTCGCTTGATACGGCGAAGGCAGCAACGTTACTTCAGACTAATCCATTTCCTCTTCGTCAATATTTTGGTCGTTTCGCCGCCAAAGCTAACCCTGGTATAACGCTTATTGTCATCCCGACGACAGCGGGTTCAGGAAGTGAATGCACACCGGGAGGCGTAATCACGGATACTGAAAATCAGGTTAAAACGAATGTCAATGGCGCCGGTTGTAAGGTTACGCTGGGGATTTGCGATCCGGAACTTACCTTAAGGCTGCCGAAACCTGTGACCGCAAGTACCGGGTTTGATGCCTTGTGTCATGCCATGGAGTCCTACACCTCCATAGGACATAATCCGTTTGCTGCTTTAGCTGCTGAAAAGGCGATCACGCTGGTGGGGAATAGCCTCATGAGAGCTTATACCAATGGATCTTATGATCTAAAGGCAAGGATTGACATGATGGAGGCGGCAACGCTAGGCGGAATTTCTATGATGGGCCCGTTGTGTCATTTAGGGCATGATATTGGTCGGGCCTTAGGAGCCAGTTACCGCCTACCGCATGGAATTGCCTGTGTCATATCGATGCCGCAAGTGCTTGCGTACATTGCATCGGCAGTTCCTGAAAAAGTCGCTTTCATTGGCCGTGCGCTTGGTGCCGATATTGCTGAGGGAGAAGATAGCGCAAGCATCGGGGTCAAGTCAAAAGAAGCATTAAGAGACATGATGAAGGCTATGAACATCCCCACGCTTCAGTCCTACGGCCTGAATAAACTGGAATTGTTTGAAAAAATACCGCCTAATGTTCTTGAAATGGGTTTGGCGCTTGCGCCAATGCCAACCACGACAGAATCAATTATTTCGATTCTTGATAAAGTATACGAAGAAAATGTTTGGTAATTCTTAGATGAATGCATTTTTAGTTGGAATTAAATAGGTCTGGTAAACGATTAATTTAGTGACAAAGGAGAAAGAATAATGGCAAACAGCAAAGGGTTTGAAAAATTACTAGAGCCGGGTACCATTGGGAAGCAAAAGACGAAGAACCGTATTATTAAATCAAGTGCGCAAATGGGTTACCCACAAATTAATGATACGTATGCACGTGCGGAGTGGAAAGCGTATTACGAACGCTTTGCCAGGGGCGGGGTGGGCTTGATCATGGTCGATCAGGTTGCTGTGGACTACCCAGCGTCTATTCGTTTACCGGAGGTCTACCGTCTCGATGACGATAAGTTCATTGACGGGCTGAAAGACTTGGCCGAAGCCATCCACCGGCATGATTGTCCTACCTTTCTCGGACTACATCATAACGGGCCATGGCAGACGGAAAATGGTATGGATGACCACTTTTCTTATCCGGGCGGTGCCGCAATTGGGGCTTCTGATTTCTATCTTCCGGGTCTACCCCTGGAATTTCATAATACGAAACCGCGTGCACTGAGCATTCCCGAGATTGAAGACATCATCGAGAAATTTGCCAAAGCAGCCGAAAGAGCTAAGCAGGCGGGGTTTGATGGTGTTGATATCAATGCCGCATGCAGCCACCTGTTCAATAACTTTCTATCCCCACTCTGGAACAATCGAGAGGACATCTATGGTGGGAGCGTAGAGAACAGGGCCAGACTGCTCACTCAGGTTATCCAAGAGACAAAAAGACTGTGTGGGAAAGACTTCCCTGTCAGCCTTCTCATCAACGGCATAGAGTTAGGCAGGCTTATCGAAATTGACGATAGCAAGTGTTTGACCCCGGAACTGGCCATTGCTACGGCGAAGGAGCTTGAAAAGGCCGGCGCTGACATGATACAGATCCGAAGCTCGTGGCTGGGTTATCACATCGCGGGCTTTCTTCCCGACTATTTTTTCTTCCCCGAACCGAAAGTACCGGTCGAAGAAATTCCCAAGGAGTACTACGCCCGTGAGAAAGGAGCAGGCGCTAATATCTTGCTGGCGCAAGGTGTGAAGAAGGAACTCTCTATCCC
Organism: Dehalobacter sp. DCM; assembly: GCF_024972775.1. Taxonomy (NCBI): domain Bacteria; kingdom Bacillati; phylum Bacillota; class Clostridia; order Eubacteriales; family Desulfitobacteriaceae; genus Dehalobacter; species Dehalobacter sp. DCM. The sequence goes on along the minus strand of NZ_CP092282.1, from coordinate 2,472,124 downwards.
GGTCACCGTGGTGGGAAGAATCAACTTCGAGCTCGGAGAAAAGGTACTTGAAGACGGTATGGCCGATTTTATTGCCATGACCAGAAGCCTCCATGCTGACCCGGAACTTCCCAAAAAGCTGATGGAAGGACGACCTGAAGACATTGCCCCGTGCACTGCCTGTGGCAATTGCATGGCTGCATCAGGACTGTGCAGAATTAATGGCTTGGGCACAACGACACAACTTTCCATTGAAAGAGCGCCCCATAAGAAGAAGGTCATGGTAATCGGAGGCGGGCCTGCCGGATTGGAGGCAGCACGGGTATCGGCCGTGCGCGGCCATGAGGTTGTCCTCTTCGAGAAAGGTACTTGGCTCGGCGGGCTGATGCCTGTGGCATCGATCGTGAAAGGGACCCATCCGGAAGACCTGTTTAAACTGATCAATTATTGGAAATTACAGATGAAAAATTTTGGTGTGAAGGTTAACCTCAAGACAGAGGCCAATGCTTCTACCGTTGAAAAAGAGAAACCGGACATCGTTTTTGTTGCTACCGGTGCCGTACCACAAATGCCGAATATTCCGGGCAGCAATAATTCCAACGTTGTCAAAGGCGGCGATCTCCACAAACAAATAAAACTGGCGCTCCGTTTCTTCTCGTCCGGGACACTTGAAAAGCTCACGAAGATGTTCATGCCAATGGGCAAGAAGGTTGTTATCATTGGCGGCGGTATCCATGGATGCGAGCTCGCGGAATTTCTTATCAAGCGGGGGAGAAAAGTCACCATTGTTGAAAAAGGCCCGATGCTGGGATACGGAATGTCTATTCCTGGGATGGTGCATACGATTGACTGGTTAATGAAGAAGAATACCCCGATATTCACCAACGTGAAGGAATATGTGGAAATCACCCCAAAAGGGTTTACGATTATTGACGCTGAAGGCAATAAGGTAACGCTGAAGGCAGACACGATCGTTCCGGCTGATCCCTTACTCCCGAACACGAAGCTCCTGGAAAGCATTAAAGGGAAGGCGCCTGAAGTTTATGCGATCGGTGATTGCAGAAATCCGAGCGTTATCCATGATGCGGTAAAAGACGCTGTTCTGCAGGCAAAGGATAAGTAAGTTGTCATTGCTGTCCTCTATCTTGTCGGCAACAACAGAACAACGGCTGAGATGTATAGATTTTAAAAATCAAAATACGAGAGGAGTGATTATTTTGATTACACATCCCAAATATCCTCATGTATTTACACCGCTTAAAGTGGGTAACCTCATGCTTAAATGATGAAGTGTTAGAATTCTTGAAAATTGCCCAGAAATATATCGATCTCGTGCATATCTCATCCGGACTCATTGTTGATCCGAGGTATGGTGGAGCAGGTTCTAGTGGTCTGGAATGTGGGCTGGCACTAGCTTTGGAGGGTAAAGAAGTGACGGTCGTCGATATGATTCCCTTGGAAGAATTCGGAAAAGAAATGTTCCGTAACACACAGTTCATGACCATTGATTTGTTAAATAAGCATAAGGCAACTTTGATCGGCTCCCAGAAAGTTGAAAAAAAAATGCCCAACGGTGTTGATATCATCGATAGAAATTTGGTACGAACCATTATTGAAGCCGATTTAAGTAAAGAAAGCTATATGTAAAAATCTACATAAAAGATTTTATTAGAGATTCTCTGTTATTTTCTACGAACTCGATCAAAGACTTAACGACCGGATCCGTATTTCCCGTCAACCAAGCAATGTCAATATTTTCTCTGGCATAAAAACCTTTAATTTTAATAAAATTGAGTTCTCTGTGTTCCATCGATTTAAACATCTCAGGCAGTAACATAACCCCTTTATTTGTCTCAGCCATCAGAATGGCAGACTCCAGTTCGGATGCCCGGTAAATTATATTCGGCCTGAAACCAAACTGCTGCCAACAGGTTTCCATATATGCCATAAGACCGGGGGAGGCTTCAATATTCTGGGAAAAAAAGTTTTCTCCTCTTAATTCATCTGGCTCAACTTCCAGACGATTAGCAAGGACGTGCTCCTTGCCGACGGCCAAACGGACCCCACAAGTAAACAAGGGCGTAGAAGTAATTCGCGGTGTATTCGCAATGTGGGGTGAAGGAACTAAAAGGATATCCTGTTCGCCGTTCATAATCGAAGAGATGATATTTTCCAAATGGACGTAATTATAGATAATTAAAATCTGATCATCGTATTTTTTGTAATATTCTTTGACAATATGGGTCAGGATACGGCGTTCCAAGTGACCCCAGTATCCGATTTTGAGATGCTTTTTTGCCGAAATTTTGGAAAGCCTCGTATCGCGAACAGCATTGTCACACATTGTTAGAATTTCAATGGCATATCGTAAGAAAATTTCTCCTCCGGGAGTAAGCAATACATGATGCTTGTCCCGCGAGAAAAGAGCGATATCCAATTCACTTTCCAGATTGCTGATTTGCTTGCTGATTGCAGTCTGGGCAACATGGGATTCCTCTGCAGCCTTTGTAAAATTCTTATACTGCGCTGTTAATACAAAGTATTTTAACTGCTGTATGGTCATAAACCCCTCCGGATAGCTTTCTTAACTATTAATTATAGATGATTCTATTATACATAGCAACGATAGAGATGCTGCAAATTATTTATTAGGTGATAACTAATTGATGTTTCCCTATTGAAAGTGCTTACTGATAAAATTTCAATAGCAAGTATTATTAAGAATATTTCTGCAGCGAAGGTTACGCATATGAACATAAAATCTATATGATGAAAGGCTTCCGGCCCGCTTGGTAGATTTGTATTATGATGAGCGCGGCTGGGATAGAAAAACCGGCTGGCCAATCAGAGAGATCTGGGCTAAATATGGATTAGATGATATTGAAAATTATATGAAGAATATGGGTAAGCTGCCTCAAGCATGATGTTTGCTGCAGATACCCGAAAAATAAAAGGAGGAGTCAACGATGTTCCAATTCGTTACTGTAGCTAAAGTTAAAGAAGGGACGCTCGATTTCATCACGAAAGCTGCCAATGTATTGGCTGAAGAAACAAGAAAAGAAAAGGGAAATATCTACTACTACCTGTTACAGGCTTTAGAAGCACCCGATACCTTGATTTTTGTTGAGGCTTGGGAAGATGAAGCCGACTTTCAGGGCCATGCGAATGGCGCTCCGTGCAAAAAGTTCGGTGAAACAATGGATCCATCCTTGGCAGGACCTGTTCAAGCCTATCCCTGTCGAGTCATTGCTTAGCCGTTCAATATTTCATAAACAGAAATATAGTTGCATACAGCTAATGTTTCTAAAGTTTGGCATAGGAATAATTGAAAAATATAAGGATTATTTAGAAATTTCTTAAAACACAACAAATAAGCCAATTTTTTATAATTAGGTCAAAAAATTTACTGGTATAATCCATGCATACTTTGTAAATGACTGGGACTTACCATATATTCGAGAATATAAAAAAATACAGTTGGTGTATGTCCTGGAAATTGGAGAAAGGAGGATTATATAGGGATAAGAAACTCATCTTGTCAAACAAATATTATTGCATGAACAAACAAAGATGAAAAGGGGAGAACTAATGAAAAAAATGCCGAATCCGATTTTACTGAAGTTAGCGATTCTATTTCTTGCCCTCCAGGATGTTGGAGCGGGTGCAGCAACACCGGCCTTGGGGGCTATCGCAGCTGCGTTTCCGGGTGTCAGTCCTACCGTAATCCAAAATGTTTCGACCCTCCCTGCTTTAACGGTTGTAATTTTTGGGCTTTTATATGGCGTGTTGGTTAAAGTCATGAGGAAAAGATCTATTATGTGGTTGGCCTGCATACTGTTCCTCGTTGGTGGTCTAGCACCAGCTTGGCTGAATAACATTTATGCAATTCTATTTTTCCGTGCTTTGGTTGGTTGCGGTGTTGGTCTTCTTTATCCTATGGCAAACGACTTGGTTGTTGACTTCTTTGAAGGTAATGAAAGAAAAAAAATGATCGGATGGACTTTCGCAGTAGGTATGCTAGGTGGTATATTTTTCCAACAGATTGGCGGAGCACTTTCCGATATCAATTGGCATTATACATTCTATGCTTATTTTGCGGCAGTTCTTTTCTTTGCGCTTCCTATCATCTTCCTGCCTGAGCCGGTGAAAAAAGAAGAAGTGGTCAAGGGAACATCCCAAGAAAAAGCTAAAATGCCGGCAAGTCAATATGTTAACTGTATTATCAACATGATCTGGTGTTTCTTTTTTATCACGATCGTTACGAATGCTGCAATGATCATTGTTGGGGAAAATATTGGAACCGGTGCTCAAATCGGAACGGTCTTCTCAATGATGACAGCAGCTGCCTTCTTTGGGGGTTTCTTCTTCGGAGCGATTCATAAAGCACTCCATGGTTTATCTATGTTCTTTTGTTTTTGGGTTGTGGCAATAGGGCTGTATGTGTTTTATGCAGGCCATAGCTTAGGCATGTGTTTCTTAGCGATGGCTATCATCGGTCTGGGCATGGGCTTCACCGGCTCATTCTTCTTTAACAAATCTACCGATATCGTTCCGTTTGCGGCTTCCGCGATGTCACTTGCTTTAATGACGGCGTTTAACGGGCTTGGTCAATTCTTATCGCCGTTTATTATGAATCCACTTGTTGCTGCGTTGGGACTGCCTGCAGGCAGACCTTCTCTTCTTGTCGCTGCAATCGGTTTGGCAATCGTCGGAGTATTCGCTTATATCTTTGACAGAGTAACACCGAAGATTGCTGAGAGTGAAAAACCAAATGTAGCAGCACAGTCTCAGACAGGATCTCAGGTACAAGCTTAATATTGTGTTGATCATCAGATAGGTTAAGCAAACTATTTTAAACAAAAGTTGACACCACTTTTATGAGCTATCTTTGGGACTGGATACTATCATAGTGACAGCTCAACGATAGCTCATTTATTTGTTCAAAGAATATCTAATCAAAACAATATTTGGTTCCGATATTGGTATCCGCAATATTGTTAGCAGCTGGCGGAATAATCTTTATATTACTTAGATTAAATATAAAAGGCTCAAAATCATTATAGAATAAACTATAAAAAAGACGGATCAAATTAATTCTTATAAAGTGATAACTTTTTGATGTTTCCTTATTGAGACCAATTATTGATACAATAAACTAATTGTTTTTAAGAATTATAATGGCGGAGGGCTATGCATATGGGTATGAAAGTCTACATTCTGAATAATGGCTGGATGGAGGGCGACGAAAAAATAATCTCTGCGATGAACGCGAAGAACGATCCGGAATTGAAAGAGGATAAGCCCGTCTCCACAAAATGGGAAAGAATTCCGATTTATGCCGTACTTATTGATCATCCCCAGGGCAAAATCGTATACGATTTAGGATGTCATCCCGAATCGATGAAAGGATACTGGCCTGAACATTTAACAACGATTACGAGGTATTGTAGTGAACCACAACACAATTTTGGGCATCAGCTTGCTTTGGCTGGGACGAAGCCCAGTGAAATCAACACAATCGTTCTCTCACATTTTCATCCTGACCATACTGGGAGTCTTTACCTCTTTCCACATGCGGATGTCTATGCTCCGCGTAAGGACTTTGAATATGCACTGTCACAAGTCCACTTATCCGCAGATCCGGCAAAACATGGACCTTATGTCAAAGCAACCGTGGAAGTACCGATTAAACAGTATCATCTGGTAGATGAAGACATTGAACTTATTCCGGGAGTTGAACTGATCAATGTGCCTGGACACACCTCAGGACTATTGGGTATGGTTGTTCATTTGGAGAAAGAGGGAACATTGATCTTTCCTCAAGATGCCGTAAATGACCGTAAAAACTATGGACCACCTGCGCAAGCCAAAGGAATGCTCAGTGATCCGGAAGCATATATACAATCGATTGAAAAAGTACGTCAATTAGCCAATAAATATAATGCTAAAGTGATGTTCCCGCATGATTGGGAATTTTTCCAAACAATGAAAACTGCTCCAGACTATTATGCATAAACGAGTGTCCGGTTTGATTCAGGGTGAAAGGTATTTAATCTTGTCGAGTATATTTGCAGCAGCTAATCAGATATATTTCATTTATGTTTGAATCAACGTTGGAATAAATTTCATTGGACAAATATGCAGAAAAATTTAACTTTCTTTCTGCATATTTGTTCTACAGACAAGAATCTCCGATGCTTTATACTTGAAACAAAAACAGGAGGTTCACTGAAATGAATTTTCTATTGGACAGTGCAATTTTTAAAGGTGCCACATCCATCATAAACTTATTTGGCGTATTATTACCTTTTGAGTACACCGGACCAAAGAATGAATTTCTTGCTGCCAGAGAAGCAGTGCTTGAACACGACACCGGTTTATGATGTTTACGGTCCGGATGCGGCTAAACTCTTTAACAAGATTTGCGTCAATAGGGATTTTTCCGCTATGAAGGTCGGTTCATCCAAACATGCATTGATCTGTAACGAGAAAGGCATGATGCTGGCAGATGGTGTAGTGATTTTCAGATCGATGGATCGAAATCACTGGAAATCTTAGAAAAAGCCTGTCAGTACGACTTACACGATATCGAATTTGCCCACAATAAGAAAGTGACTATCTGCGGTACGGACATGGTGGTTCATCGTCTAGGCATGTCCGGCGCGCTCGCGTATGACGTTCATGGTGTATCAAAGGATGCGGAAGTTGCGTGCACTAAAATCAGAGAAGTCCTGGAAGAGGTGTTTTTTCCCTTTAACTTAGGCAAGATATCATCTTCGATTTAGGTCAAGCGCAAGGGTGTACTTTAACTATAAATAATATGATAACACAGGGCGGATATATATTAACTGCCTTGGCTTTTTTGTTATTTTTGGGGTATTTTAGAGAAATACGGGAAATAGGTGGAAATTATAGAATATTAAAAAAGACATATCAAAATTAAGATAGAAAAGGAGATATTCTTTAAAATAAGGAATTGTGAATTATTTCACTTACTTTAAAGAGGGGAAACATAAAACTTTGAGATCTCTTAAACAAAATGTAAATATCCTTTTAAGTTAGTAAATATTTTATGCGACTGACCTATAAACCAAGAAATAATTAATCTAATCGACTGAGTGTCTAATTGAAAATCCTAATAATCATTTTTATTTTATATTTATATGATTAACTGCATCTAAATAATTCTAAATATGAGGATCAAAATTACTTCTGGTTTAATCTAACGCAAATCCGTTACCAAACTATATACTGAAGTTTAAGCTTTGGAATTAAATCAGAATCTAGTTACAAATCGTATCAGAACTAAAATCGCCTCGAAATGATTAACTCAAATAAGCCTACAAAAATCCCAGGGTACAAATACCTTACCCTTATAATTTTAACGCCTTACAGGGCAAATATGGGGCTGCTTTTTTGAGGCATTTTGGAGAAAGCAACGCAGACTGGGAAAAGAACAAACATTGAGCCAATATTTACGAAAAAGCAACTGGAAAAGTAAACTAGGTAGGACAGAATAGGAAGAGATAGATATAATAAATACAAAAAACATGAGAAAGACATGAGAAAGATATGTGAGCGACAGGATATAGAAGATATTTATTCATCCAAGAAATAAAGGGAGCTAATAGACTTATAGAAATGGAAAGTCAAAGCTATTGCAGAAAGAAAATCTTAGACAAGCAATACAGCAAACTCATATGAACAATGCAATCTCGATAAAATTCTTATTGATCACAAATTCAAATGCATAACCCCATATTTGTATTGTGTTTATCTTTACATAATATTTATTACCAGACATTGTAAGAAATCTAACTATTCGCAAGATTAAGGAAAGGAGGAATCCTGCCGAATCTTGTTTTTTTATGTCTAAGTAAAGAGAAAACATTATGTCGAAATCGTGTCGAAGTGTGGCGGGGTTGAATGTCGAATGGTGAATGTAAATTAGTTATTTTATAGGAGGTTTGATTGGTGGAAAAGGTTAGCGCTTTAAGAGCAATAGAACGGGAAATCGAGCATTATAAGATGTCTGGTAATTCATCGTGGGATAGGGGTCATTTTATTGGTTTTTTGCATGCTTTCTATTTTTGTGGAGTGATAACTAGTGATGAGTATGATCAATTCAAGGATGAAAGCGGTATAAATAGCGGTATAAATAAATAATGGGGGTATATCGGATAATGGGTAGAGAATTAGAATTGGATTTAATTTACATGGGTCTGTCTGATGCCACGGGTAAGACTGGTAATAGGTATATCGTTGGTAAATTTTTTGATCTGGCAGAAAATGATAATATTGATTGTTTTATTGGTGACGATAAGTTGAGAGGTGAATTGGTACTTGTTAAGCCTATGTCACCAGTTACGGCATTTTTTAAGGTTAGAACATATCAAGGCAAGGTTGGTTTAGCTTTGTCTGGTGTTCAGGCAAGGTAGGGTCGTGTAATACCGCTTATCTAACAAGCGGTATTACTTGTACATTTCGTACAATGGTTGTGATTTGTAAATGAAAACTGAAAAAATATCACTAGATATGATTAGATTAAGATGCAAAAGAAGTTATGCTGAAATTGAAGAATTTTTTAATAAACATACAGAATATGATAATGTTTTCATTGAGTTTTACATCCAAAGTAAAGCGGCGGCATTTGGTTACAATTATAAGATTATGACAAACGATGGTTCCTTCTGGATGGGATGCGGCCATAATTCAGAGAAAAGGGGGTTAAACACTAATTTATACATTGAATATAATCCGAACAAGTTACAAAATAACGCATTCCTTCAGAAGGTGCTATCGGTGTTCTTTAGGTATCCTAAGACAGAGATAATATCATGCGATATTGCGAAAGATTTCTCTTTACCAATGATTAACTTTATTGGTGATATGAAGAGAAAAAGAGAGGTGAAAATATTTAACACTTCTAAGGGAAAAACGATCTATATAGGTAAGGGGGATGGTCGTGCTAAGTTATATGATAAAGCTAAGGAGCAGGGATTAAAGGGGGTTGATTGGACACGCTTTGAAGTATCTCTTAATATTGGCCGTGAATTATATAGAATGGATACATTTGGATATAAGGGCGATTTACCTAGTGTTTTTTATGCGGAACAAAGTCTGGCTTTAGATGCAGAAGAGAAGGCGGTTATATATGCATTAAGTGACAATGTTATAAATCTTAATGAGTTTTCAAGGCGAAAAAGGGATAAATACAAAGAGATTCTAAGCAATTTTAAAGAGATTTCCTTTAGTTCAAAGGAAATTTATCAAGTGTTAAATGATTATGTGAAAGGGGTTGTGTAGTGGAATTTATTATTAGTGGTATGGTCTTAATATTTTGTTGGTTTCTTTTTCAGTGGTTATTTAGGGTTGTGTTTATATTACTAATTGCTAAGGCCGCAGGTGGAGCGGTAAATGAGATTAAGAAAAAGGGGGAAAATACAAAAAATGACGAAGGAAAGGCAGTCGGTTAGTTGTCCAGAGTGCGGAAAAGAATTTAAACATCAGGGCGCATTGAATTTGCATTTATCTCGATCAATGTGCAAAAAGGAAACAGTTTGTCCGGAGTGCGGCGGCGGGTTGCGTATGTTAAGGCCGAATATTTTAAGAGAAAAACAAGCAATAAATAAAGGATTTACGGAGGTATGTGAGAAATGTCTGGAATTGATTTAGAAAAACAAATAGGCGCAGAAGTTAGGGAAGAATTGCCAGAGAATGAATTTATTGAGGATATTGAGCAGGAAGAATCAGAAAATAGGGGTATTTCGTTACCGTCAATAGACTTTAGTTGGTTACGGACTCCCACTGGTGACGGTACAATCGAAGAAAGATTAGAACATCCGTTAAACTATTCAAAGTCGCGCGGGGTAGCGCAGATTATCAGGGGTGCGGAGGGTTTCTTTGGTTCGTTGAATTTGGCTATAGTGGACATAGTCTTGGGTATACTTGAGGTAATGAAAGAAAAGCGGCAGGGAGGGCGCGCAGTTGCCTAAACGTAAGGCTATTGACTTTGGAAATTGTCATGCGTGCGTTGTCGGTGTGACAGGTTCAGGGAAAACATGGGGTACGGTCCGTAGTTTGGTAAAAGTCAAAGAACCTGTCATATTTTTTAATACAAAGCATGACGAAAGTATTCCTGCATCGTATGTTAAGATGAGTGCAGAAAATTCCTATATACAATTAAAGAGGGCGGTTATCAGGGGTAGAAAAATAAACTATATACCGTCAAGGGATGAAACACAACGAAGTCGGGAATTGAAAAATTTGATTCATTTTTTGTTTGATAATGGCGGTATAGTCGTGTATTTGGTGGTGGATGAGATCCACCTATACAGTAAAAGGGATATTTACTATAAACTGATGGAGGTCGCGACAACGGGTCGGTCATATGGAATTCACCTTATCGCAATGTCTCAGCGTCCCGCAAATATTGACAATAATTTAATGACGCAATGCGAGAAATTTGTGATATTCAAATGCTCATTAGAGAATCAGTATTTGAAGCGGTACGGGTTTCCAGTGGAGGACATGGAACAAGGATTTAAAAAGGGCGGTAAATACTCTTATCTTGAGTTTGATCTAACAGAATTATATGGGCCGTTTATCGTTTAATGTTCGGGAAAATTGCAAGCAGCTTCGTCTGATCGGCGCGGCTGCTTCAATTATTTTGGCAGAAAATAGGTGAAAATTTATTAAATATCTGAACATTAAGTAAAATATATGTATAAATGTTCAGATATTTACTTGACAGTTTCAAAGAAGGCAATGGTACAATATAGGAAAATTTTAGTTTATTTTTTAATAGGGGGGTAAATGATGAAATTAACAGAATTCGAAAATCCGTTTAGCGGAAAAAAGGCCAAGATTACGGACATTGGACAGCTTTGGAGTATGATTCTAGGTGTTTTCGTGATGTTCTTTGTTTTTGCTATGGGGCAAAAGGTTGCCAGTACTGTATCTGGTAAAGTGCCTATGGTTGATACGTCCATTGAACCAGTTATTAACAGACCGACAGCGACAGAAAATGTCGTATATCTTTAAGAAAGAGAGGACAATACATTGGGTAACGTAATTATTAAAGAAAAATATGGTTCCACGTTGATTACTACAGATTTGATCGACTCTGCAAGTCCGGCGGTCATTGCAAGTGTTCCGGTGAAGTTGGGCGAGTACCAAGTTCAGGCGGGTGAAATGATCGCCATTGGGCAGGGTTCCTATGGTTCGCAGGAGTCTGCTGTTGGTCGAATCTATATGAAAATTTATGATGATACTGCAACGGCAGTCGCTGAACCTGGACTGGTTCGTTTATCTGTATGGAGTCCGCAGAACAGGCCGTTAATGGTACTTGGTGAGTGGAGAACGGAAGCACTTGAAAGTGGCGCGACTGATCGCTCCTTGAGAATTCCCTTGCCTGAATCCAATGTACGGATTACAGAGGATAAAAAATTGGTGTTAGAATTTATTTCTGACGCTGATGATGCTTTAGACCGTGCGGATTGCGCTATTGCGCTTGATGTGACACGTTATACAGTTCAATAAAATATATTTGCCGGATAGGGGGAAGGGTGGCGGCTCTTTCCTCTATTTGTTTAGAGGGGGTTTTATATTGCATTTAGATATTGAAAAGCCAAGAGTGGAAACAATGGTGTTTCGTGCATCACTGGCCGCAGGCGCAAAACAAACGTATAAGGAAAGAATAAAAAGTGACGGTACTGTTGAAAAGGTTAGGATTAAAATTTACCCAGGCTCAGAGGGTACTTTGAAGATTCGGCCTTGTGTATTCCAGAAGGGGCGCAGGTCGTTAGTGGATCTTTTGACATATCCAGACGGAGGGAATCAGTATATGTCTGGTGATGATGATTATTTTGAGTTTCCCGTTGTAATGTCCGTCCAGAATGATGATGAAATTTATATTATTTGTGAAAATGCGGGGTCGTATCCGTATACGGTGTCTGTCGACGTGGTTATTGACTATTTCGGCGGTAAAGATCGCATTATTGGGGGTGTTCTGTAATGGCGGGTCGTGCAGAGTTTTCTAGTAATGTTATCGTTTCAGGTGGTGCGGTTGTTGGTCTTAATTCAGAATATGGCCGTTTGACGGTTGGTACTACGGCTGTAGCGGTTAAGGCCGGCGCGGAGGCGGTTAGCGCAAGGACAGGCACAGTATTGGCGGCTCATCCTGATAATACGGGATATATCTATTTGGGGTTAGATGATACTGTTTCCGCAACAAATTATATGATGGTATTGCCTGCTGGTCAGATAGTGACTATTGATATTGATAATGAGGTTGATGTTCCTATTTATGCAATAGCGTCTGTCGCTGATCAGTATATGGGGGTTTGTGAGGTGAAACGGTAAATGGCGGTTAAAGTATTTAGCGCATTACCTTTACCGAGTCGGTATAAAAAATGGGCAAGCGGTACAGTTGTGTCTAGTGGTTCACAGGGTACATTTACTTATTTATCTGGGGCAACAACGGGAAAATATTATTTATCGGTTAGCGGTTTAGGTTTTAGGCCAACGTTTATTTATGTATTTTATTCAAATGGGACAACGGAGACATATATTTCTGTATATTCAGAGATAGGCGGCGATTTATATAGCAAGCCTGTCAAGGTGGTCAATGCATTTAATACTAGTACGGGGTCGTGGTCAACTTTTCATTTTAAGGGTGATATTAATCCTTGTTCTATCCAGAAGGGTAGTTTTACTATTCCAGTACAAACAGGGTCGAGTAGTTATAAATGGTTAGCTGTTGACTAAGTAGGGGGTGCGTTTTTGAATATTGGCAGAAAGATTTATTATGATACATCTGGAAGTATTCTCTGGGATAAGGGAGAAATGAGTGGCGATGTTAGGGAAACATCATACAATGAAGATTTAGCCGTATTGCCTGCAATTGTTGATGCGGCAGGCTTTATTCAGTTGGGATATGGGGAAAGAACAGAAGAATTTAAAACAATGGGCAGTATGAGGGTTATTGATGGTAATTTGGTGATATATCCGCGAATAAATATTAGCGCAAGTAAGCTAGAAGTGGTTGCGGATGGTGTTGATTATGCGCTTATTACTGTTTCAGGGGTTGAGGTTGGGGGAGTCGTTTTCTCTATTGATGGGGTCAGCTTGGTGCAGGCCGTTAGCGCGGTTGATGAGGTGGCAACGTTAGAATTTGCGACAAACGCAATAGGCAGTTTCGTTATTGTGGCAAGTACGGAGAGAAATGGCGCGGCTATGGTTGCAGTAAAGGGGGTCTAGGTCGTGAAATATAATTTTAATGGTAAGCGTCTACTGGTTGATTATGAGGAATCTAGTCACGCTGATATGGCGGCAAGTATGAAAAAAAAGCATAAGGGAAAAGATTTATCAAAATTGACGAATACGCAGAAATTAGAGATTTTTAATGCATATGTCGCGGCGGGGTTAATAAATTTTGGGGGGTGAAGTCATGGATATTTTGGGCGGTGCGGGTACTGCTGAAAATCCTTTTGTTGTACCGGAGGTGTATGGTGTATTTGATATAATAACGAATATCCAAACAGGCGCAACGATGAACAGAGACAAAAACACAGGTCAATACTATATCGCGCAGAGAACTATTGCTGATCCTGTTTATCCAATTGCAACGGCGGTTAAGCAGGCACAGTCAGAAGGGGCGCAGACGGTTTCGTGGTTTGTTGATAATGCAGGACAGGCGGTTACTGCAAAGGTGTCTGATGTGGCGGCGGCTCTGGCGGCGGTAACGAATCCGACAAATAATAATAGTCAACTTCCTGTCTCTGAACCATTGCAACAAAATTCAACGAATTCGCTTTTAGCGAGTGCATTATCGCCATTATCAGCAGGAAATTCTAACCAGAATATAGAACAATATATTGTTTTAGGTGGTTTATTATTGATACTAAGCAGTATATTTTCAATATTCAGGAGGGATTAAGATGTTAAGTTATTCTGATTTTTTAGGTCAATTCGGGGCGGGTTTGACAGGTGCTGTTAATACTTCGGCTCAAATAGTCGCAGATACAACAAGGGGCGGCGGTGGACGTTCTGGCGCGGTTGTTCCTGCTACGGAGATTGGGCGGTCTGGTGTTCCGGTGAGTGATGGCGGCTTTTTATCAAGCCTTGGTGGCGGTGATGCTATATTTTTAATTGGTGCGGCGTTTTTGTTACTGGTAGTTTTATTAAAAAAATAGGGGGAGTGGGAAAATGATTGATACTTTAATTTCAACGCTTGTAGGTTTAATAAATGCATTTACTTCGGTTGTGTCTGGCGGGGTGAATTTGGCTAACTATTACTCTAATAATTGGGGTAAATTGATTGTATACGGCGGTTTGATCTTTGTTGCATCAAAGATTTTTAAGGTCAAATTGGCTGTGCAGAAAGGGCGGTAATCGATGGAATTAGACTTGGTAACATTGATAGGCCAATTAGGATTTCCAATCGCTGTCGCGTCATATACGCTTATTAAGTTAGACCAAACGATTAAAGAAAACACTAAGTGTATGATGGAAATGAAGGGACTTATACAAAGTCTGGCGGGCGGTGAAATAAAAAATGGCTGATGAATCATTGCGTACTTATTTCAAAAAAATTGAAGGCGCGGCGAACCTGATCGAGCGGAAAACGGGAATCCCATCTGAAATTATTTCCGCTATGATGTCATGGGAGACAGCGTCAGGCACAAATTCAACGTCAAAATATAATAATGAATTAGGCATTAAATATGTCGGGCAGAAATATGCAAGCGGAAAAAATGGGATGTATGCATCATACGCAAGTCAGGCCGATTTTGCATCGGATGTGGCGCGTATTTTATCCGTAAACGCATACGGTTATCCAGGTATTTTACAGGCCGCGAAAACTAATCCGTCAGGGTGGCGGGCAATAGTTGAAGCTTGGAATAAATCGTCATGGGCGGAAGCAAGCTACAATACGGATGAAATTATTAGGCGGGCATATATCGCGCGCGAGGTGCAGACAGGAACGGCAACGGCAAGCGGAACGGCGGCGGGAACGTCAAGCACTAGTATATTGTCAACGCTGAATGTTCCGAATCCTGAAAATATGTCTAAGGACGATCTGCTCAAATATGCGGGCATCGGTGCGGCGGTTGTTGGCTTGATCGCACTAGTAAAATAAAGACCACAAACAGAGCAAAAAAGGCAAGGGCGCGAAGCGGCAACGCTTTACCCTTGCCTTTTTCCCTTCTTGGCAATGCTTGGGGACGAAGTCCCTTCCATGACCACAAGGCAAGGCTGGTATTGATGGAAGGGACTTCTTGGCATGCGCCGAGCTACGTATTTTAAATAAAATTTTACAATTCAAGAAGGATTTATGAAAACAATGTAGAATTATAGCAAAAGTCACCAAAGATCATTGTCAAATTAAAAAGAAATAGTCTTGTCGGATATTGTTAGTTGACATAATATTTATTATGGGACGCAATAGATGTTTAAAACTGTGCCTTGCCGGTTAGATATAATTTTGCCTCCCAGTTTAGACCTTGCGACGTGATCTTCTTCTATTATTATTGATGATATAATTATTCTTGATCTTCTCTCTTTTATTTACATCTATTAACTTGAATGTAAAATTAGTTTCACTCAGTAATATTTTCTTGCTTTAGTATTTGCAATTTATTACCGACTCAATTTACTAATTTGTAAATAAACTAAGTTTGTCTTAAGTCGTTCTGGCTCAATTCTATCCCCTATCAATGAATATATAGTGGCAATAACATTTTAAAGATACTAATTACTTTTTTATCGAGATATGATACAGTAGATTTATTCAAATCACTCTTTTCGAACTAATGGGCAATATTAATAGTTAAGGAGATAATGACTTAGATGAAAGCTATTGACTTCAATCAACTCAAAGAAAAAGCATTAGAATTCGGATTCAATCATGTCGGCGAACTGAATGCCGATACGATTGTGGCTAGAGATGAAGTCCGTTCAGATTGCGCAAAGAATAAATGTAAAGTGTACGATAAAAACTGGTCGTGCCCGCCGGCTTGCGGAACAATTGATGAGTGTGCGGCCCAGATGAAAAAGTATAAGCGTGGTTTGATCCTGCAAACAACCGGGCAGCTGGAAGATTCTTTTGACTTTGAAACGATGGAAGAAACTGCAGAAAATCACCGCGTGAACTGCAATCGTTTTGCCGAGTATATCTATGAGAATTTTCCTGGAAGTTTGTTTTTGGTTGCCGGTGCCTGTACGCGCTGTAAAACATGTACGTACCCGGATGCGCCCTGCCGGTTCCCTAATGAAATGAATTCTTCGATGGAAGCCTATGGTATTGTTGTCAGCGATTTATGTTCAGCTAACGCGATCCCGTATTACTACGGACCTAATACAATTACGTATGTCGGCTGCGTCTTAATTGATTAAGACTTATTGACTACGTTAAATACAATCGTACTATCACTATTGTGTTCCCAGACTTTTAACCAGGCATACGGATTAACCCATTTCCCGTTTGGGAGCTCGATACCAAAATGCAAATGGTCCGGGGTTGTCAGCGCATCCCCGGTGTTACCCATTGTTCCGATTAAGTCACCCATCTTAATTGGATCTCCGACTGCGAGTTTTTCGTTGATTTTGTCCAGATGGGCGTAGTAATAATAATTACCGTCTTTGCCACGAATACCAACACGTTCGCCACCTAAGCGATTCCATCCGGATTTCTCTACAAATCCATCACAGACACAGAAAATGGGAGTCCCCTTCTCATTAAAAATGTCTGTGCCCTCATGCTGTCGATTTCCACCTTCTCGGGCAGCTCCGTAGGTGTCTGAGTAGTACGATTTGATTTTAATCGGAAATAGATATTTTCCGGGTGTATAAAAGGGATAGCGCTCCAGGAGCTTATAGCAATTCTGGGCATTTTTTTTGATACCCTTGTCTATGGACGTCCAATTCAGCACCTTAAAATCAATACCGTTATCCAGCTGCTGATACAGTGCCTCCCTGACCTTCTTATTTGTTTTTTCATTGGTGTTATCAGTACGCTGAATGCCGACAGTTACAGCGACATAATCCTGCCAGTTATTCGGACTTTTCTTCTGACACTCAATGATCAAATCCGGTGATATTGAAGCTAACTTGGCGTAATCCTTCGCTTTGATCATATCGTTCATGAAAAAGCTCCTCGAACCGAACAAAAATATTCCGATACCGACAACGAACAGAAGCAACAGCAAGGGTATGAATCTTATTGATATAAAACGTGTAGCTCTCATATTACACGACCTCCATCTCTATATTTATAGTTATGGAGGTCAGTAATTTATAATACATTCATAATATAAATTAGATAATTAACAGGTTTACTAATAGTCCTTATTTTATAACTGTAAATAAGACAAATTAGATACGCACCGCAACATAAATGACCTGACCCGGTTCAATATACGTGCTGTGAAGGCTATTATACTTCATTGTTTTTGTGACCAGTTCATTGATATTCGTGACATTATTCGATTCCGCTGTTAGTCCCCAGAGTGTATCTCCTTGTTGTACAGTGACCGCTTTGTAATACAGTGTAGCGGATTTGTCCGGAACTGTACTGTTTGCCGTTGAGACAAGGGGTACGGCTATCATGATGATTAAAAATATGATAGCGATAAGCGCAATTCTTTTCATAAATTGATATGTGAATGTTCTATTATACCTCGGATATGATTTCGTTACGGCTATCATGTTGAATTCCTCCAAATCAAACATATGTTCTGTATGTAATGATTATAGTACGAACATTTGTTTGTGTCAAGAATTAATCGAACATAAGTTTGCTTTTTTCCATTTTTTATGTTAGTATCAAGATGTAGTCAGCACATAAAAGCATTTAAGAATGCAATCAAGAATAAATGATTACAACTTTAAATAAGAAGAATAATTATTTTCAGGAGGGATGTTATGACGACGGATATATCTTCACGCCAAATGCAGATCCTGGATATTATTAAGAAAGAAATTGCGCTCAAAGGTTATCCCCCATCTGTGAGGGAAATCGGAGAAGCGGTTGGTCTTACTTCCAGTTCCACAGTGCATAATCATTTAAACATACTTGAGGAAAAGGGCTATATTCGACGCGACCCCACGAAACCGCGTGCCATCGAAGTCCTTGATTCTTTCAATGAATATTCCGGTTCCAGAAAGATCGTGCATGTGCCGGTTGTCGGCCGTGTAACAGCCGGAGAGCCAATCCTGGCTATTGAAAATATTGAAGACTCCTTCCCTGTTCCCTATGATATGGTCAAATCGGATACCTGCTTTATGCTCAAGGTTCAAGGAGAAAGTATGATTGAAGCAGGAATACTGGACGATGATCTCATTCTGGTCAGACAGCAGCAGAATGCCATTAATGGTGATATCGTCGTTGCCCTGCTTGCGGATGGCCCGGAGGAAGGTGCTACTGTTAAACGTTTTTATAAAGAAAAAAATATGATTCGTCTCCAACCGGAGAATCAATATATGGAGCCCATTTACTCCCAAAACGTGACTGTGCTCGGTAAGGTTATCGGGTTATTCCGAAATATTTAGTGAAAAAATACAGGTGTACACGCAGTGTTTGAGCAAAATAACCGATGCTGATCACTTCAGAGGTTTACGAAAATTGGATTTAGTTAACCTCTATGTTTATTTCGTACACATCTGATTTGATTTTGCTTAAGCTTTTGCTATACTTTTGCTATACTCAATTCTAGATGCCTGCATGAGGAAGGAAAACAACCAGTTGAAGTTTAAACGTGATATACCTTTAGTTATGATCAGCCTGACCATTATACTTTCACTTTGCTGCTCCGGCTGTTCTTCTGCGCGAAATACACCGGTCGAGGCGGAAGGCTTTTATATGGGTACTGTCATCACGGAGAAGGTTTATGGCCGTAATGCGCAAAAAGCAGCTGATGAAGGTATGAAGCGCGTGGAAGAAATCCAGAATAAAATGACGATTCAGACCGCCGGCAGTGAGATCGATAATCTGAATCAAGCGGCAGGCAACGGTCAGTTTGTGTCACTCAGTTCCGATTCACTATTTGTATTAAAAACAGCGCTCAAATATTCGGCGTTAAGCCAAGGGGCGTTCGATGTTACGGTGGGACCGTTAGATAAAGCGTGGGGTATATATACGAATAATCCACGAATACTGTCACAGGAAGAAGTCGTCAGGCTAAAAAAACTGGTTGACTATACTGATATCGAAGTGAATGATGCCGACAACACGGCCAGGCTGAAAAGAGCCGGACAAGTTGTCGATCTCGGTGCGATTGCTAAAGGCTATGCCGGAGACGAAGTCATCAATGTCTTCAAAAAATATGGAATTAAATCCGCTTTTGTCAATCTTGGCGGTAACGTCGTGACTTTGGGCTCAAAGCCTGACGGGACCCCTTGGAAAATCGGGATTAAAGACCCGAGACCCGCGGCCGAAGGAGATCAAATCGGGGTCTTACAGGTCGACAATAAATCGGTGGTTACCTCCGGCGATTATGAACGCTACGTTATCAAAAACAACGTACGTTACCACCATATCTTGGATCCCCGCACCGGTTATCCCTCTAAGTCCGGTCTGATCAGCGTTACGATCGTCGCAAATATTTCGATCGATGCCGATGCGTTATCCACTTCTGTCTTTATATTGGGTTTAGATAAAGGGATGGCTTTGATTCGCAGTCTTCAGGGTGTCGATGCCATCATGATTACCGAAGATAAACAAATAGTCATTACACCTGGGATTAAGGATAACTTTACGTTAACAGATGAAGGAGGAACCTATACCTACCATGAAGAAACATGACATTATTCTGATTAGTATTATCGCAATCATTCTTATTGGCGGTTTCGTTGGATTCAAACTATATCAAAACGCGCATGCTAATGAACCGTTGATTGCCGAAATAACACAGAACAATTTACTGGTGGAACGAATCGACTTATCTGCCGTTAAAGAGGCAAGAGTAATCAAACTCCCTGGTGACTATGAAGAGTATGTGCTCATCGAAAAGGGCCGCATTCGTTTTAAAGAAGCGGAATGCCCGGATCAAGTCTGTGTCAATACCGGCTGGTTAAAAGAGCCGGGCGATATTGCGGTATGTCTTCCAAACAAAGCAATCATTGTGATAAGAGAGGGAAAGTAACTTCCCTCTCTTTCTTTTTCATTCGTTATTATTAATCTGGGGACCTAATTCCTCAATTCTCACGAATTCATTTCTGAATAATTCTTGGCATAATAATTACCAAAGGCTCCAGATAAGATCTGAGCACGCCAAGTTCTTTTTAGTCCCGATGAAACTTAATAATTTCGTCTCCTGCTTCCTCAATCGTCCTGATCGCCATATTCACGGGCAATCCTTTTGCCGACAAGGCCGTGATGACCTGTACATAATCCGGTACTTGTAATCGATACTGCTTAAGGATCCCCTTCTGATTTAAGAGATCAGCAACGCTGCCAAAGAAAACGAGTGTACCCTGGTCAAGCAGAATAATTTTATCAGTGATCATCATCATTTCCTTTAAATCATGGGAAATCATCAGCGTCGTTTCGCCTTTGGCCTTGCGATTTTTAATCATAGTAAGAATCAGCTTTCGTCCAATCGCATCCAAGCCAGCCATCGGTTCATCCAGGATAAGAACAGCGGGTTGAATTGCCAGCATTCCAGCGATCGCTATCCTGCGGCGTATTCCGCCGCTAAGGCTTGTCGGACTCTGTTTTGAAATGGCATCCGGGTTGAGACCGACTTCGAGCAAAGCCTGCTCTACCCTCTTTTTAATTTCCTGCTCAGGTAGCCCCATATTCCGTGGACCGTAGGCAACTTCGTCAAAGACACTGATTTGAAAGATTTGTTGTTCAGGATATTGAAAGACTAAAGCCGCCTTTTTCCAGAGTTCTTTTCTTGATTTCGCATCTGCTGCGCTCATGCCGCATATAGAAATCGTTCCGTGGGTTGGCTGGATCAATCCGTTCAGCATTTGGGCCAGTGTTGATTTTCCTGATCCGTTCGGCCCAAAAATCCCGACAAATTCTCCTTGGGCAATTGCGAAGGAGATATCCTTCAACGCAGGGTGCTCATAGGGCGTACCCGGTAAATACGTGTAATTTAAATGGTTGATTTCAATGATGTTCAGCATAGTTCAGCTACCAACTCTTCCATTGATCGTACATTTTCTTTGACCGGATATCCTTTCATACGCAGATAAGCCATCAGCAAATAAATACCGGGAGTTTCAATTCCCAATAATGCCAGTTTTTCATCGGCGTAGACGTGTTCCGGCGAACCTTCAGTATATACACAACCTGCGTCCAGGACAATTAAGCGGTCGGCTTGAAGCAGATCCTCCGGATTATGGCTGATCAGAATAATTGTCATCCCTTGTTCATTAAGGATTCTTAGCTGATCCAAGAGTTCGGATCGGCTTTGTTGATCGAGCATCGATGTCGGTTCATCCAAAACAAGATAATTTGGACGCATGGCTAATACGGAGGCTAAGGCGACGCGTTGTTTTTGGCCGCCCGATAATAAATGCGGGGCATGAAAACGTTTTTCGGTCAAACCGACTGACGCCAGGGCGTGATCAATTCGTTCGTCGATATCATATAAAGGTAAGTTCAAATTTTCCAGGCCGAAAGCAATTTCTTCCTCGACAACCGGACTGATTAATTGATTATCTGGGTTTTGAAAAACTATACCGACCCGACGCCGTATTTCTGACGTGTTATCCGGATCGCGTGTGTCCAGCCCATCAATGAGGACTGATCCCGCTGTCGGCTTGATCAACCCGTTAAAAAGACGGGCCAAAGTTGATTTTCCGGATCCGTTCATGCCGAGTAAACCGACATATTCCCCCCGGGTGATGCTAAGGTTAATATCATTCAGCGCAAGTGCGTCTTCCAAACCAACGCGTTTGTATTGTCTGGTAACCCCGATTAATTCAATTCTTTGATCCGCAACCTGCTGCGTCATTCATAGTTCCCCTTTCTAGCGGTAGACAGTCAGGACTATTCCTGAAGCCGTGATTAAAATCATGAAGCATAAGACAATAATATCTTTCCTGCCCATATGCAAACGGCTCACGCGCAGCGTGTTCAGATGCGGCGAGAAACACCGACTGTCCATCGCTTCTCCCAAATCAGCCGCTTTAACTAAAGACGCTTCAAATAACGGAATCAAGATAGCCATATAGCTTTTTATGCGGACAATCAGGTTTGGAGATTCAAATTGCGCTCCCCGGGAAGACTGCGCATTCTTGATAGTTGAGGCTTCCTCAAATAACGTCGGAATAAATCGGAAAGATATACTGAGGATCGTTGAAAAATTATAGACCGGAATCTTAATTTTAGCGAGAGGCTGCAGTAATAATTCGATCCCTGCGGCTAATTTTAAGGGTGACGTGGTCATCAGCACAATCATAGAACCCATAAAGAGGATGATAAGCCGAACGACATTAAGGGCCCCGAGAATGAGCCCTTCTGGCGTAACGCCCAGCTTGCCGACAGTAAAAATAGGATCACCGGCAGTCAAAAAGGCCTGAAAAATAAGCGTAAATAGAAATAAATACTTCATTTTGAACAGCGACTTGAGAATAGACCCCAGATGTAGGCCTGCAGCCCCTATCGTAATAAGAATCAGCAAGAGGAAAAAGAGTAAATAGTACCATTGATGAGCAATGACCACAGCAATGATCATCAGCAGACAACATACAATTTTAGTCCGTGGATCTAAGGAATGGATTAATGAATTGCCATGAATGTATTGGCCTAATCGGATACCCGACATAGATGATCTCCTTTAGTTTGACGATGTTCAGATGATTAGACGATTTTTGCCTATATTTTAGACTTTTTGGTCTTAATTGTATTATTTTAATTATAGGCTATAATTATATCAACGGAAAGTCAATTTACACGGATATTTCGAATTCAATTATTCAGCGAATACCGAAGCGCTATCAAAGCTCTTGCATAAAAGAAGTAAAATAAATAAAGGAGGACCCGCCGTGGTGTCCGCCAAAAATATGACAACGACTAAAAAATTAGCCGTCATTGCTATTCTGATTGCCCAAGCAGCTGTGCTGCATTATTTAGAAAGCCTGTTCCCTAATCCCCTGCCAATTCCAGGGGTAAAACTTGGGTTAGCCAATATTATCACGTTGTTGGCCTTGGTGGTCTTCGATTTTAAAACAGCGCTTCAGATCACCGTAATGCGGACAATTTTAGGTTCGTTGCTCAGCGGGACATTATTCGGTATGGGCTTTTTGATGAGTTTTTCCGGGGCGGTTGCGGCTGCTGTCATCATGGCCTTGCTGCTCCGTATCTCCAAAGAATTTCACGTTGTCCTGGTAAGTATAATAGGAGCAATTGCCCATAATCTCGGACAATTGCTCATGGCATCTTTTGTTCTTCATTTCCCTGGGATATTATTATATTTGCCGGTCATGCTCCTGTTTTCAGTACCAACAGGTATCATTACCGGACTTTTGCTCAATGAACTGGTTAAGTATATCAAGGCAACGAATCGATTTGACGTATTTCTTGATGAATAGTCGCTCAGCTTAAACGTCTGTCGGCATCGTCCCGGAACTTTTCAAAGCCAAGCCGGATAAGTTCATCCAACAGTTCCGGATAACGGATCCCAGTCGCTTCCCATAGTTTTGGATACATTGATATTTGAGTAAAACCTGGCAATGTATTAATTTCATTGATATAGATCTGATTATCTTCCGTAACAAAGAAGTCAACTCGGCTCAGTCCGGAGGCTCCCACAGCGTCAAAGGCCATGACGGCATATGTTTGGAGTAGTTTGATCATGGCAGCGTCTAATTTTGCGGGAATAATCAACTCAGAGCTGTTATCCAAGTATTTGGCTTCATAATCGTAGAAATCCTTCGCCGGTCGAATTTCGCCCGGTATGGAAGCTTTCGCATTTTCATTGCCCAAGACACTTAACTCGATTTCTCTGGCCTTGACTCCCATTTCAACCACAACCTTACGGTCATATTTAGCCGCATAAAGCAGAGCTTCCACGAGCTGTTCGCGATTGTCGGCTTTGGAAATTCCGACACTGGAGCCGAGATTCGCCGGTTTGACAAAACACGGAAAACCAATTTCTTGCACGATATGATCTGCTGCTTCCTCGGAAGCGGCATTTATTTTACTGCGCAGCAAAGTGATATGCGGAACGATAGGCAGACCGGCTTCTTTAAAGACGGCTTTCATGCGGTCCTTATCCATGCCTAAGGATGATCCAAGCACGCCGGATCCGACATACGGAAACCCGGCCATTTCAAACAAACCTTGGATCGTTCCATCTTCCCCTTTGGGACCGTGCATAACCGGAAATAGGATATCGCAGGTGCCTTGATTGGGCAATTCACGCCCATCCACCGCTTGAAAACCAGGTTTTTGGGGATCAAGGGTCACCGCTACTTGTACAGCGTTAGCGGTAATATCGGCTTTCGCATCCATCCACTCCTCCGGATCTGCTCCCCAATACCATTTTCCTTCTTTTGTTATCCCCATCGTTTGCACAGCGTATTTTTCTGGATTTAGCGCCTTACACACTGAAGCGGCGGATATAACGGATACGTCGTGTTCACCTGACTGCCCTCCAAACAAAATCAGGACGTTGGTTTTCTCGCTCATTTTTCATCGTACTCCTATCTTTATAGAAATTAACCTTAACGTGAATTCGCTTTATCAAAAACATGATGATTAAACAATAAACTATTTTAGAGCGTCTTCATGTACGACAGCGGCCAAAAACAGACAAAGGCTCGGCCTACGATATCTTTCTCATAAATAAAGCCGTAGTGTCTTGAATCCAGGGGATCAGTTCGATCGTCATTGATGACGAATACAGCGCCTTGCGGTACAATGACCGGCAAAAAAGTATATGTAGCCGGTGTATTGGCGTAGGGTTCATAAATCGGTTGGCCGTTAATAAATGTATAGCCGCTTTTGATTTCGACTTTATCTCCTGGAAGGCCGATTACTCTTTTGGCAGCAGTGGCGTTGCCATACGTGAAAACAATGATATTACCGGTTTCTAACGACGCAATATGTTTGTTGATCCATTTTTCCACGACTAAATGATTTTGGTCATTCAGTGTCGGCAGCATGCTTTGATCGGTGGTTGTGGCAAACCCGAGGAGATACGTCTTGATCACCCAGGAAAGCGCAAAGACGATAAGGAATATCTCGACGATTTCACGCAGTAACCGCAGAGTGGGAGGCATCTTCCAGCGAGATTTTAAGCCTAATTTTTTTAGGCCTATTTTTTGAGGACTATTCATTGCTTAGCCTCCGCGACTATCGGGTAACCACCCATAGTTTATGTAGGGATCATTCCAAAGTTTCTCACAAGAGATTATTTTTCTCCAGCATCAAAGCGGCGGATACAATCGCACTTTTTACATAAATATGAGAGATAGCGCCTTGCATATAGACAGCATAAGGTTCCCGAATCGGTCCATCCGCGGAAAACTCACTCGTGGCGCCTTGAATAAAGGTTCCTCCGGCCATAATAACTTCGTCGGTATATCCCGGCATTTCGGATGGCAACGGCAGGACATGGGAGTCGATCGGAGATCCTTGTTGTAAACCCTGGCAGAAAGCCAGCATCTTTTCTTTGGTATTAAGTTTCACGGCCTGGATGATATCCGTTCGCAGGTCGACAGGACTTGGGTGAACATCAAAACCCAGTTTAGCTAAAAATGCTGAAGAAAAAATGGCTGCTTTTAACGCCTCGCCTACGGTCATTGGGCTGAAAAACAATCCCTGATACATCAATCGGAGATTATCCAGTGTCGCGCCGACATCGGCATTGATCCCAGGTGCTGTAAAACGACCGGCTGCTTTGGTTATCAGGTCTTCCCTGCCGGCTATATAACCGCCGGTAGGCGCAAGGGTTCCCCCCAGGTTTTTGATCAGGGATCCGGCCATCAGATCCACACCGACATGCCCCGGTTCTTTAGCTTCGACCAGCTCGCCGTAGCAATTGTCGACAAATATGATGACCTCCGGGAAGTGCTTTTTGGCATAGGCGGTAAATTCGGCGATTTGGGCAATAGATACCGAATTGCGCCATTCATAGCCTTTTGACCGTTGAATGATAAACAGTTTTGTTTTGGACGTTACCAGCTCCGTAAGCTTGTCACACTGGATCTGATTATCCTGGCCAAGCGGAAGTATGTCAAAGGAAACGCCCCAGTCCTTCAGACTGCCGGAGACACTATTTTTTATACCGATCACTTGCTGCAAGGTGTCATAGGGCATGCCGGTAACTGAAATAAAGTGATCACCCGGACGCAGGACACCATAAAGCGCGGAAGCGATCGCATGCGTGCCCGACACGAATTGATGCCGGATAATGGCGCTCTCCGTACCCATGATCGCGGCAGTGACAGCATCCAGTTTATCTCTTCCTGAATCGCCGAGACCATAACCGGTGGTTCCGTTCAGATTGTAAGCGGATACTTTAGCATCCTGAAACGCCGTAAGAACACGTTGGTGATTCTTCTCAATGATTGGATTCAGTAATTTACACTGCTGTTCCAAAACATCTTCAGCATACAGCAACGCTTCATTAATTTTTAAAGGTAAAAGTGATTGAGACAACGATTTGTTCCTCCAAAGTGATAATAAGCCTTATAAAATACTACATCTTCTAAACGGACTTTTCAACTGTTTAGTCTTTGTTTTTCAATATTACGGGCACTGGATAACGCCTTGTCCCCATAAGCAGCCGCCGCAGGTAGGGAATGTGTTGCCAAAACAGTCTTCTTCGTTCTTCTCGGCTAAATCACAAATCGAACATTTCAGACACGGCGAAAAATCAAAGGTATCTACTTTTTCCCGGAATTCATGGTATTCCTTTGACTCCCAGATTGTTTTCAATGGATCGTTTTGAATATCACCAACGGCATAATGCCTGATTTCCCTTTCCGTTTTAGCCATTCCAATATATGTTTTATAGGAATGAAACAGTCCCATACACGGGCTGACCTTTCCATCCCAGCGAACAAAGGTACAACGCTCTTGAATGAAGCGGCAGTTTCCAGTATCTGCCCCTACCCTGTTTTTCATAATACTGATATTTTTGCAGTTTTTGAACAGACCGTATAAGGGTTCTTTTGTTGCTTCTGTCTGATCAATGATCGGTATGTTAATAGGCAAAGAACCAAGATAATTTGTTTCATGGATGGTTTCCACGTCCAGAGTGCAAACCATCTGATCAACCATAGACGGGGTATAAGGTATGACATTACTGACGTTAACCATTTGGGCCCCGATTCGTCTGGCTAAACTTCCAAGATCCTTCAGCTCATTAATGTTCTTTTTCATGACAACAAAAGCTATGCCGACGGTGACAGACTGACTCCTAGCGCTTTCAAGATTAAGCTTTCTAAACTGAATCAGGTTTTGCACAACGGCTTCAAAGCTTGCTCCTTCTCGGATATTTTCAAATTGATCGGCACTGGTCCCGTCAAAAGAAACCCATAACGTATCCAATCCGCTCTTAATCAGGCCTTCAGACAACTCTGGCGTTAATAACGTACCATTACTTACCATTTCCACTTTGAGTCCCAGCGCTTTGAGTTTACTGATCATAGAAAGGATGTTGGGATGAAAGGTCGGTTCGCCAAATCCACCAAACATAACGGTTCTCAATGTCCTGAAATCCTTGAGTTGCTCGATTAGCGCATCAAAGACTTCGTTACTCATCGAACCCAGAGGTTCATTCCAGGTGTTTCTTATACAGGTCTGACAACCCAAATTGCATTTGGACGTTGGCTCTATATAAAGTTTGGAAAGACTATGTATATTCGGAAGGATCTCCAGTTTATTATCACGCTGGATAACTTTAATCGAAGAGACTCCTTCCAAACCGAGTGTCAAGAGCAATTCCTCCGGGAATACAGGTTGACGTTGCGCATCGACAGGTATGGTGAATTCTTTTGCTTGCTCCAAGGGAGAAGCCTTAAGGGTATCCTTTCCTGGCAGATCTTTAAACAAATCATAGGCGATCCAGATATTCGGATCTGTAAAAAAATCTGACAGACAGGAACACCCGTCTGCCGTAGCCCAGTCTTGTTCAGTTTTCAATAGTTGGATCATATCATCACTATTTGTAATTTGATTGTCTGCCATTCTCTTTTCTCCTCATCTTGCACAGTATACTTTTCATCTTCTCATACATCTATATAAGCACCTCGTTTATTCATATTTTCTCGAGCAGGCACTGCCGTGCTAACCGATAGATAACAATAGTATTATGTATAAATTATATGCATGTAAATTCTTTAAATAAAGACAAGATAAATCGATCATGACTCCTGTGAAGAGGAGCAGCCCTGTTCGTGTCAGGTTGTTCAAGCACCGGAAGAGTCTTGTTGCCTGAGATCTTCCTCTGTAATCAGTATCAAATCTTCGCGGGAGAGATCTTTCTGCCGGTAAAGTCGGACTGCTTGTTTGCGTATCGCTTTTTCTACAATGTTTCGAACCAGTCTGGCATTCCCGGCGTACGGGTATAATGCCGACATATTTAGTATCGTTCTTTTAAAGACATGCTTTGCCTCCAGTGAAAATTCGTACTGTCTGCTCGCCAGCATCTGCTCGCCGATATCCGTTAACTCTTCAAGAGTATAGTCCGGAAAAACGATATGGATCGGAAAACGAGACCGTAATCCAGGGTTGCTCTGGACAAAAATCTCCATTTCCAGTTTGTATCCTGCCAGAATCAGAATAAAATCTTCTTTATTATCCTCCATAGCCTTGACCAGGGCATCGATAGATTCTTTGCCAAAATCCTTTTCTCCGCCCCTGGACAGAGAGTATGCTTCATCAATAAAGAGCACGCCGCCGAGTGCCTTTTTAACCATGTCCCTCGTTTTATTTGCGGTGTGGCCAATGTATTCTCCAACTAAATCAGCACGCTCACACTCGACGATATGTCCCCGGGATAAAACGCCCATCTCTTTATACAATCTGCCGATCAGTCTTGCTACCGTTGTCTTCCCCGTTCCCGGATTACCGCTAAAAATGGTATGCAGGACCAATGGTTCTGTGTTTAGTTTCTCTTTCTCGCGTTTTTTCTGAATCTCAACAAAAGCATATAATTCATGAATCAATTTTTTCACGGATTCCAGGCCAATCATATTATCCAGTTCACGGATAATTTCTTGAACCTGGTCCTTATCTTCATCACGAGGTGGCAGACCGGATTTTTTAAGTATTTTAGCTGGATCGTTTTTAAGTGTAAAATCAATTTTCCCCGGATCATTCACTTTAGCAGGGAGTGAGCGGTGAAACGTCGGCGGCAGGTTTTTTCTAAAGGTTACTTTGACGGACACAAAGAAGACACCCCCTTTGTCGGTCTATTCTATATTATATAGCGAAAGACATTTATTTGTTCTCAGTTCAGACGGAATGAACCGTTCCAATTTAAGGAAACCGGGAAAACAGAGGGCATGGTAGACAGAGGGACGGGGAGACAGAGGGACGTAGAACTTTGTCCCCTAATTTTAGGGGACAAAGTTCTACGTCCCTCTGTCTCCCATGCCAAATTCGCCATCGATGGCGAATTTGGGATACCGTCTCTTTCCAGAGGCAAAACGAATAAAAAGCCTCTCGTTCCTTAAAACGAGAGGCTTTATAAAACAAACCCGCAAAATTCCTCCTGGACACTGGTTAGATTTTTTACGAGGGTCACCTACTTTAAACGACTGGGGTACTTCACGCGTTTACTGTTTAAATCTTTACTACCCTTTCTCAAGAATCACCGATTGTTAAAATGGACGTAAAGTGAATTTGGTGAAAACCTAAGGTTTAAGGTAACTAAGGAACTTCAATCTGGAACTTGAACCTGAACTAACTCTTGGAACGCAATACTAGGAGATTTGGAAATTTGGAATCTGAAACATGGAACTTGGAAAAGATTAAGGTTTAAAATGGGGCACTTCGTTTACTGTTCTTACTGTTCTTACTGGAATTGGACTTTGGATAGATTTTTTCTGGAACTCATGATTGAAACTGGACACATACGGAACACAGTTACGATTGGGATCTTTGACGAGAATAGGAGGAATTTGCGGGAAACTTTATCTAGTCTTCTCTGTTCTGTTCGCAGCCATCTGTGACTGGTTTAACGCCTCTCGAAAATAGTGAAAGCCATCCTTAAAGGGTGGCTTTGAATCCGTTCGGCACATCCCAATACATCCCTCTGACTATGCCTCGAATTACAACCTGCCCTATTAGTAAAAGGTATCTCTGTATGTTCAGAACCAATTTATTTAATTTTCTGATTTTATTTTAATCGATTGGTTAATCACTGTCAAGTAGTGCGTATAAAAATAAACATGGAAATTTATACCTGTGCCAAACGCCGCATATAAGATACAAAATCAGCGTTCAATCCCTATCCGGGCGTTGATTCCCTTATCGTAAGGATGTTTGATTTTTTTGACTTCCGATACATAATCCGCCAATTCAATCAGTTCGTCAGACGGACCTCTGCCGGTTAATACAACTTCCAGGTTTTCGGGTTTGGAGCGGAGAAATTCCAGAAGCAGATTGCGGTCAATCAGGTCATAATTATAGGATCCGATGATCTCATCGAGGATAAGCAAATCGACCTTTCTCTCCCGGCACCGGTTAATGGCTTCAACCAGTAATTCATCATGGATCGCACGCCGTTTTTCTTTTTGTTCAGCAGACTCATCATAAAAACCAAATGCTTCTTGGCCGCGCAGAAAAGTAATCCCAGGTATTTCTCCCAAGGAATGAAGTTCTCCCGTATTTTGACTTTTTAAAAACTGAACAATCAGAACCTGGTTGCCTCTTCCCGCGCAACGGGCAGCAAGCCCCAGAGAAGCGGTGGTTTTTCCTTTGCCGTCGCCGCAGTAAATATGAATCAGTCCCAATTTCATTTACTATACACCTGCCTTCAGAATTTTATAGATTATATCCATATCCACATTCTTACGAATTTCCTCGGCCAATAGATCATATTGTTGTTCTTTATATTGGCGGAAGCTCAATTTTTGCAGGCTGGAAGATTCCAGTCCCTTCTTATTCAGCAAGCACTCAACGATGGTTGAGGCAACACCTTCTTCATCAAAAATGCCGTGAATATAACTCCCCATTATATTTCCATTCTTCGTCCCGTCAGTTTTCAGCAAGGCTTGGCCGGAAACATGATCGATGACCGTTAAAGGCTCGGCATCAATCGTTTCTGTCACACCCATATGGATCTCATAACCGCTGAAGGCGATATGGGATAGTCTGCTGAGCGTACCTTCCACCGGACCAAAAATACCGCTGACCTGGGTGCGGGTCTTCTGTTCTGAAAACGTTGTCTTAATGTTTAAAAGCCCCATTCCGGTAAGGCTTCCGCCTTCTTCCACACCATAGGGATCGTCCAAGGTCATGCCCAGCATTTGGTAACCGCCGCATACCCCAAAAAGGACCGTGCCTTGAGCCGCCATTTTCTTAATTCTACCTTCTAAACCATTCTGACGCAGCCATTTGAGATCCCCCATCGTATTTTTCGTCCCGGGCAAGATGATCATATCCGGGTTCTTCAATTCGGCTTCTGATTTGACATAACGGACGGAAACGCCCGGGATCAATTCAAAGACATTAAAATCCGTAAAATTAGACATCCTTGGCAGCCGAATCACGGCAATATCCACCGCCTCAACGGTGCGTTCCGAATCCAGTCTTTCGGAAAGACTGTCCTCATCTTCAATATCGACAGTGAGATACGGAACGACACCAATAACAGGGATATGGACTTTATCTTCAATCATTCGCAGTCCGGGCCTTAAGACTTCGACATCACCGCGGAACTTATTGATAATGATACCTTTAATCAATTTTCTTTCGTCTTCTTCGAGCAGCATGACCGTTCCAAAGATCGAGGCAAACACCCCTCCCCGGTCAATATCTGCGACAAGCAATACAGGTGCTTTCGCCATCTTTGCCATACCCATGTTGACGATATCATCGTCACGCAGGTTAATTTCAGCCGGACTGCCGGCACCTTCAATCACAATGACATCATTGGCCTCGTCCAGTTTATTAAACGCTTTCATAATGTCCGGTTTCAATTTCGATTTATATTTAAAGTAGTCGGCTGCATTCATATTGCCCAGTACTTCACCGTTGACAATCACTTGGGAGCCTTTGTCGTTTGTCGGCTTTAACAGGATGGGATTCATCAACACACTGGGCTCCTTCCCGGCAGCTTCAGCCTGAACGACCTGAGCTCGGCCCATTTCCAGACCTTCTTTTGTGATGTAGGAATTCAAAGCCATATTTTGTGATTTGAAAGGTACGGTTTGATAGCCATCCTGCATAAATATCCGGCATAGACCGGCTGTAAATAGGCTTTTGCCGGCATTAGACATTGTTCCTTGGACCATAATCGATTTAGCCATTGTTATCACCTGCTATCTTTATATTTGTGCATTCATTGGACAGTGAGTAAATAATTTAGAACGTCAGCTGCTTTCAGCTCTGTCAGTGCTCCCGGCGCTGTTGTTATACTCATTTCGTTTTTCCAGAAGGGTTTTTTTATGATATAGGGTACATCCAAAACTGTATGTTTACCACTTAACGGACTTGTCCCGTGATCGGCACAGACATAGATCCGCGTATCAGGGGAAAGCTCGTCTAAGATTATACGGAAGAATTCGCGATCGATTCGTTCGATGAAACTGATTTTCTCCCTCAAGTCATAGCGATGAGCTGCTTCATCGGTACCATTGATATGAACAAAGACGAAATCATGATTATCTAACATGGCACACGTTGTTTTCGCCTTTAAGATGAGATCCGTATCCGTGTCCCCGGTCATCCCGGTAGGATTGGCAAGGGTCATACCCAGGGCTATAGCAATACCCCGAGCGATCTCCGTACCGCATACTGCAGCGGCGTTCAACGAATATAATTCCTGAAAGGTTGGCAGACTGCTTTTTTCCGAGATACCCCATGGATATAAGATATACGTTAGCTTATCCTCCCGATAATTCTTTAGTTTTTCCATGGCGGCTGATACAAATTCTTTTAGGATTGGTGCCTTGGCACAGATATCCGCCAGTAAGACGTCAACGTTATCCCCCACATATTCATGAGGCGGGTAGTTTTTACATCGTAACGCTTGAAAATACCTTTTCTTCATAATCAGGAGATTACGGTAATCAGACAAATGGATCAACCGGATGTCCATGGGGGTATCATTGATCGCTTCGACAGCCTTTTTCATCTCGATGTGAGTGAGGTTCCCGCCGTTAAAGGAAATCAAGTGATTGCTGTTGTCCACAGCAGCAAGATTACAACGCAGGACAACTTCATCGTCTTCAAGTTTATAGCCGTTTGCCAGAAGCTCAAGCGATGCGCGGCTTTGCGGATAGTATACCGGGTCTATACCCAATAAGTTCAGAATACACGGCATACTCTCGGGTGTATAGCCTTGAGGGCAGGAATCAAAGTATCCGGTAACCGCGCCGGCGGCTAATCTGTCCAGATTAGGATGGTGAGCAGATTCATATGTGGTCTGCCCGTTTAGTTCATTCATTTTTTCATCAGCGAGCCCATCAATAATGACCATGATGGCTTTCATCATTTATCACATCCCTGAAAGCAGCAATAAGTCTTAAATTATCCTCATGGTTTTTTACAGCAATGCGATAGAAGGCATTGCTCAGATTAATATAATTTGCGCAGGAACGTATCATGATGCCTTTTTCCAGCATCTTAGCAGCTAAATTCGTAACAGCCGTTTTAAAGAAGATGTAATTTGCTCTGGAACCAAACACCTGGAACCCCAGGTGTTTTAATTCTCGGATAAGAAATTCCCTTTCGTCTTTGATCAGGATCTCGGTGCGTCGCAGGTAATCTTTATCCTGCAATGCACAGATACCGGCAAACTGGGCCGGCGCGGAAACACTCCAATCCTGCCCCGCCATTCGGATTTTCTCCAGCAGAGCCATGTTTGCTGTTAAAACATACCCCAGACGAAAACCAGGCATCGCAAATATTTTCGTAAATGCTTTGAGGATCAGCATATGATCATTTTGTTTTAACGCGCTTTGGACAGAATATTGCGCGCTGTTTTCAACAAAATCCATAAAGCATTCATCGACGACAACGATTGTCCCTGTTGTCCGGCATTTGGCGATGATTTTAAGCATCAGTTCCTTTGAGCACAGCTGCCCAGTCGGGTTATTCGGATTGCAGATAAAAAGCATATCCACACTATTGTTAATCTGATTCAGTATCGCTTCCGTTACTGAAAAATGATTGGCTTCCAGCAAGGAATAATAGTCGATTGAACAATCCACGGTATGCAGCGCTTTTTCATAATCTGAGAATGTCGGGGCAAAAAGCAGCGCTTTTTGTGGTTTTAAGGCCAGAACCAATCGAAAGATGATCTCCGCAGCGCCATTGGCCGCTAAGATAACCGTGTGATCGACGTTTTCATACTCTGCCAAAGCCGCGATCAGCTCCCGACAAAATGGATCCGGATAATTAACGCATTCATCCAATGATTGAAGCACAGCGCGTTTAACGGCTTCAGGAAGGCCCAGCGGATTCACATTGGAGGAGTAATCCAGGATATCGTCCCGCCCTGTTTGTTTTCTGACCGAATAAATATCGCCGCCGTGGCTGTATTCATACATATCGCTTGTTTACCTGCCTTCATCGTATTGGAATTTTCTCAATCCCAGCATCCGGGTAAATATGATCAGTCATCGCATCCAGCAAACGATCCCAATCCTTACTATCGACCCGATGACCAGACCGACAAGCGATGTGGTTATCATCAGACGATTAGCACGGGGGATATCCTCCGCTTCGATGTCACGGATAGGATCCCCAATCGTCGGTTTGACGACAAGTTTCCCAAAATAATAATTACTGCCAGCGAGTTGAATATTTAAAGCTCCGGCACATACAGCTTCTGTATGTGCTGAATTCGGACTGGAATGATTGTGGCGGTCACGCCGATAGATCCTCAGGGCATTTGGAAAATCCATCCGAATCAGCCAGACCGCGGCCAACATGAGATAGGCTGAAATCCGAGCTGGCAAATAATTGGCCACGTCATCCAGCTTTGCAGCAAACCTGCCAAAATAGAGGTATTTATCATTCTTATAGCCAATCATCGAATCCAATGTGTTGATCGCCTTATAGAGAAAACCTAAGGGTGCACCGCCGAACAGTATGAAGATCATGGGAGCGATCACACCGTCGGACAGATTTTCAGCGACTGTTTCGACAGCACCTTTGGCAACTTGCGGTGCATTCAAATTTTCGGTATCCCTGCCGACGATCCAGGATAACTTTTTCCTGGCTTCGGCGAGATCATTCTTCATCAGCTCCGCATACACTTTCATGCTTTCATCCCGTAGTGCCCGTGTTGCCAGAATCTGATAACACATGATCGCCTCCGCCGCAAATCCCAGCAGCGGACTGATCGACTTCAGCAACATAAGCAGAAGAAGAGGGACAAGAAAGGATATACCCACGACACCAACCGTTAGAATAATCCCATAAACATATTGGTTGCGGTCGGAGCCGCAGCTTAGCCGACGCAACACCCGCTCACCGCCGGAAATCATCCGGCCGATCAAACGGATTGGATGCGGTAGCCAATGGGGATCTCCCAGTATTAAATCAAGTAGGTAGCCTGTAAACAAAGTCAGTAATGTCAGCATTCTTTATTACCACGTCATCCTATTCCATATATTACTAAATTTCATGTGTATTTACAGCACTTTTTTCATTAATTCCCAGTTTTGTTACGGACTGTGCTTTATGGGTTTTATTCCAAGACAGTGGATCGATGATCAGGTGATAGCCTTCACCGTTTTTAACCTGCCAATGATAGAAGTCAACGCTTTCCGGAGAATAGGCTTCCAATAACGCCATGATGGTGCCGCCGTGAATAATGAGGGCGATATGACGGATCCCCGCAGTTTCAATTGTTGCCATTACCTTGGTAAAGCCGTCGAGGCAACGGGCTTTAAATTCATCGGCACTTTCCCCACCGGGTATCTTTCCCTTTCCCTCACTGTCCAACCAGCATTGGTATTCCGGGGTATCTTTCAGCTCATCGTATGCTTTATTCTCAAAAAATCCAAAGTTGTATTCAGCAAATGCCTCGACAATAGAAAACGGAGCGTCAGGATAGATCAATCCTCTGGTTTGGTCGCAACGGATCATCGGACTGGAAAACACATATTCGACAAGCGGATAAACTTTAGCATCAATCTTAGCTTGAAGTTCCGCAATCCCTTGAGCACAGAGTGGTTCATTGGTTCTGCCAATATAACGTCTCGCGATATTTCCTTCAGTTTTAGCATGCCGGATCAAATAAAGGTGGTATAGGTGATTATTATCCATTGGCATCACCCTTGATACAGGACGGGATCCCGCAAAAGACACGGTAGACCCGATCGGCTTGTTGTGCCAGTTGACATAGAATACGTCCGACGGCTTCCTGAAGCTCCCGGCTTTCACGGACGATCGGCACTACGGCTGAACTTAATTCATCACTGATGACAACGATTGCCGGGTTTTTGGCAATGCCTTCCATGATGAACGGCTGCGGGTCAATGCCGCTTTCCCGCAAACGTTTGACTAGATGGTGAAAATGATTGATGACTTTGCGTTGGAATGCCTCTTCGATACGGCAGACTTCACCGTCGCTAATATCGTCGGCTTGGATAGGAAGCAGACGCAGTGCGCAGGCCAGTTTACCCTGACTGTTTCCTCCGATAATCAGAATCATGGCAAAATACCTCCTAAAACAGCAGCAATCGTCAGAATTCCGGTTTCGCAAATTACAATGTAAAACCCAGCCAAATCACCCGTAATTCCCCCAAACTCTCTCTTCATCATCCGATAAAACCAGAGGAAAGAAATCATGACAAAAAGGAGCGCAAAAATGGCCGCAATAACATTAATATACACCATGGCGCAAGCACAGAAGAGGATAAACACAGCGAGTATGATCCGCAGCGCCTTCTTCGATGCATAGTCAGCAAAAATTGAAGCCAGTCCGGTCGTCCGGGCACAGGGAAATGCAACAACGACCATAGCGCCTATCGAACGTGAAAGGAAAAAACTAATAAAGACGATAAATAATAAATGCTGAGTTAAGAAAATCTCATACCACGCCGCAAACTGAACGAGAAGCAACGCGGCCGTATAAATGAGCGCAAACGCACCGACATTCGGGTCTTTCAAGATGCGCAGTTTCTCTTCCCTGTCTTTATGTGAATTTAACGCATCGATCGTATCGCAATAACCATCCAGATGGATCCCACCGGTAATGAGCACAGTCATCAATACAGCAA
Organism: Dehalobacter sp. DCM; assembly: GCF_024972775.1. Taxonomy (NCBI): domain Bacteria; kingdom Bacillati; phylum Bacillota; class Clostridia; order Eubacteriales; family Desulfitobacteriaceae; genus Dehalobacter; species Dehalobacter sp. DCM. The sequence continues at coordinate 2,434,777 of NZ_CP092282.1, read as the reverse complement.
AAGCGGAAAACAAAGCCGGACTAAAGTAATAATAATTGCAGACAGCGAGGAGAGCCGCTAGGATCAAAGCGATAACTATACCGACAAATGGAAAAAAGACAAAGGAATAGCGCATGTTTTTATCGTTCCAACTGATTTGCGGCATCGGTAATTTGGAGTACATGGAAAAAGCGGCAACAAAGGATTCAAATAAGGTCTTTAACATGGGGCAAATCCTTCTTTCCTTTATGTATAACAGGAATAGAACAAACGGCTTCGAGTACGATATCGGCGTTGGTTCCGATCATCGTGTTGAGCTGTCCCAGAACCGAGATATAGTCCATCGTAAACGGGTCGTAGTCCGTAATGTCGGAGAAAATTGTATTGGTAACAATAACCAGGTTCGGTATGATCTGCGCCAAAGTTTGGATATCTGAACTGATTCGGTCAAACGCTTGTTTCGCATTCAGTCGCTGAAAATACATTTCATTGGCAATCAGATTGCCTAAGTCTTCCAGTAACGCACAATCGATGCCGACAAATTGCGAGGGGCTCTCAGCAAGATGATAAGCGAGCTCAAAGGTATCAAAACCTTTTCCGTGACGCATCAAGCGGTGTTTGACGACCCGATTGCGGCATTCGTCGTCGCTGACCGTCATAGTAGCTATATAGGCAATTCTTCCTTTATTGAGGTTAACGGCAAGATTTTCTGCCATGGCTGACTTTCCGCTGGCCACACCGCCGCTGACTAAGGCAATCACTATCAGTCACCACCTGCTTAAATAAATACGTTATCGAATCGGGTATTCTTCATTCAACTGCATATCCTTATGCTTTCGGCATTGCTCAATGAACGAGCGAGCAAAATCGGTATTCCCCCAAAGATGCATGTGCGGATAACCAACGGCGAGGTGCTCATTGGCATGGATACAGTTCCATTGCGCCTTACCGGAAGGTCTTTCGGCAATAAACGACTCGCCGTTGAGGGTTGAATCCGAGTAATGAAATTCATGTGCATTGATACTCTCCCCTTTTTTGCAGAGAAGATTATCGTGCTGCGCAGTCAAGGTAATGTAACCAAAACGGTGCAGTCTGTCAGTCAGCGTAGCATTTCCCTTAAGAAAACCCGCCATTTCACACTGATTGCCGTCTTTGTCCTTTATCGAATCCAACAGGTACATAAATCCGCCGCACTCGGCGATACACGGCGTCTCTTTGTCCAATAAATTACGGATCTGCTGCAGCATTGTTTTGTTCTCAGCTAATTCCTTGGCGAATATTTCAGGATAACCGCCTCCTAAGATAATTCCGTCACACGCGGGTACCATCTCATCCTTCAACGGGCTGAAATACTCAATCCGAGCCCCCATTTGCTCCAGCAATTCCAAGCTGTCCTGGTAATAGAAACAGAACGCTTTATCTCTGGCTACCGCAAGGGTCACCGCGGCAATATTCTCTATGGGATAATCGCAATAATCAATTTCTTCATTTTCCCTGGCTATTTCCATCATCTGGTCTAAATCAACGGATGCTAAAGCCTGGTCGGCAAGAAGATCAAGCTTATGCTGAAGGTTTTCTACCTCTGCCGCGGTAATCAGGCCTAAATGCCTGCTTTCTAATGAACATTCTGACATTTTGGGGAAATATCCGATAACAGCAATGTTCGTTTCGTGTTCAATCATCGATTTATATGACGGATAGAGCGCCGGTGACAGGTTGTTAAGGATTACCCCCTTTACTCGGCTGTTCGGACGGAAATTGCTAAAACCCTGGATTTGAGCTGCTATAGAGAGGGCAGCTCCGGCGCAGTTAATAACGAGGATAACCGGTGTTTTTGTCACTCCGGCCAAGTGATAGGAACTGGCAGTGGTTTCTCCGATACCCAGGCCATCGTAATAACCCATAACGCCTTCAAGGACAGCGATTTGTGACTCTCTTGCGTTTTTAACCAGCAAATATTTACACACGTCTTCGGGCAGCAGAAACAAGTCCAGATTACGTGATTTTGTACCAATTACTTCGGTATGAAACATAGGATCAATAAAATCCGGGCCGCATTTAAACGCAGAGGGTGTTAGGCCCTTCTTCATAAATGCCTGTAAAATAGCACATGTTATGGTCGTTTTCCCGCTGTTGCTGCCAGCAGCAGCAATCATAATACGGGGGATCTTAGCTATCATGATATCGTCTCTTTTCCTTTTTGATGATCGTCGCTCCTAAAACGATTCTGCGACGCACGTTCTTCTATGTACAGAAAAACTTCTTTAAGCGCGGCGGCTAAAAGAAGTTGATATACATTCCCTGCAATCCTTGGTCGATTTGCAGATTGCGTATGCAACACCTTTCATCCTCCGTGAAAAAAGTGCTTATTGTGCTCAGGCAGGTCTTCCGACTTGGTTTCAGTACAAATTCAGCCTTCCCATTGTGAACAGTGGCAACTTTGAATTTGCTCCACCATACGGCGGCGGGACCGTACAGGCATTTCACCTGTTTCCCTATTATTGCATTAATGCAACCTAAGCAGATCAATTATATCAAAAGAAAGAATCTCTGTCCACCAGCGGATACAATAATTTGTATATACATGGTAAGTATGCTATAAATATACTGAATCTGGCCTTGTACATCCTGACAGGTTTTGTTAATCTAGTACCAGGTCAATCAGAAACTTTCGTTATCACACTTGGGGGGAATGGATAAATGCAGCAAAGCCCTGAGAATCACGTGATTATGGCCAAAGAATTAAGCAAGCGTTTTGGCGATTTCACAGCTGTCGATGGAATAAATTTCTCAGTCGGCAAAGGTGAATGCTTTGGTCTCCTGGGGCCCAATGGTGCCGGTAAAACTTCGCTGGCCCGCATGATCTACGGTTTGTCGCCGTTGACTGAAGGTACTCTGTCCGTATTTAATCAGGATATTACGCTGCATTCGCGAGAGATTAAAACGCGGATCGGTGTGGTTCCTCAGGAGGATAATCTTGATCCGGAATTAACGGTTATCGAGAATCTTCTGGTATATGCTTCCTATTATCGGCTTCCCCGCGCTGTTGCCAAAGAACGGGCAGAAGAGATATTGACCTTCATGGATCTCTTAACCAAAAAGAAAGCCGTTGTTGATGAATTGTCCGGCGGTATGAAACGCCGACTGACGATTGGCCGTGCTTTGATCAATAATCCGGAGCTGCTGATACTTGATGAACCGACCACCGGTTTAGATCCGTATGCCCGACACCTTGTCTGGCAGAGGCTCCGCCAGTTGAAAGAAAACGGAACCACAATGCTACTGACGACGCACTACCTGGATGAAGCCAGTTATCTTTGTGACCGTCTGATTATTATTAATCAGGGCAAAATTCTGGAGCAAGGTGTACCCGTTGATCTGATCCAAAAACATGTCGGGAGTTATGCGCTGGAATTAGGTATTGATCCGGAAAACCAAGCTCTACTCCTGGAGTGGGGTCAGTCCTGGTTAAAGACCTCCCAGCACATCGGCGATGATCTGGTCATGTATACGAATGAGGGCCAACTTTTAACAGAAAACTTGAATCATAAAATAGCCGAGGCCCATTTGCCTGTCCGCTACCAGCGGCTGAGGCCGACAAATCTGGAAGACGTCTTCCTCAAGCTGACTGGTGAAACGCTCTCCGGTTCCCATTCGGAGACAGAAAACAATTAAAGCAGGTAAGTATATAATAGAGTCATTAATGACGCTTTAGGAGGGTCAAATGCTTAAAGCAAGCGCGATATGGACAGACATTATTATCCAGCTGTTTAAGCCGGATATCAGTTTTGCTCTGGTCTACAAAGTGTTTTTACGGAACCTGAAGGTTTTCGCAAAGACCTGGAAAGCCAATATCATGTTTAATTTTCTGGAGCCACTGCTGTATCTATGGGCCATGGGGTTTGGTCTGGGCGTCTATATTACCAAGATCAATGGCCTTTCCTATCTGGACTATCTGGCACCCGGTCTTATCGCCTCGTCCGCTATGTTTGCAGTCACCTATGAAATGACCTATAACAGCTATACACGAATGGTACGCGAGAAAATCTTTTATAGCATGGCCGTGACGCCGGTCAGCATGGATGATGTCGTAATGGGTGAAATCCTCTATGGAACGTTTAAGGGAGTTCTCTACGGTGCGGTCTTCTTTATCGTCGTGGCGCTGTTCGGAATCGCTCAGTCTTTCTCTTGTCTGTTATTATTTATCCCATTAATGCTGATGTCGGTAATTTTCTCCAACCTTTCGCTGATTTGGACCAGTATAGCTCCGAACTATGATTCTTTCGGTTATTTCTTTACCCTTTTCATATCCCCGATGTTTCTGTTTGCAGGAATCTTTTTCCCGGTTGAAGGCCTGCCTCAGGCTGTTCAGTTCCTGCCGTGGCTGACGCCGCTTTACCACGCCGTTGAGTGCGTTCGGCCTCTTGTTTTAGGACAAGTATCATCAGCCATCATCGGCCATTTAATCTGGTTAACGGTTGTCACGTTGATCACACTGCCTATCCCGCTGGTTATGGTCAAGAGGAAACTGATTCAGTAGAAATACTATTTGTATATTTTATTTCGCCAATAAACACATGCAATCCGAGCCGCTATCGTTTCTGAAACCACACCATCCTTCGCCCGTCTTTGCACAATGTCTTTTATCTCTTCGCGTTGGGTACCGGACAAATCTATTTTCATTTCCCATCGATTCACATAATGCCGGGTGGCTTCCTCGATCGTCCGCGTACTTTGACGCTGGGTATCAAGGTAGGTGATTTCCGGGTACAGCTTTCTTAGCCAAAGATAATTTAAGCAGCAATAGAGTGCTTTATTTCCATAGATATCTGCGTGCTGCTGACCGAAAAACAAACTTTTCAATTCATCATTAATGGGATCGCTGTGTTCAACAAAATGACAGAGAAAGCCATTTTCACTGCTGGCTGCAATAATCTTCTCCAAACTTTCCCGACTGAAGATGGCCGGTGACATAATGGCGGTGACCAAACTGAACTGATGCTGCCATTGAAGTTCTGACAAGTCTGCATCATGCCAGTCTAATTGGATGAACTCCGTATTGGATATATTTTGACCGGCAGAATATTGTCTGGCGTTTTTAAGCATATTTGCTGAAATATCCACGCCAACAACGTGATGTGCTTTACCGGCAAATTCGGCGGCAAACCGCCCGGGTCCGCACCCTATATCCAAAACAGTGGCATTGTGGTGCAGCAGGTGTTTGTCTTCTAATAGCGCGATAATTTTGGAGATCCGTTCGTCTGGGCGATCGGTTGAGAATTCATCCACACGGCTGTCCCAGGATTCGGCACTTCCCTCTTTATAGCTTTTCTTTCCTGGTCCCTTACTCTGCCATAATTGATCAAAGTAATCGATACTCATGATGACACCTCAATACAAAAATTTCTATTCCATTTTACCATAAAAATAATTAATTCCAATTGTCGATTGCGGGTCCTATCGGTTACAATAGTGCTTGTGCAAAATGTAAACAGTTCACTGTACTCCGTTTAAATAATAGTGTAACGTAAGCTAATCAGGCTAATGAGGAAAATGAGTTATATCGTTAAGTAATGCAGTTATATAGTAAAGGAAGATTCGATGAGTATTTTAACCGTAAAAAATTTGAGCCATGGCTTTGGCGACCGTGCTATCTTTCAAAATGTCTCTTTTCGTTTATTAAAAGGTGAACATATCGGTCTGATTGGGGCTAATGGTGAAGGCAAATCGACGTTTATGAATATTGTCACACGCCAACTGGAACCCGATGAAGGTCAAGTCGAATGGTCCAAGCGTGTTCGCGTCGGCTACCTGGATCAGCATGTTGTTCTGGAAAAGGGATCGACGATTCGGGATGTTCTGAAAGATGCTTTCCAGTATCTTTTTGCGCTGGAGACCGAGATGCTGGCCATCTGTGATAAAATGAGCGATGCGTCACCGGAAGACCTGGATGTTTTGCTCGAAGATATGGGTTCCATACAGGAAACACTGAACGATAACGATTTTTATATGATTGACGCAAAAGTGGAGGAGACTGCCCGGGGTTTGGGTTTAGTGGATATCGGCTTGGATAAGGATGTTGATGACTTAAGCGGCGGCCAACGAACCAAAGTCCTGTTAGCAAAGCTCTTATTGGAAAAGCCGGATATTTTATTATTGGATGAGCCGACGAATTATCTTGATGAACAGCATATCGAATGGTTGAAACGTTATTTATTGGATTATGAAAACGCGTTTATCTTGATTTCCCACGATATGCCTTTCCTTAACAGCGTTGTCAATCTGATTTATCACATGGACAACCAGGAGTTAAATCGTTATGTCGGCGACTATGACAACTTCTTGAAAGTATATGAAACAAAAAAGCTCCAGGTGGAGGCCGCTTATAAAAAACAGCAGCAGGAAATTGCTGACCTCGAGGATTTTGTGGCGCGCAACAAAGCCCGTGTATCCACGCGGAATATGGCCATGTCACGCCAAAAGAAGCTGGATAAAATGGACCGGATCGAGCTGGCTAAGGATAAACCCAAACCGGTTTTCAACTTTAAAGAAGCCCGGACTTCGGGCAAGCTGGTCTTAAGGACAACGGACCTTGTCATTGGTTACGGAGAGCCTCTCTCCCGCCCGATCAGCATCTCACTGGAACGTGGCCAAAAAGTCGCGTTAACTGGGGCCAACGGCATAGGAAAAACAACCTTGCTAAAAAGCATCCTCGGATTAATTCCGGCGATTTCAGGACAGGTCGAGCTCGGCGAGTTTCTCTATCCCGGTTATTTTGAACAAGAAGTCAAAGAAGCCAACTATAATACCTGTATCGAAGAATTCTGGAAAGATTTCCCCGGCTATACCCAGTATGAAGTCCGGGGTGCTCTAGCGAAATGCGGTCTAACCACCAAACACATTGAAAGTAAAGTATTAGTCTTAAGCGGCGGCGAACAAGCGAAGGTGCGTCTGTGTAAGCTGATCAATAAAGAAACCAATTGCCTCCTGCTCGACGAGCCTACCAACCACCTTGACGTTGACGCCAAAGAAGAGTTAAAACGCGCGCTGAAAGCGTATAAAGGCAGCCTTCTGCTCATCTGCCATGAGCCGGAATTCTATCGGGATATTGTCACTGAAGTATGGAATTGCGAGTCCTGGACGACAAAATTATTTTAAGACAAATAAGAATTTGCGAAATCGGTAGCGTTTAAGTCTTTTGGCTTTCTGTGCTATTCCTTGCAGGGAGGTTCGCATCAATTTCTCCTATCTGCCTGTCCGGTTGATGTTTCCTTTGCAAGCTGCATACTCCTGTTAACCCCTTCCCCATGTGGCCGGCTTTCCCGTCCTCAGCTAAAATTTTACCGGGCTTTGAGTTGCCAGAAAGCCACTGCGCTTGCTGCAGCAACATTCAGCGAGTCCACGTTATGGGACATGGGGATACGCGCGGTGTAATCACAGTGGGCAACCGTGTTTGGTGCCAGTCCATTACCTTCTGTACCCAGTATGATAGCAAGCTTTTCCTGGGCCATGAGCTGCGGATCGTCTATGCTGACAGCGGTATCACTTAAAGCCATGGCAACGGTCTTAAAGCCTAGCTTGCGCAGACTCTCCATACCCTGCTGCGGCCAATGAGAGGGCTCGCTGCCAATACGAGCCCATGGCACTTGAAAGATGGTCCCCATGCTCACCCTCACCCCACGCCGGCATAGTGGGTCACAGCATGAGGGAGTAAGCAACACGGCATCTATGCCTAGCGCCGCAGCCGAGCGAAAAATAGCACCGACGTTGGTAGAGTCCGCAATACCTTCAAGCACAGCCACTCGACTTGCACCTGCGCACGCCTCTTCTACACTGGGTAGGTGAGGACGCCGCATGGCACACAGCACACTGCGTGTCAGCTGAAAGCCAGTCAGTCCTGCGAGCAGGTTGCTATCGGCAGTATAGACGGGGATATCTCCGCAGCGGGTGATTATATCGTGGGCCTGCCCTGCAATGTATTTGCGCTCCATCAAAAGCGAAATAGGCTCGCATCCAGCGTCGAGGGCAAGTCCAATTACCTTGATACTCTCCGCAATAAAGATGCCCATTTCCGGCTCCATACGGTTGCGTAGCTGCGTTTCCGTCAGGCGAGCAAAGACATCCAAATTGGGCGATGAAAAGTCGCTTATTTCAAATATGTTTGACATCTTATCCCCCTATTAATCCCTGTCCATCTTTCAATTTGCCTTATAGATAGTCCATGGCTCTCCTTCAAGTCTTTCATATATGAGTTTCTTTGGTCTACTGGAAACATTTGTAGCTATAGAGTATAGTCAACCTTGCAATAATCTTTGATTTTTGACGAAATTGCCGCCATCCTAAGGCATATCCCACTTGCTTTTAAACAATCCGCTCTCCCCCTACCCCTGATATCTATTTGTAGTTTCTATAACCACTATCCGTTGAATAAGATTCTGAGAAGTATTTTCCTACTACTGCGAAGAAATACTTATAACTCATTTCGTCCGATCCATGGACGGCACGGCCTTTGCACGATATGTCGTAGAACGTCCAGGTATTCCCGACGCGCCCCAGCCACATGTATCATCCTCCAAGTGTCGGGAAAACCGTGTTCTCTGATGTGCCACGCCCCGCGAAGCCAGAGTCGGTCACGGATGACCGACCCTTAAATTTCTTCTTGTCCAGAATCCAAAACTCATGTAGCAAACTTCTTGACAATCGGTATAAACATAGTAAATTGATGTCTTGTACATCCTTTAGGTGTTGAGACATGCCCCATTCCATAGCGACTATGATAAGTCGGATCATTATTTTCATTAGCCATTTCGAAGCAACCACTCTCTTCAACCCATTTTTTCAAAGCAAAATAAGCTTTAGTCTTCTCCTGTTCTTCATCATATGAAGTAGTCACTGCATATAATCCTCCAGGAAAATCAAATACTTCGTACCCATTTGTATCTGTTAAATCTTCTGGAATTGCATATAACCATTCAGGTCGTCCTGTTATTTCATTGTTCCACCAAAAATCCTTTGGAAACAATAATCCTTTCTCTTTTGCGGCAATTGTAGGCCACCATTTGCCGAACTCCCAAATGTCTTTTTCTCCTGAACGAGCCATTCTGGCTGCAGGCAATTCAATAATCCTGTGTTCCATTTCACTTAATCCTCCAATTGCTAATGAGAAGGTGAATTGAGGACAAACTTTCAGTCTTATTCTTTTATTATTGCGAGCGACTGAGGGGGTCACACCAATTCTTTAAATGCACGCGTAAACGAAGAATGTGATTCGTAACAGTATCTTAAAGAAATATCAATGATTTTATCCGTACCATGCTGTACATCATATCCTGCTAAAGTCAATCTCCGTTTCATTATGTACTCAGATAAAGGTACTCCAATAATAAATGAAAACAGTCATGCATTCTAACGCACAAAACGTTTAAGGAATACCCTGACCCATATTATTCTAATGCGAAGTTTACTGCCCCTAGTGCATGAAGCAAAGTTGTATCAAATAACGGAACAGTTGAGTCCCCAGGTTTTACTAAGAGGCCAATTTCTGTACACCCTAGAATGATTCCATCTGCACCTTCTTCTATTAAATCTTCTATGATTCTTTTATATCTGACTCTTGATTCATCAACAATCTTTCCTAGGCATAGCTCATTATAAATTACTGTGTTTACTATTACCCTATCGATTTCCTTTGGAATCAAAACTTTTATACCCTTAGCCTCTAAACGGGATTTATAGAAATCTTGTTCCATAGTATATTTTGTCCCCAAGAGCCCAACTGTTTTAATTTCATTAGATAGAACTTGTTGAGCTGTAATATCTGCAATATGAAGTATTGGAATATTAATGCCTGCCTGGATCTGGTTTGCAACTTTGTGCATAGTATTCGTACAAATGACGATAAAATCTGCACCTGCTGACTCAAGACTATAAGCAGCGCCTGTTAAAATCTGAGCAGCCTTTTCCCATTCTCCATTTCTTTGGCAGATCTCTATTTCCTCGAAGTCTATGCTATAGAGAACACATTTGGCCGAATGCAAACCTCCAAGCCTTTGCTTAACTTCTTCATTAATAATGCGATAATATTCTGATGACGATTCCCAGCTCATTCCTCCGATTAAACCGATGGTTTTCATCTATTTCCTCCCCAAATAATTATTACTTAAGTCTGTCGTCTAACGTCTCGCGTATTCTGGCCCTTGAATTCCCGATATATCAACTATTAGACAAATTATTACTTGTACTTTCCATATACATTTGTCCAATTGTTTGCTATTTCGAGAAATCTGATATATCCGTATTCTCGAATGTAATAGGCCGCTTCCTTATATTTCTGATACTTATAACCCTTCTTATTATAAAAATCATTAATGGTAGAGCATTCAAGTAACTCAGAGCAATCAGCACAGGAATCAAGATCTTTCTTGATGCAACATACTTTTATCTTACATCTCGCTTTATCAATATTTCGCTCTCCATTATCGTATCCTAATTTACATCCTTTACATTGCTTATTCTTTATTATGGGGCAAGTGCCACAATACGCGCCACAACATCCGATCTCTTCAATTGACACGAAATGACACCTCCTAAAAAATCTGTAAAATCCTATTTGTACATTTAGCCGCCGGCCAATACCATATTATTAAACGGTTTTGCGTTACAATAAGCTGAATTAGTTGGGACCAGTCTGTCTCCTTTGACTGGATGCATGTCTGAATCACCATGAAATATTCATCTCTAAGAACTGTCTCCCTAAAATCCGCGACACGATGTCGCGGTCCGTGCAGGGAATTTCAGATAACGGCTATACCCTATCTTACCATTTTTTGCAAATGAAATCTGAAATGGAACTTCGCGGGTTCTCTCCTCAGACGGTTCGTCATTACCTTTGCCACCTAAGGCTTTTAGAGAAACATTTTGCCAAACCTGCTCCTTCAATCTCTCCCCATGAACTTAAAAAATATCTCCATCACCGTGTTCAGTCCGGGATCAGTTACAGCAATATCAATATCTCCTGCAATGCTTTCAAGCTCTTCTTCAATAAGGTTCTTCAGCTTAATTGGTCTGATGATGTAATTGTCCGCCCAAAACGTTTAAAAAAGTTTCCTTGTGTTCTTTCCCGAGATGAGATTCTTTCCATTATTGATCAGGTCCACTATCTGAAGCACAAAGCTATTCTCCTGACTACTTATTCTTCTGGCCTGCGTATTAGTGAAACGCTAAACCTCAAGGTCTCAGAGAATTGATTCCAAACAAATGCTGATTCGGGTCAATCAAGGTAGGGGGGAAAAGATCGTTTTACGATTCTTTCTCAGGAAAATCTCCGGGTTCTAAGGGCTTACTGGAAACTTTTCCACCCTGAGTATTTGCTTTTTCGGGATTTATTAAGGAAAAACCGCTTTCTGCAAGACATATTCAGCAGGCTTTACTGGTTTTAACGGCAGATCGGTTAGTTTTTCCTGGAAGGACTATAAAGATAAGGGGAATTGTGAAGATCCGACATTATGGGCTTCTTTCCAGCCGCAATATTGGTACGAAACTGCTCCGCTGCCGTCGGCTGGTTAGTAGTAAGATGCCGGCTTCTTTCTCCCGCCCAAAAGTCCGGTATTGTCCTTGTTGCGGCAGTTCCAATGTGAATTTTGGCTGGAAGTGCTTTCCTTCTGCCGTCACTTAAGTCATTTCAATTGCATAGTTTTTTTGCAAGGCCCGCTATGGGGAGGGGGAAGGCATGTCCATTTTGAGGCTAATCCCGGTTATTTTTGATTTTTTCCGGCTCGATGTATGTGATTTGTCCCTATTTTTATCTTTCAGCACTGGTTTGAATAGATTGAATTCCCATAATTCTCGCTTCCGTCGGCAGACGGTTTAGTACAACACGCGATTCATGATGTTCAGGTTTTTTGTTTATCGATTTTTTCTCAATTTACGCCATTGACTTTAAGTCTTGGCTTTTTCTTTTGTTCTGAACATCATAAATCGCTTACTGTTATGCGTAGTAGGATGCCCCGCGAAGCCGAAGACGCCATGGACGGCGTCTCCCCCAGATCTTTAAGAATGGGGATATTTAATAAAACAAAATTGCTTTAATCCGGTAACGTTGCCCGATATAGTTTTGACCAAATCAAATCCCAAATGTCTATACATTTCAATTTGATTCGAATTAACAGTCTCCAAGATTATTGGAATATTATTTTCTTTACAATAGTTAATAATTCGGTTAATCAATACCCTTGCGTTACCTTCACCTCTAGCTTCTGGTGCAACAGCAATTACATTTATATGATAAAAGTTCTTTTTTATAAATTGTTTTTGCCAGTTTAGATCAATATCCTTAGATACACTTTTAACGTTTTTTGCATATATTTCATAATCAGTTTTACTAATTTGGTGCCGCAATTTTGATGATGCCTGTATACTTAATATAAGTTGCTTCAACCATTTAGACTTCTTTTTTTCGTAACCAATTATCACTGAATTAATCTTATCATCTAGCAAATAAATATCTCTTGTTTTTTCAAATATGTCTAATTGCATCTGAAATAGCTTAATAAGAAATTCTTTCTCATTTGAAATTCCTTTTGTTTGTAAAACAGTTAAGGGATCATCAATAAAACACTCTGTCAGAAGCCTAGCAACTGGTTCAATTTGATTTTGAGTTATTCTTATCATTTCAACCTCCAAGTGACAATCTCTTAATACTAATCCGCACATGGATGTGCGGCCTTATGCATCCTATTAAATAATACCATTTGATATTTTGAAGGCATTGGAACCCACTAATCCTCTTCAAATATCTCTCTACCTATATAGAAATTATCTTGTTGCAAGTCATTGAACACCTCTTTCTTTTACATTCGGATCTGTATGACATACGTAGTATAATAATGTAATATTAGAAAAGCTAAAACTGATGTTACCAGAAAATTTATAAAAGTAAAATAATAATAGAATGTTGGGGGAGAATAGATTGATTTATACACTTGCGTTATCAAAAGAATCACAATTGCTTCAGAATCTGACCCTGGAACAATTGACAGGGAACAATATTAGCTGGTACTGGGTAGATTTTGAGTCACCAGATCAAGAAGAAGCCCAGTTATTAAGTGATCACTTCAAATTTCATCCTTTGGCTATAGAGGATTGCCTGGAAAATTTGGAACGTCCTAAAGTCGATTATTACGATACCTATACTTTCTTTATCTTTCAAGCTTTGGGCCAGAACACACTTGATCCGGTAGAAATTGACTTGTTTGTTGGCGAGAATTATATTGTAACCTTTCATAAATCCAAACTGGAGGAGATAAGCAGTGTCCGTCAAAAAATTACCGACAATGAGAATATCCGGACAGAAGGACCAACTTATCTTGCCTATTTAATTCTTGATAAGATCGTAGACAGGCTTTTTCCGGCTGTATACAGCATTGAGGACTATTTAAACGAAATTGATATAAGGTCCGGAGACAGGAAGTTCAGTAATTTGATTGATCAAGTATTTGATCTCCGGGCAGATCTCCTGAAACTCAGGCATATTGTAAACTCCACCAAGGAGTTGCTTTATAGAATGCTTAATTCCGATCATCTAAAAGATTTCAAAAAAAATAAGCGCGATTTTAATGACATCTATGACCATCTCTTGCAGCTTGCAGACACGGTAGAGTCAAGCCGAGAAGTCACTAAGGACATTCGGGACAGCTATCTATCCATCAACTCTCACCGTATGAATAAAATCATGACGATTCTTACAATTATCACGTCCATTTTCATCCCTTTAACTTTTATTGTCGGGATATATGGAATGAACTTCGACTATATGCCGGAATTACGATGGCGTTACGGGTATTTTTATGTTTTAGGTATTATGGCGTTTATCGGTATTTCTATGCTTCTTTGGTTTAAACGCAAGGGCTGGTTTAATATGAAAAAGTAACATTGAAATAATCCAAAAAAAATGAAAGCTTTAAAGCAAACCCTGATAAGCTATATGTCGACTAACGGTTCGCGAATTTGCGACGCGTCTCCAATTGCATTCATATTGGCTAAGTGTCGAAAACACGCTGTTATGTAAAGTCAGACGCCCCTATACTGAGAGCCGCCTCGGATGGCGGCCCTTGAATTACAACTTTGTCAGAAATTCTTCAAGTGTTATTCCTGCTTGTTCTAGGATGCTCTGTAACGTACCCCGTGCAACTTCGTAGTGATTAGGGACGATGACAGTTTTCACAATCAAACCATCCCTTCGGAGTTTAATATGACTCCCCTTCTGAGAAACTACTCTGAAACCAAACTCGTTTAAGGCTTTAATGATCTCATCTGGTTTAAGAACAGGATACTTCGAACCCATTAAACAGTTACCTCCAATGTGGTAACAAATGTCTGTCTTGGTTCCACAATATCAGAGGGCACATCTTCATAATATAATTCTAGCGCTTCTTTAAGATTAGCAATAGCTTCTTCTACTGTCTTTCCCTGCGAAGCCACATTATTCTCCAGACACTTTGCAACATACCAGTTATCATCTTGCTGAACAATGGCCGTTACTTTATGAACCAAGTTAATCACTCTCCCATACAGACTGTATATCTAATTTTACCATAAATAATTGCAGAAGTGTCCTATATTTGCAAATTTGGCCTCTATTGTAACTATTCCGATAAGTTACCAGTATAATACATTATCTTAAGGGTAAGGAGGGATAAATGTGTTTAAGTATATTAATGGGTTATTATACCCTGTCGAGGTTAGCTGCCCTGATCCAGGATTTGGTCAAGTGATGTTTGAACATTATGGCGGTAAGGATAGTGAATTCTCTGCAGCCACCCAATACATGAATCACCGCAGTAACATGCCCAATCCATATATAAGGGAGCTGTTAGGCATGATTGAACCGCTCCCCGTCAAGTAGACAATTAAAAAAATAAAACTCTGCTGCCAGTAGGTATAACCTGCTGGCAGTTTTATGCTGCTTGTAAATAACTTTCGTGTTTCTCCAAAGGTGTTAATACACCAAGATTCCTCTGTAATCGTTTGTTGTTATAGTAATCGATATATTCCTCAATCATTTCTACTACAGAGTCTCTGCTGGTAAATCTTTTTCCGTAATAGCGTTCTCGTTTAATAATCCCCCAAAAGCCTTCCATTGGGCCATTATCAATACATTTGGCTATTCTTGACATACTTTGGGTCATTCCAGCTGCTTCAAGCTTCGCATGAAATGCTCTGTTCGTATATTGGAATCCCCTGTCACTATGAAAGATTGGATGTGCGTCCGGATTAGCTTCAATGGCAGCATCAAATGTATCGAATACCAGCGCGTTATTATTAGAATCACGTATAATATATGAAACTATTCGTCTATCGTATAAATCTAATATTGCACTAAGATATAGTTTGTGCTTTATTATTCCAACGTAATACTTGAATTCTGTTACATCTGTAAGCCATTTTTCATTTGGAGCTCCAGAGGTGAATTCTCTATTTAGTATGTTTTCTGCTATATACTGTGGATTGGCTGCCTGTCGTGTACACCCATTGTTTGAATACTTAATGGTGGATTTTATATCTAACTTACGACAAATGCGTAAAACTCGCTTGTCATTCGCTTTTATATTATGATACCGCTCAAGATCATCCTTGATTCTTCTATACCCTTTATCTGGGCTTTCCTCATGAATTCTTTCAATCTCATCAGCGATACGAAGATTTTCTGCTTCGCTTTCAGGTATTTCTCTATGCAGCCACTTATAATATGCTGCTCGTGATACCTTTCCAAACTTACATAGGGTGCTGATCGGATAATTATGTTCTTGGTTTTCTTCTTTTATAGCCTGATATATAAATTCATGGCGAACCAGGCTTAGTCCCGCCTCCTCTCTATCCCCTCGAGTTTTTTTAAGAAAGATGCCTCCATTTCGGCCTGTTCTTTTTCTGCTCTTAAAATCTTATTTTCAGCTCTCAGCTTTTCTAATTCACTCATCTTATCCTGAGACTTTCGCTTCCCCCGATTGTCTCTTAATGCTTCAACCCCATAGACTTCATATTTAACAGTATAGTTACGCACCTGCTGATAGGATACTTGATGTTTTTCAGATGTTTCTGCGTAATTATGATCATGTGCAATGCAATACCGCACGATTTCAACGCGTTCATCGAAAGTGGTTTTTCTTCCTTTGGTCATGATGGTACTTCCTCCTGTTCCAGAAGACCTTAGTTCTTCATGACCATTATACTGTTTTATCCAGCGTTGTAACTTACCTTTTGATCGAATTCCATACTTTTTACAAATATCAGTTTGAGAGCCCAAACCAGCTAAATAATCTTCAACAGCTTGTATCTTAAGTACTTTTGTGTATTTTTTAGTTCCTTTCATTAAGAAAACATCGGCTCCCATGGACTCATAATTAAAAATCCATTGTTGAACAGATGCTAAACTTACATTAAGATCACGGGCAATCTGATTTTGGCTAGTTTTTCCATCTAGATACCGTAATACAGCAGTTAACTTCTCGTTGCCAGATATCTTTCTCTTTGACATAAAATATACTCCCCTCTAAGCAACAAGTTTTTATTATTTCACTTGTCTACCTAGAAGGGAGCATATCACGAACGATGACGAAACGATGACGTTCGGTGTGCAACAGCCTCTCTCTGTTCAAAATAACTCTTTGATTACTATTTTGCCCATCGCTCAACACTGGCATAAAACTCGCACATTTCCAGTGGTTTCATCAAAAAATCATCCATCCCCGCGTTCAGACAGCTTTCTCTGGCTTCTTGAGACACATCTGCCGTCATGGCGATAATCGGTATGCGAATCCCCTTCTGACTTTCCAGTTGCCGAATAGCCTGCGTTGTTTGATAACCGTCCAATCCCGGCATCTGACAATCCATAAAGATGACAGCGCAATCGTACTTCTGATACGCATCAAGCGCAGCAAAACCGTCCTCAGCCATAACCACTTTCCAGTTTTTTCGCTGTGCGAATTTTTCAATGGCCATCCGAATAATCCGATCATCTTCCACTATAAGAAGCCATTTTTCCATCGTCTTCCTCCATGCATTGCATATTTATTATAACGCCAAGACTAATTATTACACTAGTAAATAATCGTTAATCTTTGGCAAAAAGCAGCCCTTCTGTCAATGATTTATAGATTTCGTTATTCGTATTTTACAGCTGACAATAAATGGGTTCGTTTCCGTACTCTGACGGGATAAGCAAAAAAAGCTGAGATACCGTTATATTCTCAGCATATATATGATATTCAGCCATTTAATAAGATTGTGAATTATTAGAAGCAGGGTTGATGATGCGGCGGAGGTTGAGGCGGTTTAGGGTGTTCTAATTTTTTGAGCTCGTTCAGGATACATAGCAGCAACCAGATGATAATAGCCAATTCGATTGCAACGACTGATAAGAAAAATGAAACAGCGAAAATCATTTGCTTACACCTCTCTCAGTTAATTTTACCATTATATGGTATGTCGTTCATATCGAATTTGCTTGCAAATTGAAGCCATGATAGACCGGATTTATTAAAATGACCGACAACGATTCTTTCGGTATCGCTATCGGTCTCTAGATATTTTGAGAACGGTTTACTAGAAACTCGGGAAACGAAAGTGTCCGGTTATTGCTGACGGCCAACTGAGCAATCGATCCACTTCGCTGGCTGTCGGTCCGGCGTTATGCAGAATATAGGGTACACCATCCGGGCGGCGCTTATCTGAAATAATGGCAATGTGCTCAAAGGGATAATCAAACGTGACAATATCCCCTGCCTGCCATTGACTAAGATTCTCTGCATCCCCGGCTTTTATCTCCGTGGTCAGTTCCCCACCCTGCCTGCGCAGGAACACATAGATGTTTGAAACACGCCGGAAATCAATATTTGGATCGGGGTTCCCATCAATTCGAGGATACTCAGATAGATTCTCGCGAATATCTTTATCCATCATGTCCTTCAGATTATAGCCCGCATGTTGAAATGCCCGCCACACCACATCCGTGCAAACGCCTTCAGTATCAGGCGGATATCCCCCTTGATAATATGCACTCTTATATTGGGGTTTACGCTTCACTTCTTCTTTCGCCCCTGCAACGATGTCTCTCAGATCGTCCAGCCCGTCACCATCCTGATCACTGGGGCAATCGATCTGTGTAATATGAACGGGGTTATGACTAGGCGAATATTGGATTGCCAGAATGGCAGCACCGATAATCACAATGCTTATCAGAATTAATTTTTTCATGAAAGATTTTCCTCATTAACACGTGCTAAAACAGAGTAGCACAAGAATTCTCATCACCAGACCGCACAAGATGAAACTTCAATACGAATTTACGTCTATGCATATTGTACCATATTTTAGAAATTACGGTGATTGACACGTGAATTACAATGGCCTAAATCTGTCAATTAATTCTTTGAGATTTATAGCAATGGATATGCTGTGTCAAAATGAATTTCGGTTCCTAATTTAAGAACGCGATACCGTCCCCCTGTTAAGACGAAAGGATATATGTTAAACTATTAACGAATATTATCAACCGGCGTTTATCTGTCGGTGCATTTTATATTTCATGTCAATTATAATAATTAAGGAGGGTCTACTATGGTTTCCGGAAGTAATGCTTATCCTCAGTATTTTTTAAAGTGTAAAGATTGCAGTATTGAATTTTCTCTCAGTGATAGTGAAGAAAACATTAAGCTAGCGCAATGCACCGCATGTGGCAGCAACAATGTCGAAGTGCTTTATATGTCTTTCGGTTCCGATGGCCCAGGTTTCCAAAAAGACTATGCTAATCCTTCAACACCGTGTACTGGCAACCCCGATAGCTGTTTCGAATGCAGCAGTGATAACTGCAGCAAGGATAGCATACAATAGTAAGACGCTAGGTCATATTCAGAAATAATATGTCTTTAAGAATTGAAACCATGAACGCGTTATCACGAGCTTCATGGTTTTTTATTTCTTTTAGCATGTCACCAGCAATAAATGATAGTATTAATCAATTTAATCAAATTCACCAACAAACCGCACTTCTGTTTCCAGATTTACTCCAAAACGTCTTTTAACTTCATATTGAATGTGCCGGATTAGTGCCTGTATATCGCTCGTCGAAGCTTGACCCACATTAACAATGAAACCGGCATGCTGGGTAGAGACCTGTGCCCCACCGATCTGGTACCCTTTTAAGTTGGACTCTTCGATTAATTTTCCGGTATAATATCCGGCCGGTCGTTTAAAGACGCTTCCGGCACTTGGCAAGGCCAAGGGCTGGGATTGTTCCCGTTTGTGATTCAATTCGTCCATTGTCTGTTTAATAACGTCTTTGTGTCCTTTTACCAGTTTAAACGTGGCACCTAAGACAATATCTCCGTTTGTTTGCATGATGCTGGTTCGATAGCCGAGTGCCAAATCCTCCGCTTCTCGGCTTAGAAATTTCCCCTCCCGGGTCAGGACGAGAATAGCGTGCACAACGTTTTTGATCTCTCCGCCGTAGGCACCGGCATTCATAAATACGCCGCCGCCGATGCTTCCGGGTATGCCGCAGGCAAACTCCAATCCGGAAAGACCGTTTTCTTGTGCCACTTCCGCCACATCGGTAAGCAGTGCCCCCGCTTCGGCCTCAAGTATCTCATTATGAACCGTGCATCGGCTTAAGCGTTTCCCGAGTTTGATCACGACGCCCCTTAAGCCCTTGTCACTCACAATAATATTGCTGCCTTGTCCAATAACCATAAACGGGATGTTTTCCTTTAATATGTATCCAATCAGTTGTTGCAGTTCCGGCATATTTCCGGGTTCGATTAAACAATCGGCGTTTCCCCCGGTTTTAAACGTTGTGTGCTTTTTCATATCTTCATTTAAATGAACCACGGTGTCTGCAAAGTTCATCTGAATTAAGGCGGCAAGCTTCTCGATTTTACTCATTTCATTATCCTCCATCCGTTTATCCCCTATCATCATACATCAAACAGCTTGTCGACTTAAAGATACTATCCTGCAAATTATCACGGATATTTGCGACTGACACCTACACGTGAGACATCAATCTTCGTCTTCAGTGATCTCTTCGATGGCCACGATCTCATCGATATTGACGCTATCGCCGTCCGTCAGCGTAATTGAATCGAACGATTTTAACTCACCTATAAAACTTTGCTCGATTGCTTGGACATCCTTATCAGTAAGACGGGCTTGACCTAAGAAACGTTCATCCGATGCAGCCACTGTATAAACAGCATATAACTTTGCCAAACAACTCACCCTTTCTCCCTAACTAGTAGATAGCTTCCTATAGTATTTCACATTTACAGCACAAAATAACAGGACGATCCCACTTAAGGGACGCCATAGCCCGGCGTCCCTTAAAATAAATAAGAAACCAACGCGACGGAGCGGAAATTTACTGCTTATGTTCGATTTCAATAACACATTCATTTTTGATTTTCCCAACCAGGAACTGTAAAGCATCGATAACATGGGGCCGTATATCGCCGCCGATGAGAACTACCATAATATCGTCGCCAAGTTCGAGCTGGCCTTCATTCAGCCAGACTCTGACATGAAAGATACCGTCCATCTTATAGGTCTCCGCAATGACAGCATCCACCTTCGCGGCATCATAACTAAATTCCATTCCTTTAACGGTCGAACCATCATCAATGCCTTGGCGTACTTTGACTTTAGGTGTTTGGCGTACAACCCCATTATGGACTAAATACATACCTTCTTGTAAGGCGGCCGGATCTGCTTTTGCTTCTTTTAGCCATTGATCAATGGATGGCGGTTGTTTTTTCATAATTCCATTTCCTCCTCGGTGATTTAGGTTAATAGCATAAGGAACATATTATATTCATAATCCCTTTGCATTTTATATTAGTGACGGTAAACCAACGGTTGATATTCTTAGCATGAGGTTGTCATACACTAAATTTAACCGCCGTGCCATATACCATGACCTCTGCAGCTCCCTGCATAACGGCGGCCGAGGCATATCGAATATTAATGACTGCGTCAGCCTGCAACTTTTCTGCTTCAGCGACCATACGTTTTGTCGCAAGTGCTCGCGCATCATCCATCATTTCCGTATAAGCTTTTAATTCACCACCGACTAGCGTTTTAAAACCTTGCGTGATATCACGACCGATGTTTCTTGACTGAATCGTACTGCCCTTGACAATCCCAAGTATTTCAAGTGTTTTTCCTGTGATGTAATCAGTATTGACTAAGATCATCTTCCTCACCGCTCCTTATTTCTTTGATTCGTTCCACCAAAACAAATATGCTAACTCCCGCTAATATTATAGGAATCAAAGCGCCTAATATTTTGGCCAGCAATGGGATACCTGCTACAAAGATACAGACGAATGCATAACCTATAAAATACAAGACAATCAAGGTTGTAATCACAATTGGAGCGATCATTTTCTTTTTGTACATATACTTACTCCTAGATACCAGCGAGTGGAAATAAAACTATTTATTTATATTATACATTATTACTTATTATCCTTCAAAAAGGTACTTTCAATCCTTACTTACGATATAAGCCAATTATTTGAAATGTATACTCTTTATACCGTAAAACGCGATTAAAAATCGGTGGCATTTAGTAAGCTCATGATGTAAATTCCGGAATTCCATGCTCGCATGGGACATCGACATGACACTTGCCGCAACCATAACGAACCCGTTGATTTGGTCCGTGCGGAGGTAAAATCGTTGTATCAACATACGGCCCGCAGACCAAATGATCTTTAGCGTTTTCAATGCCCTTACGTATATCGATGGCTTGAACCGGACAATTCTTCTGGCATTTCCCGCATAAGGTGCAGTAGTCATACACGCCCGTATAACCGCGTCGGGTTACCGGCAGCTCGCAGGATGTGATGATGCTTCCAAAACGACCGGCTGTCCCTTTTCGGGTAATCAGTCCTTTGGAAAGTCCAAAAGTACCTAAGCCGCAGATGTAGGCGACATGTCTCTCGGACCAATTCGATATATATGGCTGAAGCATTTTAAAGCGCGCATCGGTTGTTGGGAATGCGGCAGAATAGCCTTCACCGGTCAAAAGACGGCAGATATGCTCTCCTAAGATAGCCAGCATTTTTTGTCCTTCAATACGGGCATGCAGCCATTCATCGGAAGCGGATGTGCAGGGTTGACGATTGGATACTCTAACCGTGTCTGTAAACGGGAGAAAATAGGAGATCACACTCTTGGCATCACTGACCCAGTCATGCGGGAGCATAAAGCCAGGATGAACGATAGACTGAAGACGCTGAAATAACGGGTCGGATGCATCGCCAAAGGCAAATATAGGATCGTCAAATATCCGCATCCCCGCGAGATCTTCACGAATAGCATCTTCATCCTGAATATAATTATCGTTGCAGGTGGATAAATAATCCGTTGCGTGGCCGATCAGCATTTCTGTGTTCAACATTTCTACTCCCCTCTTTATCCAAGATTATAACATAATTACATCAAGTTTAGCTCCATATGAATTGGTAAGCAAAAACGGCCCAGGGCCGTTTTTTTTATTCACTTTATTGTCATTTGCTTCAAGTACACCCAAGCGCTCACGTCTGTTCCTTTAACCATTGTTGGCAGATTTTCACGCCATCCGCAGCATTAGCCGCAAAAGCGTCTGCCCCAATTATTTTACATGCTTCCGCTGTTACAGGAGCACCGCCAATAATAATTTTGACATTATCTCTTAATCCCGCCTCTTCCAAAGCCTGAACGGTTTTCTTCATTGAATCCAGCGCGAGGGTCAGTATGCCGCTCATACCGACAATTTTAGGCTGTATTGCTTTTACCTTCTTGACGAATTCACTGGCAGGCTGATCGATCCCAATATCAACAACTTGAAATCCGACTGCCTCCGCGATGTTTTTAAAAATATGTTTGCCTATATCGTGCAAATCGCCTTCAACGGTACCCACAAGGATCGTACACGTATTATCGGGCAGGTTCTTAAAGCTTGCTTTGAGCATTTCAATAACATCCGTTAACAAATCCCCTGCAAACAGAAGATCGCCAACAAAATAATCGCCATTTTCGTACCGATCGCCGACGATGGTCATAGCCTCCTGGCATGCATTGAGCAGTTGATCCGCCTCTTCGGATGACAGTGTGCCCTTGAATAAATTTCTGACTATCGTTAAGGTTTTTTCTTCGTCAAGATCTCCCATTGCCTGGACCAATGCATTCCAATCAATCACGTCTTTGTCCTCCATCGTCTTAAGCATATTATTATGTTCTATATTATTACAGAAATCCGCTTTATATCCAAGTATCTGTAAATATATTACCATTGTTTCGATATTTGCTCAATCATTACGACAAACAATTCGGTCATTTGCAATTGAGCATTATTGGATTTTCAGAGTGTTTTTTCTATACATATCACCAATTTTACAGAATCAAATATATTACGTATATAGAAGGCAATTTATTCCAACGCATAAAACATCTCTTTTAAGCCAACAAACTACCCTTCATTTGGAGGTATATCTATGGACACATTAAAATGCATTTCCAATGTATTTCGTTCAGCCGATGTCATTCCTATTGATGACAACTCAAAATTGATATTAATGAGCGACGTCCACCGGGGTGACGGGAGCTGGGCGGATGATCTCTATCGGAATGAAAACGTGTATTATGCCGCTTTGACGCATTATTTTAATGAAGGTTATACCTATATTGAACTGGGTGACGGCGATGAACTCTGGAAAAATAAGAAAATGGCAGAGATCGTTCCTGTCCATCTCAAAACGTTTAAGCTGCTTACCCAATTTTATCATTCGGGACGCCTGTATTTCATCTACGGCAACCATGACATGGTCAAAAGCCATCCAAACTTTGTCCAAAAAAACATGGTTCAGTATGTGGATGAGCACTCACAAAAAATAACCCCTTTGTTTGAGAATATTAAGATTCATGAGGGTTTGGTTCTTAATCATACGCGTCTGGAGCAAAAGATCTTCCTGATCCATGGCCATCAGGCCAGTAATTTAGATTACGATTTTTGGGCATTACGGCGTTGGCTTGTCCGATATGTATGGAAACATCTGGAATCGCTGGGATTCAATGACCCTACCAGTACCGCAATAAACTATCGTAAAAAAGTATCCATCGAAGAGAAGCTGACAGAATGGACGATACTGGAAAAGCAAATGCTCATTGCCGGCCATACCCATCGGCCGATGTTCCCGCAGGTCGGGGAACCGCCGTATTTCAACGATGGCAGCTGTGTTCATCCCTACTCGATAACCGGAATTGAAATTGCCGACAGCAAACTGACCCTGGTCAAATGGGAGATTAATACCCGCACTGACGGCACCTTATTTATTGACAGAGAAGTCTTAGCCGGACCGCAAAGACTCAAAGACTACTTCGACTCGCTATATAAAAGTCAATTGAACGATTAGCCGCGTCGATCCATTTCAATGCCCAGAATTTTGTTGAGTTGCTTGAGGTTGATTTGGGTTGGGAAGCCTTCGTCACTCCAATGGTTTTTGCAGCCGCAATAATCGAGTAACACACATTGGGCAGCAACTCCCATTTTCTTGAGCATCCAGCCGCCGGAGATCAGATTGAGTACGCACGCAATACCAACTACACCTGCCCCATTCTGGAGGAGTGCGTTTTGATCATCGCGCCCTGCCGAAAGAGATGATTCATGCGGTATGATATAGACTTCAAACCCATGTTCATCGCCCATTTTGCTGATTTGTTGGACGTAACATTCTGCGACACATCGTTTGCAGCGAAATGATTCCGCTTTGCACTTTGATTGCGGCAAAAGGCGCATACAGGCCGGCAGGACAACGACCTTTTTTTCCGTGTGGCAAAAAGCATCCCGAAATGCCCGATTCATGACCTCCGCCCCAACCATATTCATATGGTATTCAACCCGACGCCTTCCGCAGAAAATAACATCCTCACGCCAGTATCTCTTAGGCCGGAGTTCATTTAAATAACGCTCGACGTTCCCTGTATATCTTCCAATCTGCTGTTCACTGCGTACGCTAAACCACATGGCCAGCGTGATCGCTGTGGCCAATAGCTCGGAGACCGCTTGGGGTGGTAAGGTCTCTAAGTAGCTATACCAGCGACGAAGCTGCATCACCTCATATTTAAACTCACCCGTTGCCTCCAGCCATGCCATCAGTTTATCCATATTCATCAGGTTGGGATCAAGTGTGAATAAATGATCGTATAAATCCGGTGAGAGAAAGAGAGTAGACAAAACTCCGCGCATAAAATCGATGCTTGGTTTTAAGCTGTTGGCTTGCTCACGCATTTCCGAAAGCAGGGTCAGCATTTGCTTTGGGGCAGCATCAAGCGCCTTGGCATCACCGCTATAGACCTTCCATAATATGCCTAATACGAGGAACTCGAAACGCATCTCGTCAACAGCGAGTTCATGAACCAATCCGGATTGCTTCATATAATCGCGATAACCCAGAATATGCTTTGAGGCCAGGCCGTCAATTTCTGCTAATATTTCATCGGTAAAAGTCGCCACGTCCGTGTAAAATTGGTCCGAGTCAGCATCTTCTCCCCTTAGCGAATAAGTTATTACATACACAAGTCTTTCCCCCAGTAAACGCGTTCTGGCTCTTTTTCTACCTTTCCAATCATATAATAAGCATCATCTGTCTGTCTATCTGAAATTTTTATTCCCGGACTTAACCGAAAAGCGGGCGTTAGAGGTAAGATAAACACCGGCAATAACAAAAATCCCGCCGAGGAGCTGGTACGGTGTAACCGTTTCATTCAGCAGCAAAAAGGCAAAGATCAATGTGAAAATAGGCATAAAATTCATAAAAACCGAGGCTCGGCTCGGCCCAATTATGCTTACGCCTTTGCCCCAAAAGACCAGACCAAAAACCGCAACACAGATAACGTAGATGATTGCCACCACCAATCCCCAGGAGACGGTCTCCAGTGGATGAGCCTGGTATTGAACAATCCCGAACGGAAGAAAATAAACCGTTGCAATTAAAGAAGCATAGGTTGTTACATAGAGGGCCGAGCTTTGAACAGTCGGGTTTTTGGAATAGATCGTATAGAGTGCCCAGCATGTGGCTGCTAAAAACATTAAAATATCGCCAATATTAAAGGTCAGCGTTGTAATCAACGCCCATGACCCTTTGGTGATGACCCAGCCGACACCTAAAAATGATATCACGACACCCAAAATCTGAATGACACTCAGTTTTTCTTTTATAATGAACCGGGAAAGAATGATAATGATCATGGGCGTCGCCGCATTAATCAGCGAGCCATTAATAGCTGTCGTATAGGTTAGCCCCGTATATTGCAAAATATTGAACCCGAAAAGCATGAGTCCTAGAAAAATAAAGGTGAAAATCCCTTTGGCAGATAATAGTTTCCCCGTTGTCATTTTGAGAACAATAACTAAAATGATTGCTGATAGGACCATACGAATAGTCGCACCGGCTAAAGGGGACATTGCCTGTACGATATAGCGGGCGGCTACCCAATTGCCGCCCCAGAGCGCAACCGCGCCGATAAGCAGGACATAGGCCAACAAATTACTTTTACTTTTCAACTGAATCCACCTTTTCTCTGTCTATTTCACATATTGAATTTCAAAAACGATTGATTACGATTTATAATAACATAATACAATCTTATGTAGAATAGCCCGGATTAATTACCCAAAATACGCTGCCGCGGTGCCTTGAAGGATATAAGAGCTGAAAGTGGTATTGTGCAGGCGAACCGGCCCCAAATACGAATAATTGCTTACTTATTAAAAGAACGGTATACTAATGTATAATATGCCTAGATCACCGAATCGCCTTATCACCGTATTAAATAATGCTCTCTTTTACGTTTTCTATATTGCATTTTTAATATTAAGTTTTGTCCACTTGTTAACTTTGTACCTTTTGTTTAATTAAAATAAATAATTAAATAATAAATAATGGCGGTGAATATTTAACAATGGACCAATTTCTGACGGACTACTTCAAACGGATCAACTATACCGGCAGCACCGATGTTTCCAGTGAAACACTCTATGGCCTACATACCTGCCATACCCTCAATGTCCCTTTCGAGAATCTGGACGTCTATAACCAAAAACCAATTTTCCTGGACAAAGAATCGCTGTATAAGAAAATCGTCCACAATAAGCGAGGCGGTTACTGTTTTGAAATGAACGGATTATTTTCTTTCGTTCTGAAAGAACTTGGCTTTAAGGTCACGGACCTGCTGGCCAGAGTTCATTACGGCGATACCTTTGGACCGAAAGTGCATCAGGCGCTCCTGGTGGAAATCCAAGACGAGAAATGGCTTGTTGATGTGGGATTTGGGAGAGACGGTATTATTGCCCCGCTCCTGATCCAGGTTGGCATTGACCAGCAGCAATTTACTCAAACTTATCGTCTGCTTACCGATCCTGAATTTGGCTTTGTTCTTCAAATAAAGATTGGGGACAACTATTGCCCGATGTACGCCTTTAAGCCAGAAGCGTGTTATCCCGTTGACTTTATGGTATCCAGCCATTTTACGAGTACATCTCCCACTTCAATATTTGTCATAAAAATGTTTTGCACGAAGCCAACCCCGGAAGGAAGAATCACCTTAGTGGGTGATACATTGAAGGTGACAACAAACGGTCAGGTCTTCGAAAGCACGATTGAAAACGAAGCGGAATATCATCGGTTACTCAAAGAATACTTCGCACTGGATTCGGATAATGTGGATGTAAGTAAAATGTTCTTAGCTGAATGAATGGGTTAATTCAATACTGGGTAGCAATCATCGTATCGGGCGTAACAGGGATACGCTTAATAAAACATTGTCAAAAACCCAAGACCTAATATAACGTTTTTCTTAAATTATTTGTGCAATTTTCTTAAAAAGGGCTGTATGTCACAATGAACCGCTCCCCGTCAAGTAGACAATTAAAAAAATAAAACTCTGCTGCCAGTAGGTATAACCTGCTGGCAGTTTTATGCTGCTTGTAAATAACTTTCGTGTTTCTCCAAAGGTGTTAATACACCAAGATTCCTCTGTAATCGTTTGTTGTTATAGTAATCGATATATTCCTCAATCATTTCTACTACAGAGTCTCTGCTGGTAAATCTTTTTCCGTAATAGCGTTCTCGTTTAATAATCCCCCAAAAGCCTTCCATTGGGCCATTATCAATACATTTGGCTATTCTTGACATACTTTGGGTCATTCCAGCTGCTTCAAGCTTCGCATGAAATGCTCTGTTCGTATATTGGAATCCCCTGTCACTATGAAAGATTGGATGTGCGTCCGGATTAGCTTCAATGGCAGCATCAAATGTATCGAATACCAGCGCGTTATTATTAGAATCACGTATAATATATGAAACTATTCGTCTATCGTATAAATCTAATATTGCACTAAGATATAGTTTGTGCTTTATTATTCCAACGTAATACTTGAATTCTGTTACATCTGTAAGCCATTTTTCATTTGGAGCTCCAGAGGTGAATTCTCTATTTAGTATGTTTTCTGCTATATACTGTGGATTGGCTGCCTGTCGTGTACACCCATTGTTTGAATACTTAATGGTGGATTTTATATCTAACTTACGACAAATGCGTAAAACTCGCTTGTCATTCGCTTTTATATTATGATACCGCTCAAGATCATCCTTGATTCTTCTATACCCTTTATCTGGGCTTTCCTCATGAATTCTTTCAATCTCATCAGCGATACGAAGATTTTCTGCTTCGCTTTCAGGTATTTCTCTATGCAGCCACTTATAATATGCTGCTCGTGATACCTTTCCAAACTTACATAGGGTGCTGATCGGATAATTATGTTCTTGGTTTTCTTCTTTTATAGCCTGATATATAAATTCATGGCGAACCAGGCTTAGTCCCGCCTCCTCTCTATCCCCTCGAGTTTTTTTAAGAAAGATGCCTCCATTTCGGCCTGTTCTTTTTCTGCTCTTAAAATCTTATTTTCAGCTCTCAGCTTTTCTAATTCACTCATCTTATCCTGAGACTTTCGCTTCCCCCGATTGTCTCTTAATGCTTCAACCCCATAGACTTCATATTTAACAGTATAGTTACGCACCTGCTGATAGGATACTTGATGTTTTTCAGATGTTTCTGCGTAATTATGATCATGTGCAATGCAATACCGCACGATTTCAACGCGTTCATCGAAAGTGGTTTTTCTTCCTTTGGTCATGATGGTACTTCCTCCTGTTCCAGAAGACCTTAGTTCTTCATGACCATTATACTGTTTTATCCAGCGTTGTAACTTACCTTTTGATCGAATTCCATACTTTTTACAAATATCAGTTTGAGAGCCCAAACCAGCTAAATAATCTTCAACAGCTTGTATCTTAAGTACTTTTGTGTATTTTTTAGTTCCTTTCATTAAGAAAACATCGGCTCCCATGGACTCATAATTAAAAATCCATTGTTGAACAGATGCTAAACTTACATTAAGATCACGGGCAATCTGATTTTGGCTAGTTTTTCCATCTAGATACCGTAATACAGCAGTTAACTTCTCGTTGCTAGATATCTTTCTCTTTGACATAAAATATACTCCCCTCTAAGCAACAAGTTTTTATTATTTCACTTGTCTACCTAGAAGGGAGCATATCACAATACCGGTACTTGACTTTATACCGTATTTTAGTTATCTTTATTACGTAAAAATAAATAAAACTCTTAGGTGCCCATTTTGGGAGAATAGGGAAATCGGTACAATCCGATACGGACCCACCACTGTAAAGACGAGTCCCCGCTAATCCACTGGCGTGTGCTGGGAAGGAGCGTTAGGATGCTTGAGTCTGAGTCAGGAGACCTGCCTAAGAGGAGAAAGTCTTTCCGGGGTTTGGAAAGCGGCGGCGATGAAGGCAAAGTCCCGACCACAGTAACAGTGGCGGGACTTTATTATTTTAGCCCTATAAACATCATCAGTTAACGCCATAAGAATGCCCGAGACTGACTCTATAACCAAATACTTTTAATGGAGGTACTTTAATGAACGATCTTACGAAATTTCATGGCCTGCACAATCTAAAAACGGCAAACGAACAGGAATTAGAAAACGCCCTGCTCGAACTCACCAGTGGCATAACAGCCCTCGATACCGAGGCCATGGCCGCTATGCAGAACCGGGTGGACGCCAAAATCAAGCCCCTCGGGAGTTTAGGCGTCTTGGAAGACATAGCCCGTCAGCTGGCCGGTATCTACGGCACAGCAACACCAAAAATTAATAAGAAGGCTGTTCTTCTCATGGCCGGAGACCACGGTGTTACGGAAGAAGGCGTCAGTGCCGCACCCCAGGAAATCACCAAACAAATGTTCTACAGCTATCTTCGGGGTGGAGCAGGTATCAATGTTTTGGCTAATAGTGCCGGGGCGCAAGTGATCTGCACCGATATTGGGATTGCAACCTCTTTGGATCGACCTGAGCTGATGGCTTACCGAGTCAAGAACGGAACAAACAATATGGCCAAAGGGCCGGCGATGACACGTCAGGAAGCTATACAAGCACTTTTAACCGGCGCGAAAATTGCTTCTGAGGCGATAGCATCCGGCATTAACGTCTTGGCAACCGGAGAAGTCGGTATTGGCAATACAACCCCCAGCGCCGCACTCATTTCCGTATTTACAGGCCATTCCGTAGAAGATGTCACCGGCCGCGGCACTGGCTTGAAAGACGATGCCTTGATCAATAAGCAAAACGTCATCAAATGCGCCATAGAAATCAATCATTGTGATCCGGCTGCGCCAATCGATACCTTGGCTAAAATAGGCGGTTTAGAAATTGCCGCTCTTGTCGGTGCGATCCTCGAAGCAGCTTACCAGCGTGTACCTATCGTTTTGGACGGAATCATCTCTTCAGCGGCCGCTTTGACTGCCACCAAGCTGGCTCCCCTCTCGACATCCTATATGATCGCATCGCATAGTTCCGAGGAACTCGGCCAACATCTGGCTCTGCATCAACTTGGGCTCAGACCGCGTCTTGATATGCATATGCGGCTCGGAGAAGGAACCGGAGCCGCTCTGATGTTCCCCATTATTGAAACCGCCCTTAAGGTTGCTGATGAGATGGCCACATTTGCGGAAGCAGCCGTGACCACCGGTGACTTCTAAACAATACCTTTAAGTAGAAAAACACGATTGTTTCTTTATCGCTTGTTATGCGTAATCCCTTGAATTAATGTGAAATGGGTAAGTGTTGGTTCCTTCTAACCGGAGCCCGCTTACCCATTTCTCGAGGTGTACTGCAATAGAGTACGTCCTCCTTTCAGCTATAACCCCTCATCTTTCGTTGAATATCTCTAATCCAACTTCAGATTCATCGGTGTTTCCTCCATAGGCTATTCCTATCGGATATGGCATATGGAAGGATTTCGCAATGGGAGTCTTTAATTCCTGCTTATCTAAATCGTCTTCTTTTGAAGGAGTGGATGTCTGAAATCGTCTTTTGATTCTCGGAATCCGTTTGGACCTCCTTAAACCAATTCACCACACTAGCCTTTAGGCTGCTCAGAGAACAACACATACCCTTCATCGATAAACTATTTTGCATCAGCAGGTCACCAAGAGCCATTGCTCCGATTCTATGGGGCAACCCTCTTACTCAGGCGAATCCTTTTCGGAGTGTATCACCAGCGTACTATAGATCGAATATTCTGTCAATAGTCTTTTCGCCCGATTTACTGCTACAATTTGACCGGATATCTTAAATTATTCTGGCAAGTGTATAGAAAACCCATGAACATCATGTTAAAATTAATTCATATTTGCCCATTACAGCAGGATTTTTTTTAAGACAAGGCGGAAGATTGATACATACCGAGCGTAAGGCGAATAACGTCCACGGATGGACTAATACCGCGGTCACCATGGATGGAGAAGGAGCGGTAAGACAACGCAGTATTAAAAGAAATCTGACGTCAGGATAAATAGGATTTAGGGTTAACATGGTACTGCATGAAAAGGAAATTAATGTTTTCTTTCACATGATTCGATATATATAGTAGTAAATTTATACACAAAGGTGAAATGACAATGGACATATTTTTAATTATCGGCTTAGTGCTCGGTTGTCTCACGGTCATCGTCGGTATGATTGTCAAAGGAGCCAATATTGCAGTATTGTTAAATCCTGCGGCTGCCATTATCATCATCATCGGAACCATTGCTGCGGTTATGAATTCCTATCCCCGTAGTGAATTTTTAAATGTCCCGAGAGTACTGGGGGCGGCCTTTCGTGAAAAGCAGCAGCAAGATCCTGTTAAGCTAATCGAAATGATCACGGAATTAGCTCAGTCAGCACGAAGAGACGGCCTTTTATCACTGGAACAAACGATTGAAAGTATTGAAGATCGCTTTTTACAAAAAGGCTTGACTCTTGTTGTCGATGGACTGGAACAAGACTATATCCGCGAAATTATGGAAACGGAAATCGATAATATGGAAGAACGCCATAAGGCGAATGCCGCGATATTCTCTACGGCAGGCGGCACTGCTCCTACCCTTGGTGTTCTTGGTGCTGTCGTCGGTTTGATTGGTGCCATGGGTTTTTTAGATGATACAGAAAAATTAGCCCATATGATTGCCGCTGCTTTCGTTGCGACACTTTTTGGAATTTTTCTGGGTTATGTTGTTTGCCATCCGATAGCGACACGACTGAAACGAAAATCGCAAATCGAGACCCGCAATATGTATTTGATCCTGGAAGGTGTTATTGCCCTGCAGGCCGGTGAAAATCCAAGCAGCATAAAAATGCGGCTTACCGGCATGCTCGATCCGAAGTCCAGAAAGAAAATCGAGGATAACGAAAAAGCAAAACAAGGCAGTGCGGAATAACTATGGCGAAAAAGAAGAAACACGACGAAGAACATATGGATGAGACCTGGCTTCTTCCCTATTCTGACTTGCTGACACTCATGTTGGCTCTATTTATCGCGATGTTCGCCATCAGCCAAGTTGATAAAGCAAAAGCGCAGGCGCTGGCCGAAGCTTTTCAAGGCATTTTTAACGGCCAAGCGAGCCTTATGGAAAGTGAAGGCAGTTCGGTGATTGAGCAAGGAGATCCTGCCCCTACGGATGTAAAGGTCATCGAGCAAGATATGATGCAGGAGCTCAAAGAAAAGCTTGAAAAGGAAATCAGCCAGAGCGGCTACCAGGATAAAGTGAAAGTCCACCTCGATAAGGAAGGACTGGAGATCGTCATTCAGGACGTGATGTTATTTAATTCCGGAGATGCTCAAGTACTTGACAATGTTTCCAGATTACTCTTGGAAATAGCCAAACTGTTAAATACCACCGATAACTACATCAAGATCGTGGGGCATACGGATGACCGCCCGATCCACAATTCCCAATTCCGATCGAATTGGGATCTTAGTGTTATTCGCGCCATCAATGTTATGAATTATTTAGTAGTTCAAGGCCAAGTTAAGCCCGAACGGTTTACTGTACAAGGATACGGGCAATATTCCCCTGCTGCCGATAATCTGACCGAAGAAGGCCGGGCTAAAAATAGACGCGTGGAGATATTTTTGATCCGAAAGTATCCGATAACAGATAGTAATCCGATAACAGATAATGATAATACGAGTTCCAGCGAACCGGTAACCAATAGTTAAGGCAAGGCAGCTGATTAATGCTTTTTCGGTTTAATACCTGGCTTTGCCTTCCCCTTAAGATAATAGTCTTTTGAAGGCACACCGGCTGAAATTGGCTGATGTGCTTTTTTATTGTCTGAATTGAGTTCTTCGAAATTACGAATATATTTATGCGTTATATTCGGGTTACTCGTTTTACGGGATTGAATTTCAAATTGCTTTAGTGACGCGATCAGCGGTGTTAACTTGAGATGCCCGTAATTGCGGGTATCAAAGTCCGGATAACGCCTATTCAGCTTAATCCCGACCTCACCAAGAAAGGCCCAGCCATCTTCATCAGAGC
The DNA here is from genome assembly GCF_024972775.1 of Dehalobacter sp. DCM. NCBI lineage: Bacteria > Bacillati > Bacillota > Clostridia > Eubacteriales > Desulfitobacteriaceae > Dehalobacter > Dehalobacter sp. DCM. The sequence continues at coordinate 2,400,820 of NZ_CP092282.1, read as the reverse complement.
TTTCCGTCACAATGGTCCGGATCGCATCGATAAGTTCTTCAATGCTGGCCATACCCTCTTGTGGTGTTCCGCGGCCATTGATCACTTTTTCTTCTTGTACTTCATAGGGTGCGGCGGGAACAGCCAATACTTCCAGGTACTTGAATTTTTCACACGCCGCGATAAAGGGCTGGGGTGTCTTTTTCTCTCCCATACCGACAACATACATACCGGCTTCACGCAAACGCGAAGCTAAACGGGTAAAATCACTGTCACTGGAAACAATGCAAAACCCGTCGACGCTTTTGGAGTAAAGAATATCCATAGCATCGATAATCAATGCGGAATCCGTCGCATTTTTTCCACTGGTATAGCTATATTGCTGAATCGGAGAAATTGAATAATTGAGCAGGACTGTTTTCCAGGAAGTCAGATTCGGCTTGGTCCAATCACCATAGATCCTTTTATAGGTCGGCGTCCCATGGTTGGCGATTTCATCAAAAATATACTTGATATATTTCTCAGACACATTATCGGCGTCGATCAGCACTGCAATTTTTTTATCATTTTCCATCAGTTTAATTCCCCATCTCTTTATTTCCTTTACTGCCTATCTATTATACCATAAATTTACCAGAAAAATCGAAAGTATATCATACGCTGAAACGGGACGGGGGGACAAAGGGGACGGGGGACAAAGGGGACGTAGACCTTTGTCTCCTAAAAAGGGGACAAAGGTCTACGTCCCCTTTGTCCCCCGTCAACTCATCCGTCAGTGTATTGAAGCTATACTTAGGGGATTGTTACCCCATCCCAAATCGGCAGAGCTGCAAAGATAATCAATGCCCGGAGGGTGAAACCACCCACAAGAACAGCGATGTCCGTTACTTTTACCAGATAGGTATGATGAATGGCTTCCGTTGTCTGCTTGGCTGTGCGGCGATGCTGGATCAGGAATACAACCAGTGGGAAAACAAGACCGAGGGCTATGAAATAACCCCAGAACGCCAGCGCGTAAACACCGGAAATGAGGAACTCAGCCGAGTCTTGGCCAACGGACCCATTCCCACCTGTAGCCATCAGCGTAATGAAAACCACGACGACAATGAGTTCCAGGACCATCAGAACAATATGAAAGAATCCTTCCTTACGGTGGCCAGTCTTCCCTTTCTCGACACGGGCAGCAATCAAGGATGTCAGTGAGAGTCCGGTGGACAATGCTGAAAGTACAAAGAGGACAGGCATGAGCCACGTGTTCCATAAAGGTACCGCACCAATCACGGCGAGCAGCATACCGGTGTAAGTTCCTGTCGCTAAAGCCAAGATGGCTCCTGCCCAGGAAAGGATTTTAGGAGCAGATATCTTACGGAATACACAAAATCCTTTGATCAGTCCGACGACAATGAAGAGCGCCAGGATATAAACACCCCAGGTCATCACCGAGTTCAGATTAAACAAGAGTCGAACCAGCAACCACGGTTTAGATAACCCCTGACCTAAATCGAAAACAAGCAGGACTGTGCCAATTGCCACAATCGGTGCGGCAAGATAATATCCGGCTCGCTGGAGATTCGAGTTGGCTCCCAGCCAGCCTCTCTCGGCTGCAAAGGACGTGAGATAGGCTCCGGCTCCAAGTCCGCCTAAAAATAGATAGATAACGATCATCCAATGCCAATGCATTTCCATCAGCTAATAACCTCCTTCATTCGCATTGATTCCTTATGGTTTTGGGATAATCACCAGATTGGGTTTGGTTAAATCCGGATTAGGCAAACCCTTCACTTGGGATACCCCACCCTCAGTCTTACGCAGTTCGCTCATTTTTCCGTAATGTAACGCATCTACCGGACAGGCTTGGACGCACGCCGGCATTTCACCTTTATCCTGTCGTTCATAGCAAAAATGGCATTTACTGATTCGGCCTGTTTCCTCGCTGAAGCGCGGTGCATGATAAGGACAGGCATACATGCAATACTTACAGCCAACACAAATCTCACGATTATGAATAACGACCCCGTCTTTTTCCCGTTTTGTATAGGCGCCAACCGGGCAGACCGTCAGACATGCCGGGTTATCACAATGATTGCAGCTCATGGATAAATAGGCTTCACTGCTCTTGCGCGCCAATACCTTTCGCCATTCCACTCCGGGTTCCCATTTATTTAGATCTTTACAGGCTGCCTGACAGCGTCGGCAGCTGACACATTTGTTTTGATCATGGAGGAATCCGATTTGTTCCGGATTTTTAGGCAATGTTGTTTCTGCCTGCGCCGGAATCCGGGTGAACAAGCCTGAACCAACCACGGCAGCTGTCGCCGTCGCCATAGCGCCTATTTTTAATGCCTTTCTCCGGCTGATTGTTCGATGTTTGAATTTATCCATCGTGTTGTCCCCTTTCTTATTTTTTCCGTTTATCCAGTATGACCGCTCCGCTAATACAAACGAAGGCTAACCCCAAACCGCCGCCAAGTAGTCCTGTATTAGCTTCTCGTTTTACCGGTTCATATGGAAGCGGTGTATAGGCAGGCGTATGGACAATAACAGATGCACCCGATTCGGCGTCAGTGGCTTCACCGCCTTGGGGAGCACCGCTTGCCGTATCCGGCGTGGATACGGTTGTTTCCGCAATAGCGCTTGCCTCCGGATTTGGCGAATCCACCGTCGCTTGCAGACTGAACGGTGTGTATATCAGCAGTCCGATGGTGAGTAGACTAAGATAAATTAGTTTCTTCATAGTTTCCCTCTCCTCTCTTTGGGATAGATCAACAATTGATTCATTTCTTTTGATGCAATTTTATTTTTATCTATTTCTTTATTTTTGGAGTTGGTAGGAGTCATTGGTGATTTCAAAGTTATCGGACGTTATGCCGGATGAACCATAGACTTTTTTATCATCTGTAATGAATATGGCTTCTGTTTCCGGTAGTTTTTCAATCATGGCCATACCTTCTTCCAGGCCCAACATATAAATCGTTGTCGATAAGGCATCCCCATCAATGGAATTGCGAGTCACAATGGAAACGCTGACCAGGGAATTATCCTCGGGATAACCAGTAAACGGGTTTAATAAATGGTGATAATGCTTGCCTTCGGCTATAAAATAACGTTCATACGTTCCTGACGAAACTAATGTCTGATGGTTCAGGCTGATGATCCCGATATAATCTCCGCGCGGTTTATACGGGTCCTGCACTCCGATCCGCCAGGCACTGCCGTCGGGTTTCGTGTTCAGGGTCAAGACATTGCCGCCCAAATTGATTATGGCATGCCGGATGCCTGCTTCGGTTAATATTCGGCCCGCTTCATCGCCAGCGTAGCCTTTGGCTATCGCTCCCAGATCGACGATCATGCCACGCTTAGCCAGTTTGGCGGTAAGTGTCTCTTTATTCAATAGCAGATACTGTGAACTGATCTGTGGCAATCGACTGTCTATAGCGGCTTGCTCAGGCACGACGGTTTGTTCCGGCGTAATGTCCCAAAGCTTAACTAAGGGTCCGATCGTCACATCAAACTTGCCGCCGGATAAATCTGCGTAATATTTTGCTTTCTCCATTACATAGAAAGTATCCGGACTCAGTTGGACATAAGAGTCTCCGGCGGCGGTGTTCAGCTTGATGATCTCACTTTCAACAGTATCTTTATTAATTGTCATTCTGTTTTCGATCTCAGCGATGCGGGCAAAGACCTTCTCAAAAATTGCCGGGTCTTTAACTTCATCATATATCGTAATTTTACAGACCGTACCCATCAGAAATTGTGTTTCTGACGTAGGCTCCTGCTCCTGCTTATTGATTGACTGTGCTGAACACCCGGTTAATAAAACAAGCAGTGAGAGAAGCACGATGAAAAATGTCCTGTAAACTGTTTTTGAGCACATCATGTGACAATGCCTTTCTAGCAAAAATGAATAATAAAGGGGGCAGCCGATATACACTGCCCCTCTTCTGCCCTGGATGGCATCATTGCCAATCCCTTACGTGTCGCGAAGCCGCGATGGCTAAGAGCGACGACTATATCCGTTAATGTTACTTTTACTCACTGTTTGGTTAATTACTGTTGGATAGATTCTTTATCATTTGCAATTATTTAGCGTTGGCTAAAGCTTCCTGAGCCAAGGTGAAAAATTCACTGACATGGATGGAAACGCCTGCGATATCATCGGTATGACCTTCTGCATCTTTATAGTTGATTTTAGAAGGATCCTGGGTACTGAGGAGATAGGCTTCTGCTTTCTGAGCTTGAACATGCCAGTCAGCTTGAGCGCCGCCATTCTTCACCATGGGATATCCGCCCGATTTGGAAAGAGCATCTTTATCCGGATCATCTTCCTTTTCTGCAATCGCGTCCCAATCCGCACCAACAATAGTACCGTTAACAACAACGATATTGACGGCAGTTTTGAAACCTTTTTCAAAAGCTTTATCTTGGGCATAGTAGATACCGTCTTTATACGCACCTTTAGCTACCGGTGTACCTGCTAATGCTTTCTGGGCCAGTTCAAAGAATCCGTTGACATGAATGGATACACCGGCAATATCGTCGGTATGTCCTTCATTATCTTTGTAAGCAATCTTTGTTGGATCCTGAGTTTCGATGAGATAAGCGGTTGTCTTACTCGCTTGCTCATGCCACTCGGCTTGGGCACCGCCGTTAGCAACCATCGGGTATTGACCGTCTTTGGAAAGTGTCAATTTGTCTTTGCCACCATTAATAGTGAAGGCATTCCATTCGGCAGAAACAATCTTACCTTTTTTGACTTCTAATTTGACAAAGTACTCATACCCTTTTTCATACCCGTCACCCTGTGCGTAATAGATTCCGTCTTTGTACTTGCCCTGCTGTGCAGAACCGCAAGCTGCCAGTGAAAAAATTAACAGCATACTGAATACAATAATTGCAGCTTTTTTAACCATTATTCTTCCCCCATTCCCTATTTGTGTATTCTTTCACACACATTCGTGTATACAGTGTAACATGGGGGAAAATAGATGAGTATTCTGACTTATGTCCCTGCGACTAGGTACATTTGTCCTTAATGCCAATGATTATTCAATCCATTACTCATTCAGGTTTTTCTTTCTGATCCAATAGCTTGCTGCTTCGGTACGGTTGGTCACATTCAGCTTCCGAAAGATGGTGCTGATGTAATTGCGAACTGTTTTTTCTGAAATGAGTAGAAGTCTGGCAATTTCCTTGTTTGATTTGCCTATGCTGACCATGTCCATAATTTGTGTTTCCTTGGTACTTAAGACAGTTTCTTTGGGTATGTTTTTTTCTGGTGGTAAAATAATTTGCTGCAGAATACTTTCAGTGACTGAGGAATCAAGAATGGAATTCCCTTCATAGACTTTTATAATGGATTGGATTAATTCTTCACTTTTAATGTTTTTCAAAAGATAGCCTGATGCTCCGGCTTTGAGCGTCTCTATAATGATATGGTCTTGCGAATACGCGGTTAGAATAATGATCTTAATCGACGGGTATCGACTTTTAATCGTCTGACACCCCGTAATACCGTCGCTGTCAGGCAACTTAAAGTCAAGCAAGAGAACATCGGGGCGTTGTTCTGCCAGGATCTCCATTGTTTCCCGAAGGTCTTTGGCCTCACCAATGATCTGTATATGCTCATCTGAACCTAAAATTAGTTTTAGGCCGTCACGGACAATGCTGTGGTCATCCACGATCATAACGCGAATTTTATTTTTTTCCATTTTTTAATTCCTTCCATGGTATTTCAACCTCAAGCAGCGTGCCTGTCATTGTCCTTTCGATCGTAAACGTGCCTCCGATCTGCTCCGCTCTATCCTGCATACCGCGTAATCCAAAGTGACTGTTGGGATCTTGATTTTTAAGATGAAAGCCAATGCCATTATCAGTCACCGTAAGATAGATATGATCCTGCCGCGATTCTATCAATACGTCAGCTTCAGTGGCACCCGCGTGTTTCATGACATTGGTCAGGGCTTCCTGAATAATATAATAAATCTGGGTAGCATAAATAGGCGGCAGATATCCGGAGGTATAGGGTGATATGCGGCAGGATATGGTGATGCGTACCTTTTGATCCGGATTCAGCTTTGATGCTAGTTTGTCCAGGCTTTCTTTTAAATTGTTTAAAGAAATCATGTCATGCGCATCTTCCGAGATGAAACTGCGGATCTTGTCAATACTGCTGTTAAGATCGCGTTTTATCTCCTCAAGCAGCTTGTCGCACTGTTCATCCGATTTATGTCCGGATAGATACTCCACTTTTAACCCGGCAGCGAACAACTCCTGAATAATGCCGTCATGAATCTCAATTCCCAGTTTTGATCGCTCTTCAGCGGCAATACGCAGTTTTTCCAAGCGGTCGATTTTCTCTTCCTGTTCCCAAGTAAATGTATCAATCACTTTAACCAGCAGTAATAAAATGACAAATCCGACCAATGCTTTGATAATTAATGGCGCCAAAGAAAAGGAAGCCCCCAGCAGATCTTTATTAATGACATTCGCAGGAAAAAAGTCGGCCTTTGAGACTAAAAGACCCTCGATGAAACCGTAGATGACAAAAACCCAGGCCAGATTCTTATAGGGGCTGGATATTTTCTCTGATTTCGTCTTTTTAATGTAAGCGGCATTGATATATAAGGCCACCGCAGAAATCATACAACTTAAAAATCCAAGGATATAGCGCAGAGCAAAGACAGTATAAATGGGATGATAGATATGATACGCCGCACCGAATCGTATGATCAACCCCGAATAACCAATCAGACAAATAACCAGGAGTATAACGGGTAGTTTAAGTACGAATCGTCTGTCTTTTTCTCTCATTGGCAACAGACTAAGTCCAAAATAAAGCAGAAATGTAAATGAAATAGCTTTAATAACACTATTTGTATTATAAACCGGCACGTAATAGTGCGGATGGCAAATCTCTAACCGAATAATCATGGAGAGCCATTCACCGACGCCGTGAAATATACCAAATAAGCCCAGATACTTAATCGACTTGACGATAGACAGGTTAATGATGCGAGAGTCTCTTTGCACGATGGCAAATAGACCCATTGTGATCATGGCAAAACCGTATATAAGATAAAGGAGAAATTCAGCCAGTGTCAATATAAATCACACCTTTGCCTTAATACTCTGTAACACCTAATCCCTTACATTATCGCAAATACTAGTACAACGTTCGCTAAATCAATAAGTAAATCTGTAAAAAAATAATAGTGTCTGGGGTTGGTCTGGTTGCCACAGTTCCGCTTTCGGCAGATTGCGCCCTCCATGGCTTTGCCGCTCCTGCACCCTCCATGGTGCCCGCGGCATTAGGTCATCCGTGACCGTCACAGCCGCGCTTCGCTATCCGTGCTTCGCTTGGCGCCGGAACTTGTGGCACCCAGACTGATTTGAGGTATTAAAAAATGTAACAAGGAAGTGCACAAAGATTTAGAGATCGTTGTACTAGTTATTACCGAAGTCAAATTTCAATTTACCATTGGCAGCATCACTCCAGATGAGGGAAGCCGTAAACGGTTTTCCGCTCTGAGACACAAATCCTTTGATTAATGGAGTTTTTCCTTTCTTCAAGAGACTTTTGATTTGTGTTCGTGTCAGGACCTTTCCACATATCGGCGTTTTCCATACAACAAAGCGACAGCCGCTTTTCCAGTTGGAGCAGCCGTATCCTTTATGGCCTTCAATAATCTCTGATCCGCAGCTGGGGCACATGCCTAAAGAGTCTTTCGCTTGATTATCTCTATCAACGTTATTCTTTTCGTTATGAATCTCAATATTCTTGGTATCAGAATGTTTTCTTTCTTTTTGTCCAGCTTTTTCGATATCAGGACGAACTTCATTTTGAGTTCCAGTCGAAATTTGCTGTTTTTCTCCCTGACTGGTGACTTTGCCTCTGCCTACATCTTTTTCTCTTACTTTACGTTTATCTTTGACTGAAACTTGTTTGCTCTTTTTTTCAGTTGATTTTTTGCGTTTATCAGACTTAATCGGTGCCAGAGCCAACGGCGTTTTGCCATGTTTTCTTTCATAACTCCGCAGTTCATTTATAATCCGGACAACCGCTTCCTCAACTTCGCGCATGTAACTAGCTAAAGCCAACTTACCCTTTTCCACTTGGGCCAAGTGGTATTCCATCTGCCCGGTCATTTCCGGACTGATCAGCAGCGATGCCTCTTTAAGTCTGTCCTGAATCAGAGATATAAGTTGGGTGCCTTTGTCGGTAGGCCTTAACGTTTTTTGCTCTTGGCTGATATAGCCGCGTTGGATAAGGTTCTCGATAATTGCGGGTCGTGTGGCCACTGTGCCAATCCCTTTACCCTTCATTTGCTGCCGCAGCAAATCATCTTCGATCTGCTTACCGGCCGCTTCCATCGCTTTGAGCAAATCTCCCTGGGTATAGCGTTTCGGAGGCTTTGTGCTTTTTTCTTCGCACCGGACCTCTTTGGTCAGAACATTATCACCCTGTGCGAGTTGCGGAAGCGATTGGACTTCGTCTTTCTCATCATTCTTCTCTTCACTATCGTAGACTTTCTTCCAGCCGGGACTTAACAAGGTTTTGCCCTTTGTCTGGAAATATTCACCGGTAGTGACGGTAATGATTTCCGTCTGCTCAAACTCAGCCGGCGGGAACCATACGGCAAGAAATCGACGGGCAATTAAGTCGTAGATATGGCGCTCGGGATCAGAAAGTTTTCGGGGATCGATCTTCTCCGTTGTCGGAATGATGGCATGGTGGGCGGTAATCGTATTAATAATGCGCTTGCCGGTGGGTACGCCATAGCCTGACGCTTCATCAACATATTCCAGATATGGCTCGTGCTGCAGCGCCATGAGATGATTTTTTAATTTGGGGATCATATCCTTGGATAAATAAACGCAATCCGTCCTTGGATAGGTAATTGCTTTCTTTTCATAAAGAGATTGGGCTAATTCCAGTACTTTTTCGGCACTATACCCATGCTTTTTAGATGCGGCAACAGTCAAGCCGGTCAAATCAAAGAGAAGCGGCGGGGGTTCCGAAAACTTCTTCCGATTCGTTTTAGCCACATTACCAATCTGACCCAGGGTTTTATTCACGATATGTTCCGCTTTCTGCCTGTCTGTCAGTCGTTTATTTTCAGACTCGGGATCAAACCAGTGGCCGCTGTATTCCCCTTGTTCTCCGGCAAAAAGAGCCACGACATCGAAATATTCTTCCGGAACAAATTGTTCAATTTCCCATTCCCGTTTAACAATCAAGGCCAGCGTCGGGGTTTGAACACGCCCAATGGATATGACATTCGGTTTTTTACGAAGGGTATCAAAGCTGCCGAATAAGGCGGTAAACCCCTCTGTCAGGTTCATGCCAAAATCCCAGTCTGCGTAGGCACGGCCATAGCTGGCCGATGCCAGTCCCCGAACATCGCTGGCATCCAGCAAATTGCTCATCCCTTCCCGGATTGCTTCCTTGGTCAGTGATGAGATCCAAAGCCGAAGCAGTGGTTTATTACACCCCACTTTATCCCAGACTTCCTGGAAAAGCAGCTGCCCCTCCCGATCAGCATCGGTGCCGCAAATTACGGTGGATACCTCGTTTGCCTGCAGCAGCTTTTGTAATACCTGATACTGTTTACTCGTTCCTGCCTTAACCTGATGACGAAAATCGCCGATTCCAGGAAGAACAGGAAGACGCTGCAAACTCCAGCGTCTCCCTACACGGTCGAGATCCATATAGGCTTCCGGTTTTTCTAATTCCAGAAGATGGCCAACACACCAGGTAATGATGTATTGATCGTTTTCCAGATACCCCTGTCCTTTTTTATTCACGTTAAGGGCGGCAGCATATTCTCTTGCCTGAGCCGGTTTTTCGGCGACGATTAAAATTCTAGCCATTGTAAGTTCTGCTCCCTTACCTGTAAAGCCTTATTATTTCGTTTATTTATTGATTATAATTTAATATTTCTCTTTTGACTAGTGACGATCTGCACATGAAATCCCTTTCGGCTTTGCCTCACAGTGGCAGCCATAAAGCTGAAAAATATCAGCGACCATATCCCCACTGTCAGCAAAATACCCAGGACAATTCGCCAAACTGCCGGCCATAACACGGGACGGCTGAGAAAATAGAGCACATAACCGATGACCGAACCGATTTGAGCATGTAACGTTGGTGTCGGTAACCCTTGAATAAGCAACACCAACTCCGCCGGCGGGAAAAAGTAACAAAGGCTAACGGCTAACAAAAGAATAAAGAACAAATTGATCAAATACATGATCATGGTTGCTCCCGGAGATATCCGCATCTTCGGATTATCGGGGTTATACCGACAATTAGTAATCGAGTAAAATAGTCCGATGGCGCTGGATCCCATACTGATCAGGAAAGCAGCGAATGCCAAGAGGATGATAAATCCTGGTGACAAGCCGATAGCCACCGATGTCCCTACGAGCAATGCCTCCATTAAAAGAAGTGTGGGCAAAACGACAGCAATCAATTTTCCCCAGACAATTGGCCACCCCGCAAGGGGGACGCTGTTTAACAGCCATTCCGATTCAGCTTCTTTACCGAAGGCCTGCAAGGCTAAATTGCCGCTGAACATAATCGTGTACATGATAAGAACGGTAATCACGGTATATTGACTGCCATTGGGATTCGGTGAATAAATAAACTGAAGTATGAAGAAAGCCATGATAATAAGAGGGACAAGGATGTTAAACCATTCTCGGGTATCCCGTTTCATTGCCAGCAAGTCCTTTTTAGCTATCGCCCACATCCCGACTAACGACGACGTCTGTGCAGCTGTTCCTTCCAGCATAGAAAGAGATGTTCGCGGATGTTGCTCATTCTCTTTGTAAGCGGTAGGAGTTGTGTGGCGTGCTTTACGACGTCGGGGTCCTTCCCCTTGACTCACGGCAATATAACCTCGCCGAAAACCGCGATCTAAAAGTACAAGGGCTAACTGAAACATGCCCACACCGAGCAGGATCATCAGCAGGCTCCAGCCGATGCCTCCGCCTATATTCCCGGCAAGGCCATGGGTGAGCGACAGTGAGCCCCATCCCCAGGGGAAAAAGCTCATGATATGTATCAGCGATTCCTGTCCGTTTAACCAAGACCCTATTTCAATACTCCCTTGGTTGGCTAGAAACAGGCTGGGAATTTGAAAAATCAAGGCAATCAAAACGCCGGACATCGCCGCAATAAAACCAATGGCTTCTTTACTGCGATGAGGCGGCACGATACTCATCACCAATAAATTGACAAGCATGGCGAGGGCCGTACCGATTATCCACAAGGCTAAACCCGATAATAACAGCAGCAGATAATAAAATCCTCCCGCGTTATGGGTCAGTCCGCAGATAACACCGGGCATAAATATAAACAAAATCACGGGTAATAGATTTGTCACAAACACCGACAGCGATTTAACGATAAAGATGACTTTGATCGGGATCGGGGTCATAAACAAAAGCTCTAAATCATCCGTCATATACAGCGCAGCAAACGCTGCCGCTATCCCGAAAAACATCTGGGTGGCTATACCGATCATAAACACTAACGACAAAAATCCCTGCACCATGTCATAAGGTATGTTTTCCAGAAAATTCTTCGCCATAAAAGCGAAGGAGAGGAAAAATAATACGATAAACAGGGTCATGACGGCCATGCCGATCAATGTTCTCTTTGGTGTGTGTTTTAATTTGTTTCGGTAAACGCGCAGTTGGCTTCCAAGCAATAACCGAAAATCTTTGAGCATAGACTGTTCACGCAGTGGTGTTTTTAACGGAGGCGGAAGGATCAGTCTCATCAGAACGCGTCCTCCTTTAAACTGTCAATCAGTGCCGCATTTTCACTATCCCCTGTCAACTCCAAGAATATGTCCTCCAGGCTTTCCCCGCCGTGACCTGTCTGACGCCGCAATTCATCCGGACTGCCCTGGGCGATGAGAGACCCCTTCATGAGTATACCGACCCGGTGACACATCCGTTCTGCGATCTCCAGAATATGCGTTGATACAAAAACAGCGACCCCCTGCCTGGCCATATCCTGCAGGATATCTTTCAATAAACGGGCACTCGCCGGATCAAGTCCTACCGTCGGTTCATCCAACAGGATGACGCGTGGTTGATGGATCATCGCCGCCGCCAGGACAATCTTTTGCCGCATACCGTGGGAATACCCTTCCAGTAGTTCGTCACCGCGGTGTCTCATCTCAAATAGTCCGAGCAAATCCTCGGTTCGTTGTCTGGCTATTTCTTTCGGCACCCGATAAAGAGCCGCCATGAGGTGAAGAAATTCGCGAGCGGTTAGTTTATTGTACAGTTTCGGCTGATCCGGAACATATGCAATCATGCCTTTAGCCTGTGCCGGTTGTTTTTTCATACTGTACCCGCAGATCGCCACGGTTCCCTCACTGGGATCGAGTAAGCCGGTCAGCATTTTAATCGTTGTGGTTTTTCCCGCACCATTTGGCCCCAAGAATCCATATATTTCACCGGCTTTAATTTCTAAATTCAGATGATCGACGACGGATACAGATCCATACCGTTTCACTAAGTTTGTGGTCTTTATTAATACTTCCTCCATTTGATTTCTCCCCTTCGTCTCTATAAGGTTAATATTTTTCCTTTCCCTGTCAAATCAATAGCATCGTATGATCAGCACCATTAATTGCCAAAGGACATTGATATTCTCGTACCGGAACCTTAATTTTTGATTAAAGAATACCCCAACAAGCGGTTTGAAAAATGAAATAACCAATAAATTCTATTATTTGACTAAAAAGAATCCAGTTAGGAAAAAATCAACACATAAGGAGCTTTTAACCTTATAATTAATAAAGGAGTTTATTTAGATGCTTGAAAATTATAACGTGGGTGAAAACCTCAATGCGATTCTTGCTAAACTGGAAAACTTTTTCCAAACCAAGACGGTGATCGGTGAACCGATAAAAATTGGGGAAATAACCCTTGTGCCTTTTATTGATATAACCTTTGGCATGGGCAGCGGCGGCAATGGCAATACCGGGCAAAAATATCATGATAACGGCACTGTCGGCGGCGCGGGCAGCGGCGGTCGTATATCCCCGTCAGCTGTGCTCGTTATACAAGAAGGGCATGTTGAACTGCTTCACATCAAGCAAAGTAAAGGGCTTGATAAGCTCATTGAAATTATCCCGGATATTATTGAGAAAACAAAAGAATATAAGGAAACAAGCGACACGGAAGAAGTCCGAATAGAAATACATCCAAACTAAACAGGTCTAAATTAGCTGGCATCAAGAATCTCAAGAGAAGATTATTTATAATTCAAATAAGGTAATCATATTCAATAAAAAAAATGTGGTGTCCCCATACTAATTAATTATTGTCTGGCGGCACCACATTTTTTCAATTAGGTTTGGGGTAAATTAGAATAAATTAGAGTATGCATTGATCGATGATTCCAATAAGCTGCTCGATCTCCGGCTTGGTAATTTGGGCATAAGCACCGAGCATCTCGCCTTTTCTTTTTAACTCCGGATTGATCATTGAGGAGAAAATAACGACGGGGAGTTCCTTTAACTGCGGGTGCTCTTTTATCCTTTTGGTTAAGTGATGTCCATCCATTTGAGGCATCTCAATATCCGTGATGACTAACTGTACCTGTTTCAGAATCGGTTCTGCTAAAGAGACCATCTCCGTTAACTTATTCCAGGCTTCCTCTCCATTTTCATTGGACAAAACATGATAGCCGGCCGTTTGGAGCGTTCTCTCCAGGAGCATCCTCAAGGTAAACGAGTCTTCGGCTATCACGATCGTTTTTGTGCGCCGAATGTCTTCCAATCCTGAAGCAGCAGGAATAACTGATAACCGTTGATTCACCGAAGGGTCAATATCCGATATTATTTTTTCGAAATCCAGCAATACTATCATTTTTTCATTAAGCTTAACAATGCCAACCGTCATTTGTGAACCGGCTAAACTCGATACCGGCTCCATCTGAGTCCATGAGACTTTATGAATCTGATTGACAAAATTGACATTAAAGCTAATAATATCTCCATTTATTTCACATACAATAATTTGCTTCTCTTGCTGTTCCCCGGTTAACGATGCTGATTCTTCACCGTCAAGAGTTCCAAAATTATGCTCCAGACACCTGGACAAATTAATCACAGGAATAATCTGATCACGTAAGGAAAATATACCATCAATATAGTGATGGGAACCAATAACTGGGGTGATCTTGACATGACTGATCACTTCTCTGACTTTAGCAACATTAATGCCATAGCACCTTCCGTCAACCAGAAATTCAATGATCTCAAACTCATTCGTTCCTGATTCCAGTAAAATTCCGTTATCTTTTTGCATATTTGTCTCCTAAAGTTAGTAAATCTTATAATTGGTGTTTATTCTTATATTTTCGATAAAAAAATAGAGAATCCTTCAAGCTGCGTACGATACATCCTATTTTATACTATTTTCTAATGCCTTACCTTTCTCACCCTGCGGAGTTTGCCTTTGATCGGTGTTGACTGCAGTGTTTCAAGCACTAAGTCCCCTTTATTATTTAATATCTCGACATAGGCAGAAACATCTTGGATACTAATAATGCCGATATCCGAGGCGGACATCCCTGGAATATTGCTTATCGTACCGACAATATCAACAGGACGCATTTTAGATTTCTTTCCGGCATTGATATGCAGCTTAACTATCTCAGCGTTTAACGATTCTCCTTTGCCGGATTTACTTTCCGGAACAAGCAGCAGTTTCGCCGAAAACTCGGCTTCTGCTTCCCTAACACACTCCTTGGAAGGTCTCTCTTTTAATGGGACAGCCTTACCGAGATAGGAGTCTATCTCCAGCCAACGCCTTTCATCTTCGTCGGTGACAAACGTAATCGCTTTTCCGTACTTATCGAGGCGCCCGGTTCGTCCGATTCGGTGCACATAATTCTCATCTTCTTCCGGTAAGTCATAATTGATTACCAGCGAAATATCATCAACATCAATTCCCCGCGCCGCGACATCCGTAGCGATCAGATAGCGGAAAAACCCCTGCTTATAATCCTTCATGACACTGAGTCGATGTCCCTGTTCCATACCGCCATGTAGTTTAGCACAAGAGTAATTCAATGCTTTTAACTCGGCATACACTTCGTCCACTTGATGCCGGGTATTGCAGAATATCATACAGCTATCCGGATTTTCGACGATAATAACTTCTTTCAGGAGTTTTATTTTTCCTTGAGGAATCACGGCATATCTCTCTTGAATGATCCGATCCGTGACCTGACTCTCTTCGTGGATGTCCACCCGGATTGGGTCTTTCATTTCACTCATACATAAACTTAAGATATCTGCGGGCATCGTTGCTGACAATAAGACAGTGACGCGGCGCTCGGGCAAAGCGTGGATAATCGTTGCCGTCTGCTCCAGGAAACCCATTTTCAGGAGCTCATCAGCTTCATCGATAACAAGATAGCGAATATTTGAGGTATCCAATGTTCCTTTTTCGATATGGTCAATTAAACGCCCTGGGGTCCCTATCACCATATGTGTTTTTTGTTTAAGTTCCCTTTCCTGGTGATAGAACGACGACTTGCCATGAACTGCCGCCACTTTGATGCGTTTGAAACGACCTATCTGAAATACATCATCCTTTATCTGTATCGCTAATTCACGGGTTGGCGCTATGATTAACGCCTGGGGTTTATTCTGTTCCCAATCGACACACTCGCAAACCGGTATCGCATAAGCTGCTGTCTTCCCGCTGCCTGTCTGTGATTTGATGACAACATCTTTCTGTGCCAATATCAAAGGAATAACTTCCTGTTGTACTCTGGTTGGCTGGTGATAACCAAGTAAGGTGATCGCTTTAAGTAAAGCAGGACTTAATGGATAATTATTAAACGAAGTGTCCGCCATGACCGATCCCATCTTTCTAGTTTTCTCTAAACACAAATGAAAATACTCTCCTTAGCGCAAGCAGATAATCAAATCTGGTTGCATAAGGAGAGTATACCATGTTTAAGCGAATGAGACCTAATACATTACATATTCACAGCCATCGTATCAACATCGTTAACTCTTCTGCTGTCAAGATGCTTGATGACCTTGATAATAGTTGCCGTTGACGTCGTTTGTCTGATTACCTTTACTTCTCTGGAGTTTTCTCCGAATAAAATCCGAAGGATAACCGCAATTTCATTTTTCAGGGCGGTCAATTTGTTCTCTTTTGCCACACCATGTAAGTCACAGGCTGCAAGCTTCTCAACATCAGAACATAATTTGTTAAGTTCAGTCCAAATACGCATAAAAAAAATAACCTCTTTCTATTTCACATCGATAAATAAGGAGTTATACAAAAATATATCCGATTTAACTTTCATAAAATCATATATCAGTAAAATTCTCCGCAAATAATTATATAGATTATTCTATCTGTTGTCAATGTATAATTAATTATTTTTTATAAGCCGGGCTCTGGTAATCGCGCTTTTTCCGTATTTCTGGTTGACATTGTCGATGACCTTGGTCAATGTCTCTTTTTCTTTTTGGGATTCGCCGAACAAGGAAAGCTGCTCGGGCTGATCTGTCAGATTATGCAGCGCGATACCGATCAGTCTTAACGGCTGCTTCAGCGACAGTGCCCGCAACAAAGCAGCGGTTTCACCATAAATCACATCATCCAGATTAGTTGCTTGAGGCAACGTCACTGAACGGGACAATGTGCGAAAATCATGGTACCGCACTTTCAAGGTTATCGTTCTCGCCTTTAAATCGTCACGCCGCAGCCTTCTACCAACATCAAGGGCCAGCTCGAGCAAAACTTTTTCTAAGACGTCTCTATCGTCAATATCGGTGGGAAATGTCGTTTCCCGGCCTATCGATTTCGCTGCCCTTTCTGTTTCCACCGGACGATCGTCCATGCCTCTGGCCAGTTCATACAACTGTTCACCCATAATCCCGAAAAGCCTTGTTAAGGTATTTAACTCAAGTGCACGCAGGTCTTTGACCGTTTTTACTCCCATTTGATGGAGTTGTTCCGCAGTTTTTTTGCCGACTCCCCACACCCGTTCTACTTTTAAAGGATCTAAGAATTCCTTTATTTTATCGGGTGGTACGACAACAAACCCATCCGGTTTACGCAAATCGGAAGCGATCTTAGCCAGAAATTTATTGCAGGCAACGCCAACCGATGCTGTCAATTGAAGCTCGTCACGTATCCGGCGTTTAATCACAGCGGCAATTTCCTCGGCAGAACCAAATAAGGTGATGGACCCTGTCACATCCAAAAAAGCTTCATCCAGAGACAATGGCTCGACTAGCGGCGTGTACGTCTGGAATATTTCCCTAATTTGCAGTGATACTTCGCTGTATTTACGCATGTTGACCGGAAGGAATACAGCTTGCGGGCAGCGACGATGAGCCTCCGTCAACGGCATTGCCGAGTGAATACCAAAGCGGCGCGCTTCATAGGAGGCAGCAGAAACAACGCCTCTGCTGTTGGGTCTGCCTCCGACAACGACCGGCTTCCCCTTGAGTGTCGGCTCATCCCGCTGTTCCACAGAAGCGTAAAAGGCATCCATATCGATATGCACGATTTTTCGGTTATTACAGTGTTTATTCATATCCTGATTATATCACGAACGTCATCCGATATTAATATGAGCAGAACGTAGCAAGGTATCTAGCCAGTTCCTCAAATTGTTCTTCATTCAAAACAATTTGAAAAGATCACATCGAGCAGGTGGAATTAATTTACTGGTGTCACTTTCTCTTCCAGAAGTTGAAGCTTACCGTCTTTCACTGACCACACGGACTCGGCTCGGGCAACTTGATTCGCGTGAGCACCAACAGAAATGGCCTGAGTTCCTTGAAGTTCAAGTAATCCATCCCCGTTGACATCGATGGCCTCCATTAAACTATAGCCGTCCAACAGGATATTGGGGTCGCCTACAAGTTTGCCTTTTTGATCATAAATATTCATAGCAACATAATCGTCGGTCCCTTTGCTCAAATCAATCTGCGCCGTGTAACCCGTACCCTTGTCTTCGGCTGTCAGTTTGAATCCATCGCTGCAGGTTAAGGTCAAGGGCAGTCCGTCATTCAAATCCGACTGGGTAATTACCGGACTGATTTGGCCATCCACATAATGCAGCAGGCTATAGACAACAATCCCGCCGCTGCCCCCGGTGGTAACGGAAACAAATAATTCGTTGCTTTCAGCTCCTGTGAACGATCCAATGAATAATTTTGGCTCATACCCGACATTATCCGGTCCGATGGAGGCGGTGGCAAAGTTACCCGTCTTTCCGTCTTTAACGGTTATTTTAACATCATGCAATAAAGGATCCACGGCCTCTTGGAGTACACCGGTAAGAATAATCTCTTCAGGGTTGCCGTCACTGTTCATATCCCCGCGAACACTGTCGGCGATGTTCGTACCCTCGATCACCGCTAACCCTTCCGGCGCAAAGGCATTACCCGGTGTAAAATCCGGCGAAGGTTGGGTAATCGCATGTTGAGGAGGATTGTTATCATTTGCTTTTCCGCAGGAGCTGATAAGCAAAGCGATTATTAGGATAAATCCGGAAGCAAGAATAAGTCGGACCTGTTTTTTATTACCTTTTTCCATCGCGTTCCCTCCGCTTCAATTAAATATCCTTGCCATCCGTGGCATCGCGGCAGTTGTTCATTCGACTTCAAGGGTATAAATCCTCCTCTATAGGGTTCACCGCAAGGTTATATCGCAACATTATTTTTACAGCTGGATATTGAGATAGTATTCGTTATTTAGCCCCGGTTTGAGCGGCAACCAAACTTGCTGCCCCGTATTTTTCGCGCATGCGTGGTTTCTCGATCTTGCCGGTTGGATTGCGCGGAACCTGATCAAAGATTATTTTGCGCGGGCGTTTATAACGCGGCATTTCGGAACAAAAAGCCATGATATCTTCCTCGGTGCAGGTATGATCTGGTTTAAGCTCAATGATCGCTGCGGCAATTTCCCCCAAACGTGGATCAGGCAAGCCGATGACGGCAACATCTTTAATTGCCGTATGCGCCCTGAGAAAATCTTCAATTTGTACGGGATAAATATTTTCACCGCCGCTGATGATGACATCTTTTTTTCGATCAACCAGATAAATGAACCCCTCGTCATCGATACGGGCCATATCGCCAGTCAACAGCCAACCGTCTTTAAGTACCGCTGCCGTCGCCGCAGGATCATTATAATAACATGTCATCACGCCGGGCCCTTTGACCATCAGTTCGCCGACCTGTCCCGGCGGAACTGGTTCGCCATTCTCATCGGCGATTTTCGTTTCCCACCCATAACCGGGTACGCCGATGGCTCCGACTTTATGGATATTCTCGACTCCCAGATGGACACAGCCGGGACCGATGGATTCGCTCAATCCGTAATTTGTATCATATTGATGATTCGGGAAATAATGCTTCCAGCGCCTAATCAGACTGGGCGGCACGGGCTGGGCACCAATATGCATCAAGCGCCACTGGGAAAGTTCGTAGTCCTCCAATTTGACAGTACCACTGTCAATCGCATCCAGGATATCCTGTGCCCAGGGCACGAGCAGCCAAGCGATAGTTATCTTTTCTTCGGAAATCGTCCGGAGTATCCATTCCGGCTTGACGCCGCGCAAAATAACGGCTTTACTGCCGGAAAGCAAACTGCCGAACCAGTGCATCTTCGCGCCTGTATGATATAACGGCGGAATACAGAGAAAATTATCGTCACGGGTTTGATGATGGTGGTTTTGCTCTGTAATACAGGCTGACATCAAACTGCGATGTGTATGCAGGATGGCTTTAGGAAATCCCGTCGTACCTGAGGAAAAATAGACGGCAGCATCATCGTCATCGGCTAACCTCACATTCGGTGCTTCTGAAGAACTGTTCGCTGCCAGGCGGTCGTAGTTTTCGGCAAAGGTCGGGCGGTTCTCTCCCGTAAAAAACAGCGTTTTAACCTTGGGAATCCGCTCAACGATCGTTTCAACGCGACCGATAAATTCGGGCCCGAAGATCAATGCGACTGTATCGGAAAGTTCCAGACAGTATTTGATTTCCTCCGCGGTATAGCGAAAATTCAGCGGTACAGCCACCGCGCCGGCTTTTAAGATGCCAAAGTAAATGGGCAGCCATTCCAGGCAATTCATTAAAAGAATCGCAACTTTATCGCCCTTTTTTATGCCTCTTTTAATGAGAAGGTTGGCAAAGCGGTTGGCCTTTTCATCAAAGACACCCCAGGTCATATTCAGCCTATATTCACCCGCCGGATTATTCTCAATCAGATCATATTCCCGCCAGGTCACATTATGACTTTCTTGCAGATCCAAGTTAATCTCGGTCAGACATTTTTCTCTACCATACTGTTCCGCATTGCGCGCTAAAATCTCCGTAATGGGCATATTCCCTATCCTCCCGTTCTACCTTTCAACAATTAAATTTTTGATGATGTATTAATTTGTGATGATATTCTCACCACGTTCTATGGCAACCATATTCAGCTATTAATTATAATCAAAAACGGGAATCTTGTTAATAGCGATTGTCAAAAATACGCGTGGATTTTTTTTCACTGCGCGGCAGCTCGCCGATGGCAACCGCTTTGGGAACGATTGTAATCCCGATTTTCAATTTATACTTTTGTTTGACAGCGTGTTCCACCTGTTTTTTATCATAACCCGGATCGGTCTCAAAGAACAACGTCAGGATATCTTTACCGTTTAAATGATCGATCATAACCTGGTACTCACTGCTGGCACCTTCGATTTCCTTCAGTAGTTCATCGATCTGTCCCGGGAAAATGTTCACACCCTTGACTTTAATCATATCATCTGTACGACCGAGAATAATATCAATACGGGGATAGGTCATTCCGCAGGCGCATTCGCCGGGGATGAAGCGGGTCAGGTCATGGGTTCGGTAGCGAATGAGCGGTGCACCCTGTTTCCTCAGCGTGGTAATGACCAGTTCTCCGATTTCCCCGTCGGGAACCGGCTCACCCGTTTGTGGATCGATGATTTCGAAGTAAAAATAATCATCCCAATAATGCATTCCGCACTCAAAATCGCAGCTCATTCCAATTCCCGGTCCGTAAATTTCTGTTAAGCCATAGATATCGTATAATTGGACACCCAGTTCATTGGCAATCCGTTTGCGCATTTTTTCACCCCAACGTTCAGAGCCGATGACTCCTTTACGCAGATGTATCTTATCACGTATGCCCCTCTTGGCAATTTCCTCCGCCAGCAACAACGCATACGATGAGGTAGCACATAAAACAGTGCTTTGCAAATCAACCATCATCTGGATTTGTTTATCAGTATTACCGGGTCCCATGGGGATGACCATGGCTCCGAGCAGCTCCGCACCAGCCTGGAAACCAATACCGGCTGTCCAGAGACCATACCCCGGTGTCACATGAACACGGTCTAAATTGGTCAGGCCGGCTGCTTCGTAACAGCGTTTAAACATCAGGGCCCAGTCCTCAATATCCTGCTTAGTATACGGAATGATAACCGGAGTGCCTGTTGTTCCGGAGGATGAATGGATCCGGACTATTTCGCTGTCGGGAACGGCTTGTAAGCCCAGAGGATAGGCTTCGCGCAAATCATCCTTGTTGGTAAACGGCAGCTTCTCAAAATCTTCCTGACTCTGAATAGTATCCCTATTCAGGCCGGCAAATTTCTTATGATAAAACCCGTCCTCCATTGTCATCAGCTTAGCCAGATTTTCCTTGATGGCCTTAAACTGAATTTCCGTCATCCGTTTCATCGTATCGCTTCCTCTTTCTTTTCTATTGTTGCAGCCCCTTCGCTCAGAGCTTTCATATTCATCGCAACAAGCTTAACCGGCATAATAGCCTTAATGGCATCTTCCATCTCCGCAAGAGATAATCCCAGGACCCCGCTGGCAGTCGCTGCACCAAGTAAAGCGATGTTTAAGACCTTCGACGATCCGCAGACGGCACAAATCGCCTCGCCGTCAACAACATAACCCTTTGGATAGTGCTGCAATAAATAAGCAAGCATTTCTGAGCCGTCATAACCGGATGCCCCAAGCGACGCTGTTACCGGTTTTATCGCCTTCTGACTGACAATAATCGTTCCCTGGGGTTTTAAATACGGCAAAGCCCGTACCGCTTCCGCCGGTTCAAAGCCAATGATCACATCCGCTGTCTGTTTGGGTACCAACGGCGAATAAACCGCGTCTCCAATCCTCACATGGCTGAAGACACAGCCGCCGCGCTGAGCCATACCAATTGTCTCAGCGGTTCGGACAGGATACCCTTTGTGCATTGCCGCCTGTGCGATCAGCTTCGAGGCGAGTACAGTGCCCTGTCCGCCGACCCCCGCTAAAATGATGTTCATCATCGCGCGCCACCTCCGATCGCGTTCAGGTTGCAGATCTGTGTACAAAGGGAGCACCCGTAGCATAGCGACAGATCGATCCGTGCTTTGCCGTCGGCCATACTCATGGCCGGACAGCCTAATTCTTTAATACAACGTTTGCAGCCTGTACATTTTTCTGTATCAACACAATAAGACCGGGTTGGTTTAAAATTGGCGATACAGGGCGACTCAAAGACAACAGCCGACACCCCCCGAACCTCAGCAGCTTGTTTCACTGTTTCCGCAGCCGATTGGATATCCAGTGGATCACAGATAGTGACATGTTTGACGCCTAACGCTTTCAGGACGTTCGGTATGCTTATCTTCTCGGAGATATTTCCCATCATCGTCTTCCCAATGCCGGGATGCGGCTGGTGGCCGGTCATCGCCGTCGTGGCATTATCCAGGATGATCAGGACGATATCCGTTTCGTTATAGACTGCGTTAATCACGCCGGGTATGCCCGTATGGAAAAAGGTAGAGTCCCCGATAAAGGCAAAATTGACCGTGTCCGGTTCCGCCCGGTGCAGACCTTGGGCGATGGTAATACCTGCTCCCATACATAAACAGGTGTCAACCATATCGAGGGGCTTGGCATTGCCCAGGGTATAACATCCGATATCACCGGAGAATACGGCTTTCTTTCCTTTCATGGCTTGCTTGACCGCATAAAACGACGCACGGTGCGGACACCCCGCACACAGTACCGGTGGTCTTACGGGTAATTCCGGCAATACAGGCAGTTCAATGGCTGGTGGCATATTGCCAGGCATCCTATTTTCTGTTGAATTCGCAGGGGTAATATCCTTTTGGTCGTTTTTCAATTCCAGAAATTCCGCCAGCGCGGCGCTGACTATCTCAACACTGTTCTCCCCCGCTTGCGGGGTATGTCCGCTCAGCTTGCCGTATATGTTGACAGGTAAATGGTGTTTGCCGCATAAATAGGTCAGCTCTCTCTCAATGACAGGATCCAGCTCTTCCAAGACAAGGACCTCATCCAACCCGGACAGAAAATCCAAAGCCATTGCTGCCGGAAACGGATAAGGCGTCGCTACTTTCAATAATTTATAATCACTATTTTCAATCGTGCTGAGATATTCCTGCGCGTAGGCATAGCTGATACCGCCGGCGGCAATACCTTTTTTACCGCTGCCGGTAAGCGTGTTAAAGGGATAGGCGGAAAAGACTTCCTCCAAAATGGGACGGCGGGCTTCGATCGCTAAATGTTTCTCATAGGAAAGCTTGGGAAAAATGACCCACTTGGGATCTTTGATAAAGCGCCCCCCTTGATGATCACACACGCGTTTATCGTCGAGATCGATGGAGGCACTGCCATGACAAACCCGTGTCGTCGGCCGGAATAAGACGGGGGTCTTATACTTTTCCGAATAGGCAAAAGCATCGCCGATCATGGTGTAAGCTTCATCCGGTGACGAAGGATCAAAGACCGGCAGTTTAGCAAATTGGGCAAAGTGCCGGGTATCCTGCTCTGTCTGGGAAGAGATTGGTCCGGGATCATCGGCAACGACCACAACCATGCCGCCCTCGATACCAATATAGGCAAGGCTCATTAACGGATCAGAAGCCACATTTAAGCCCACCTGTTTCATTGTCACCAAAGATCGGACACTGGCATAGGCGGCCCCTGCCGCAACTTCGAGGGCCGACTTTTCGTTGACGGACCATTCGACATAAATATCGCCGGGATTTTTATGGGCGATGGTTTCTAATATTTCAGTAGAAGGTGTTCCGGGATATCCGGTGACAACCCCCACACCCGCGCGAACCGCACCGAGGGCAATGGCTTCGTTCCCCATCACGAGTGACTGTACCATGCTCTTTCCTCCATTTCTGTCATGTAACGTACTCAAAGCTTGTCTCTCCAATCAAGACAAGCTTGTAAACATCCCTTGATGAATTTTGGTTTTTAAGTCCAATAATTGTAATGACCTTAAAGTATGAAACAACGATGTAAAACAATACATTTAAGTATAATTGTATTCCTATAAAGAAGTCAACGCTAAACAGGAAGAAGTTCGACCGTACTTCCGGTCATGCCTTTCCGAATCACAATTTTTTTATCGATGCGCTCTTTCAGTTCACTCACATGGGAAATGATCCCGACCAAGCGATTGCCGGAAGTCAGATCATGCAGGACCGTGATGGCTTGTTCCAGTGATTCGGAATCCAGCGATCCAAAGCCTTCATCAATAAACAGGGTGTCAATTTCGACGCCGCCGGCATAGCTTTGGATGACATCGGATAATCCGAGAGCCAGCGCCAGCGAGGCTTTAAAGGATTCGCCACCGGAAAGGGATTTAACCGGACGGATCTTACCGGTGTAATTATCCAGGACATCCAAATCCAACCCGGATTGCGACCGGTTATCGGCCGCGTTTTCTCTGCGCAGCAGTTCATAGCGGCGGTTGGACATAACCCCAAGCCGTTTATTGGCTTCGGCAATGATTTGGTTAAAATAAGACGCTTGAACATATTGCTCGAAGGCCAGCTTTTGCTTTCCGGATATTTCTCCGTTAGCTGTTTTGGCCAGTTGACTGACAACGATATAGTCAGCTTCGAGTTTCTTCCGGGCTTTTTCTGCTTCGGTGACCACTCGCACAATATGGCTGTTGTTTTGCAGCCGAATCGCCACCGCTTGCATCGTGTCGTCACAGTCCTGTTTTTTTGATTGAAGCGCGTTTTGCTCTTCGATGATCCGGTCTGTGGCCTGAGGTTTCTTGTTTCGTGTGTTTTCCTGGAGCCGGAGGATATCCGCTTCCGTCTTCCGGCAGGCTTCACCGTAAGCCGTGATGCTTTCTTTTAAACGCTGGAGCATCACTTCCGGCAGCAAAGCGGCATGATACGTGTCTTCATCCGGAAAACCCGCTTCCGTGTACGCCGCTGTATATTCCGCAAACGTCCGTTCGCATTCAGCCGATAGCTTATTAATGCTTTCTTCCTGGACATGATATCGTCCAATCAGTGTATCCAACAGCTCTTTCGCGCTGTGATAGTCCTTATCTGCTTTTTGCAGAGCCGCTTTCAAATCATTGAGTTTGCCTGACAGCTTTTGAATCATCTGGTCAGCTATTTCGATGGAAGGATAGGCTAAAGCAGCCTGCAGGGTTTCCAATTCTTTGCTCCCCGCACTGACCCGTTGGGCCAACGTCCCGCGCTGTTCCGTCATTTGAGCGATAGCCGCTTCCGTTTGCTTCAGTAAATCTTCCAGTGACCGAATTTGCACGCTGCCTTCCTGCCGGCGTTTGTTCCGGCTCAACTGGATGGCGTGTAACGCTATTTCGTTTTCTTTTGCGGCTAAGACCATAGCCTGTTCATTCTGGACCAGCTGGGCTAATGATGGGATAGCTTTAGGCGTCCGCTCCTGGAACAGCTTGTAAGCCGAGGCGAGCACATGCCCTTCGGAATTCTCGATTTGGGCTTTCTTCATCCCGGCATTTTTGCTTGCTTGCTCCCGGAGCCGCTGTTTTGCCTCTTTGTTGGCTTTCAATTCTTTCAGCTCTGCTTCCGTCGGGGCATCTGCTGTGATCACCGCTTTTTGAGGGTGTTCCCGTGAACCGCAGACCGGACAGGGCGAACCGTCCCGGAGGCTCCGGGCGATAAGTCCGGCCTGGTCACGCCAAAAAGCAGTTTCTTTCCCAAGATATTCCTCAGCGATGACGGTATAGGCGTTTTCTGACCGAACGTAGTCGTCGTGCAGCACGCTGTATTCATGCTGCAGCTGCTCGATGGTGTAGATATGCCCAGCCAAACCATTTAAATCATTTTCACGTATTGCCAAACGGTCCAACGCATTTTTACACGCCAGCAGACGAGCTTCAGCGTCACTCAAGGCCTCAGCTTCCTGGCGAAGATCTTCCAGACGTAAACTGTCCGTTTCTTTTTTATGCCGCATATCTGCCAGATCCTGTTCGGCTTTTTCCAGTTCCCGGGTTAACTGCCCCTGCCCTTTTTTAAGGTCTTCCACTCGCTTGTAGTTCGGCAGTTCCCGACGGATTTGCGCGATCTGCGCCGTCAGTTTATCCCGGAGGGGATCTTTTTGTTGTTCGCTCTGCCATAAAACCTGATATGTTTCTGTTTTGGGTTTAAGCTGAAGAATAGACTCCTGCAGCTCTTTCATTTGCTGTTTGAGGTCGCGGCAGGCTTTCTCCTCCCGCCGATAAGCATCCTCCGCCGGTTTGACCTTATGCAGCGCTTTTTCTGCAGATTTGGAACGCACGTCATCCTGATTCATCTGCTCCTTTTTCGCTAAAAGCATAGCCATTGCGTTTTGGGCGGCGTGAAGCTCAGCGAATAACTGGTTGATAAACTCTGCTTCGGTCAGTTGAGAGACCTTGGCCAGCATGGCTTGGGACAACATATCCGCTTGCTCCCGGATCATGGAATAATAACCCTCTTCCAGTCCATTGGCCTCATTCAGCAAATGAATAATTTTCTCCGTATTATGGATGCTGCGGCTGGCCGTTAATTGAGCAATGTCTCTGTAGGGTTCAACCAACTGATCAACGATCTGCTTGTCTATATTCTTATCGTAATCGTCGTTTTGAGCCTTATAAACGTCTTGACCTAGTTCGTGATTGCTTTCTTGTTCTTGATCTTCTGCTGCCGCAACTTCGGCATGATCACAAATCGCAGGACTTTCGTTTTCCTTCGTGTCCGGCCGGTACTGAATACCGTCTAAATGCTGCAAAATGCCTTGAGTTTTTTCTTCGCATTGTTTTTTAAGTTCTTTTTCTTGCCGCTTTAATTCATCCTGTATCATCAGAT
Source organism: Dehalobacter sp. DCM (assembly GCF_024972775.1). Taxonomy (NCBI): domain Bacteria; kingdom Bacillati; phylum Bacillota; class Clostridia; order Eubacteriales; family Desulfitobacteriaceae; genus Dehalobacter; species Dehalobacter sp. DCM. Next base: position 2,373,669 of record NZ_CP092282.1, on the reverse strand, counting down.
AAATGTCTGTATTGAATACTTTGCGGAAGATTCCTGCCCGTTCCGTGCTTTCCGCCAGGAGCATTTTCAAGAACTCCCCTTGGGCGATCATGGCAATTTGTTTGAACTGCTTGAAGTCGATGCCGAGGAGTTGGTTGATTTTTTCTGTGACCTTGGTGTTGCCGGATACGACACTGCCGTCAGGCAAAATAAGTGTGGCATCGGCGCTTTCCATGGTGACGCCTGTACCGCTTTTTTTCGGACGTTCGTATTTCGGGTTACGGGTTACTTTATAGAGCTGTCCTTTATGGGAAAAGGATACTTCGACAAACGTTTTTATCTCCGGACCGGCAAAATCGCTGCGCAGGGTATCGACGGTGCGTACGGAACCGCTGGCACCGTCAAATAAGGCAAAAGCAATGGCATCAAAGAGCGTTGTTTTACCTGCACCCGTATCCCCGGTGATCAAAAAGAGTCCCTGATCTCCCAGTTGAGCGAGGGGTACCTCGATTGTTCCGGCATACGGTCCGAAGGCACTCATCACAACATGTAATGGTTTCATTGCCGCGCACCTCCGGCCTGCTCGATGATCCTGTTCATGATTGCCTGCTGTTCCTCTGTCATTTCACTATTATTCTGTTTTGCATAGAATTCTTTAAATAGCTCAAGCGGCATTACGCGGGTGATATCCCCTGAAGCGGCGGTTCGGGAGTCTGCAGTCTGGCGGTTGCGACTGTTTTCAAAATCCAAACGCATCACATTGGGATAGACTTGACGTAGTTGCCCGATCGCATCATAGATCTCATTGTCATCGGTGAGTATCGCCCGGATATAATCTTCGGATGAATTACTCTCGGTGTCGCCAATTGAAAGCAGTTCAGCCAGCGGCCCTTTGATTTCGCGCAGATCACGCCGTGCTTGCAGCGGTATTTTTTCTATGCTCACGGTTCCTTTTTCATGCAATTCCAGCAAAGTGAGGGATTTATGCTGACGTGCCTCCGAAAAGGAATATTTCAGCGGCGATCCGGAATACCGAATCGTCTCTGCCCCAATTCGCTGCGGCCCATGCAGGTGACCCAACGCAACATAATCAAAGGCAGTAAAGACAGCAGCATCGACGTTATCCAGCCCTCCCAGCGCCACCGTTTCCGATTCTGACCGTTCCGGCTGTTCCGTGCCGCTCGTGATAAATTGATGACAGACTAAGACGTTGCGTTCCTGCGTATCAATCTGCGCCTGATCCAGGACTGTTTGGACAGCCTTTGTATACGACGCAATACTTTCTTCGGGATAATACGCCTGGACCTGCGCCGGTTTAATAAATGGCAGCAAGTAGATATGGACCGGCCCATAAGCATCATTCAAGGTTATCTTCTTCAACTTTCCGTCAAATGTGCCGGCGATATGCAGCCCGGCCTTTTGCAGGATGCGGCTGCCGAAATTCAAACGTTCCGGCGAGTCATGATTGCCGCTGACCACAAAGACTTGAAGACGCCGTTCCACAAGCCCGGTCAGAAACTCATCGAGCACATCGACAGCTTCGCCGGGTGGTACGCTTTTATCATAGATATCCCCGGCGAGCAGGATGCCCTCGGGTTTGGTCTCATCGATGATCCGTAGAATATCCAGCAGTATGTATTCTTGATCATCCAGCATGCTGAATTCGTTGACACGCTTGCCTATATGCAGATCGGCGGTGTGCAGCAGCTTCATAATATCCGCTTACTCCTTTACAGTGTATATGCGCGATTATGGTTATCCCATTTCAGAATATCCCTATCGTCCTTTAATTCAACACGCTATTCCGGAATCCTTTTGCCATATATAAACATTAAGATCCCTCCAGCCTAACAGCGTTGAGAGATCTTAATGTTTAAAAATATGCCGTTTTAGCATTGAGTAATCTAGTGTAGTGATTTTAGAAAATAGTCAATTTTTAAGCTGACCGTAATTGTATTATTACTTTTTAATTAAAGGCAGCCATACTTCACTTCGATAGTCATCCGCCAGCTGGTCTCCTTCAAAATACACCTCAAGGTCCGGGGCATTGGCATACTCGTAACCGGAGGTCGGTAACCACTCTGTTACAATCCGTTTTTGCCTTAGAAATATGGGGTATCTAATTTGAGACCGCCGAGGATATTCAGTATTTGGGCCTTGCAGAACTATCATCAATTATTGGCAGGGTAATGATAAAAGTTGCCCCATTTCCCGCCTCTGAATTGACCTCAATGGAACCGTGATGTTTATTAACAATAATATCATGGGCTATGGAGAGACCTTGCCCTGTGCCTTTACCAACCTCTTTCGTCGTAAAGAATGGATCAAATATCTTGTCAACAATTTTGTCTGGGATTCCTATGCCGGTATCTTGGATCGTTATCCGGATAAAAGGATCTGCGTTTTCTGTTCGAATAATTATCTTGCCCCTGGTAATTTTACCACTCTCAATATGCTCTTTTACGGCATGGGCAGAATTAATGATCATATTAAGTATTACCTGATTGATCTGGTCAATCGCACAATAGACCATAGGCAATTCAGACTGTGGCTCAAACTCCAGATCTGCAACATACTTCCATTCGTGTTTGGAAATAAAAACTGTTTTTTCAATTCCATTATTGATATCGCAAAATATTTTTCCTTGATTGCCTGGATGTGAAAAATCCTTCATCGTTAATACTAAATTACTGACTCGATTGATTCCTTCCAGTGATTCATTAATTGCTTTGGGAACCTCCTCTTGTAAATAATCCAAGTCGATTTCCTTAGCAAAATGATTCAGTTTTTCGATTTCGGAAGGTAATTCGGAGCTGAATCCGATGCTATTCACATTATTTATTAGATTTTGATATTTTTTGAGAATTGCCAGAATACCTTGAAAAGAGTCGTTAAGAAACCGTGTATTATCGCCGATATATTGCATCGGTGTGTTAATCTCATGAGCGATGCCCGCCGCTAGCTGTCCGATCGATTCCATTTTTTGCTTTAATATAGATTGCGATTCAAGTTTCTTTTGCTCGGTGACATCTGTTCCCAAAAAAACATATCCCCAATTCTTCCCATCAGCATCCTGGATGTGGTTAATATCCAGAACTAAGAGTCTTCTCTCTTTATTTAGATTACTATAATGCAGATTCTCAATATGGACAGGTTTTTTGTGCTTTTTGCAATCGGAGTAATGTTTTTGAATTTTAAGCCAATCCCAATCAATTTTACATTCTTGAATACATTCCCCTATCACTTTATCGACAGTGATTCCAAAATATTTTTCGGCGGCTGAATTCCATTGGTTGATTTTGTCATCCGAAGATACGCCAATCAGAATTGATGAGATAGAACCTAACAGATGGTTAATCTGGGCATGAGCATGGTGTAGGTTCTCCTCCGCTATCTTGCTCTGCGTAACATCCCTTAATATTCCCTGAATGATAGTGTGTCCGATTTCATTTTCCCTAATATTCGCTGTCAACAAATTTAAGACTAAAACCCCGTTACGTTTTTTTAATGTGAGCGGATAATCTTTTACAAAACCATTTTGAGTGATTTCTTTCAGAAGATCGAGTCTATCATCAGGATTATTATACAGATTCTGAATCTTCATGGTTTGAAACTCTTCCCCTGTATAACCATATATCTCTGAACCCATCTGATTAATGTCGAGAATCAATCCATCAATGTTCGTGATAAAAATTACATCCCGGGAGAGTTTAAAAATCGAACTGTATTTTTCCTCGCTTTGCCGCAACAAATTATCCGCTTCCTTATGAAGTGTGATATCACGTATCACGCTTAAGACAACGGTATCGTTACCGATTAAAGCACCCCTGGAACTTACCTCGACCGGAAAAGAACTACCGTCTTTCCTATAATGCAGCGTCTCAAATAAAATTCCATCCGTATTTGCCTTATCCAGCACATGTTCAAATTGCCGATCAATGTTATCGTAATGTAAATCCTGGATATTTAATGAGGTCATCTCTTCATAACTGTACCCGTAAGCAGCCACTGCCGAATGATTTGCTTCGAGTATCTGACCATCCGAACGTATGAATAAAATAATATCCCGGGCATAATCAGATAGAATTTGATATTTCTTCAATATTTCTTCCGATCGTTTGATTTGTTTTTCAATCTGAAAAGCATATATTACATTCTTAATACTTTGCGCCAAACGTTCGGGAGTCAGGGAAGATTTAGAAATATAATCACTTGCGCCTGCTTTCATTAATTCTACGGCGATTTGTTCTCCGCCTTCACCTGTTAAGACGATGACAGGGGTGGGTATATTTAAGGCCCTCCTCATTTCGAGAACGGCTAAACCATTGCCGTCGGGCAGTACATAGTCAAGAATAATACAATCAAAAGAGTCATCTGTCAACCACTCAATACCCGAAGCAACATCGCCGCACTCAACGACATCCCCTTCAATAGCCGTAACTTTGAGAGCTTTACGCAAATACATCCAATAGAGCGAGTTATCATCAATGATTAATATTCGAATTTTTTTATTCATCTAAGGGAGCCCCCTTATCTTTTTTTCACTAAAAGGAAATGATCCGAATTATAATCAGATTGGTTTCAATACCTTAACAGGTTCAGTAACGCGGCCCAAACGTGAAAATACAAGGAGCCGCAATTGTAAAACTTCGGTAATTTCTTGTCCCTGCCTAACTAGCACTGATCCATTATTATCTGTTATATCGTCTGCCAGGATCATACCATACACCAGGTCAGATATCATAACCGGAGTTACGACATATCCTTTTGCCGTCTTATGTAATTCAGCATTTAACGCCGCGATGATATCCGGATCATAGTAGCCTTTTCTTTGAATCATTTCATCCGTCGCTTTAAAAGGAGCCATACCAGACTCAAGGAGGGCATTAAAATCTAACAGCACTTTCAAGATTCTACCAAGTAGAGGAATTTCTTTACCTTTTTTACTGTCATTAGGAAAGCCTCGTCCATCATACTGTTTGAATTGGTAATAGACGCCTTCGGCAATACTCTCCAACCGTGGGATATTCATCAGAAGACTTTTACCAAACTGAGCATGAGAAAAAAATATTTCCTTTTCTTCATCCGTAAGTGGTTCATTAGCAAGTTGCTTTTTTTCGATTTCTTGCGGAACAACAATGCAACCAACTTGCGACAGCATAACTGCTATTTCAGCTTCCCATCTATTATCTATTTTCAGGCGTTTGGCCATAGCGCCGGCAAGTATCCGCAATCTTTTAATATGCCTGAAAGCACGCGAATCCAGGGCATTGTTGACTTCTAAAAGCAGCTTGATACTCCCTTTTAGGGTCTTTTCAAGTAATTCCCGTTCAGCGATTACTAAGCTATATTGTTCTATCGCGGCATTCAGCGTTTTAATAAAATGATGAGGAGAACAAGGTTTGTTCAGAAATCGAAAAATATTCCCTTCATTGACTGCCTGAATTGATGCATCTAAATCTGCTTGCCCGGATAACATTATCCGAACGGTATCAGGGTACAACTCTTTTGTTTGGGCAAGAAATTGGACGCCGTCCATTTTCGGCATAAGGTAATCAGAAACAACAACTGCATAAGGACCTTCCTCTTTCAAGATTTCTAAACCTTCGGTTCCGCTTTTCGCTGTTTTTATGCTGAAGCTGCCCCTCAAAGTTCTCGTATAAGCTTGTAAGACATAAGGATCATCATCGACTAAAAGTACTTTATTATTCATGCTCTCCCTCCTGATTACTGACGTTCTAACATAAGTTTGCCCATTCCTCCAGCTTACTCGGTAAATCGATGTTCTCAAAGTATGGTTGATCAAGCCGTTCCAGACACTTTGCCGTATCATAACCTGAAGTCACTAAATTTTCTGCAACGTGCAGGGCTGTCAACGCCAGATGATGCTGCCCGTTATAACTTGAAGGATGATGATGGAAGGCTACGTTTTCGATAAAATGATCCGGTAAGCCCCAGATACCTAAAAGATAGGCGCCAATCTCTGCATGAGTCGTTCCAAACATTTCCTTTTCCTGATTTAATTGCACGCTGCTTTCAGCTTCTTTTTCTGCGGTTAAGACAATTCTTCGATATTGGGGAAATTGATTTAAAATGAGTGAACCGATATCATGTAAGAAACCAATACACAAAACTTCCGATTCAAGCTGCGCATTTTTAGACTCCAGCTTATAAATCCTGCCTGCCAGACTCCCTACTTGCATACTATGATCACCAATATCTTTGGTCGATAAACCACTGGCGAAGCAATCCTCTCCGAAAAACAAATTCACATAGAGAACCAAAGCTTTGATAATATTTAAGCCTAAAAGATTAACTGCTTGACGTGGATCTTTAATATGGTTGGGCAGCGAAAAAAACGCTGAGTTCACCAACTGCAGAATTTTTGCCGACATGCCCAAATCCTGTGATATAATTTCTCCGATTCTTGCCAACGATGGACTGGCTGACTGTATTTCATGTAACAAATTCATATAAAGCAAGGGAATGCTCGGCAGGCGTACAATCCCATTGGCAATATTAGCAATATCGGCATTATTAAGAAGTTTCTTTAAACGTGAAGCCCTGTCGACAGTTTGTTTTAAAACAGTAGTGTCACAGGGCTTAATTAAAAACATATGGGTTGGCATAACAGAACGTAATACTCTTTCCTGATCTGAATCCCCTGATAACATAATGCGAATAACATGCGGAAACCGCTGCAAAACGTTTTGCAATAGCTCAGCACCATCCATTCCCGGCATACACATATCTGAAACGATCACATCAATCGGACTCTCTCGAAGTATTTGAAGCGCCGAATGTCCATCTTCGGCAAAAAACATTTCCCATTCTTCACGTAATGGCCAAAGCATTCTCCTAATCCCTTGCAACAACATCGGTTCATCATCAACAAATAGTATGTGCTTTTTCACAATGATACCTCGTTATTAAGTATTACAGATTTTGCACAATGCAATTTACAGAATATAAAACATATTCTGTAAAGCTTGGTAAATCCCTTTTATCCTTAATAGAAATTTGTTTAAAAAGTATTTTTTTGTCGTTTCGTCATCACAAAGCAAAACCAAGACCGTTAGATTTTGCATGCTTGGTTTTCTTTTCAAGTTAGTTTGATTTATAAGGAAACAAATCAATAATCGAAAGCTGCCAGGGTAATTCTTCTCCGCCGGATGTATTCAGAAAGCGGGACATCGGCGATTTAGGAAAACATTCTTTGAAAAGGAAAGTCGAACAACAGGCAATTTGCGCCGCTTTCTCGTAGCTAATTTCGCTGGTGAGATTATCTTCAATATAATTGACCGCTTCATTTAATTTAGCTATCCATTCCACGCTATCACCTCCAGACAAATCAAGGATACAGGATAATGTAAATTAAATCCTCGCAATTGATGCACCAATATGCGAGCCGAACAGATAACGCCTTTATTGATCATCGGTAGTACTTCCGTCACCCGTTATTGGTATGGCTTCGCCAAGGAAAGTAGGTAAAGGCTTGATTAGCTTGGCAACAAAAAAATCCTTATTCCTGGCGGCGATTTCCCTCAACTGATAGGATGTCATAACGACACCGTAATCATGAAGATCAGAGGGTACACCGTAGGCTTCGAGCCCAAGCTGTCTGGCATCAAATACCGCCCGCATCAAGTGATATCCCTGCGTCACGATAATAACCCTTTTTGCCTGAAATATGTCTCTCGCTCTGTACATGCTTTCATAGGTACTAAAACCGGCATGGTCCATAAAAATATCTTGGGTCGGGACACTCTTGTCAATAAGAAATTTCTTCATCGCGTTAACTTCATCGTAATCTTTGCGGCTGTGATCACCACTAACTAATATCTTAGAGGCTTTACCAAGCGTGTAAATCTCGTATGCCACGGTCAGTCGATCATTCAGCATCGGTGATACCTTCCCATTTGGAAAAACATAAGCACCCAGGACTAAGATAACATCCGCCTCCGGGACTTCCGCAGCAACGGTAATATATTGAGAACCAATGCGTTCCACATAATTGTTAATAACGAATACTGAGCCTCCGGCGAGACCTGCCAGGATAGCCAGGACGACAAGCGAATGTTTAAGCCAGGTCTTCATTATCAAAATATTCATCCTTCACGCTGCAATTATAAAATATTAATAACATCTTTTGGTTCAATTTTAATTCTGAATTCTCGCTTCCCTCTTCTCTTTAGAATAAGCGTATTCGATTTGATTTCATAATTTGTTATTTGGCTATCAGGAAAAAAATGGAATATATGGGATAGCTATACCTTTTAAACCGATATAAATTTTTGATGTGAAAAACAGTGTTAAACAACATACTGTTCCCAATAATTTTGATATCAAACTGTATACGGAATAGTCCGAAAGATAGCCTTGATAGTACAAGGCAATATAAAGTCCTTTGCATCCTTGATATAGAATAAGCATACTAAAAACTAGATAGAAATAGCGAAACCGTGATAGAGATACCTTACACAATAGTTCCCCCACCATCCTCTTTCTCAAGAAAAGAATAATGATAACTATCAAACAGAAAAGCCCAATCATGATTTGACTACTATAATTAAGATCCATATGGCATAACCCCTTTAAGTCAATCCAAGTCATACCCTAATCGAGCAAACTTGTTATTGTCTTTGACTTCGTCAATGTAACCTTTTATTTCGTATCGAAGTACACTAAGATCGACCTTGTCACTGTTATAGATACCTTCAGGTATAAATGCGTTCAAAATGACCTCCTCCCCAGGGGCAATGTCCAGCTTATTTCCCTCGGCTTCAATTTTGGCCTCAGTAAACGAATTGCTATTATCCCCAATTCTATAGATATAGCCGATATATACGTTATTTTGTTTAATTACGAATGGACTACCGTTAGTTAATTTTATAGAATACCCTATTCCCTCAGGCAATTGAGACTTGGTCATAACCTTCAATGTAATTTTATCCAACTCTTCCGGGGATCGTGATACCGTATTAGTGGAACAACCGGCAAAGAGTAAAACGAAAAAAATACTTAAAAAAACTATAAGATAAGGTATTTTAATTTTTTTCAAAATCCCACTCCTATCCCTATTTATAGTTAACCATAGTTAATAATGTCTCCTTACTACTCTCAGCCAGTTTAAAATTCCCTGTTTTAGGCCCTTAGTCATCTAGTTTAGTAATTTTAAAAATAGCCTATTTTTTAAAGTGAGAGAAGATATTTCATCGAGTTATATAGAAATTTCCAAACTTCTCTCCCAAAATCTTCGACTACAGTAACTTTTGGATTATATCCTTTGTCAATTAATCCGAGCCAGATGTGACATGTGCAAATACCGATATCGACATTTGGGCGTTCTCATTTGAAATACTATTATATGGAATTCAATTAATCTCATTGTACTACCAAGCTAGATTTCATCGAGACCTGACTAATAGCAATGGATATAAATGTTATTTCTGGGCAAATTGCCGAATTCCTTTTTTGAGACATAATTCTCTCAAGTTAACCAGCAATTAAGCTGTTTCAAAATAAATAAATCCAAAACAGAAAAAACACCTCCGTATTGACCTTAATCAATCGAAGGTGCCTATTTTTCGTCCTATTATTTCTTGTATTATGCAGCCTTATTTAATATAACTGTTATCCTTCAACAGAACGTCGTGGGAACCGCCTTCAACGATACTGGTGGCGGAGACCAGGGTCAGTTTCGCGTTCTTATGCAGATCGGGAATGGTGAGCACGCCGCAGTTGCACATGGTTGACCGGACTTTATTCAGGCTCAGCGTCACGTTATCCTTCAAGCTGCCGGCATACGGAACATAGGAGTCCACGCCCTCTTCAAACGACAGTTTGCTGTCGCCGCCCATATCATAACGCTGCCAGTTCCGGGCACGGTTAGAGCCTTCGCCCCAATATTCCTTCATGTAGTTGCCGTTGATATTGACTTTACTGGTGGGGCTTTCATCGAACCGGGAGAAATACCGGCCCAGCATAATAAAGTCAGCTCCCATAGCTAAAGCTAAAGTCATGTGGTAATCATGAACAATGCCGCCGTCAGAACAAACCGGGATATAAATGCCCGTCTCCTTGAAATAGTCATCCCGGGCATTGGCAACTTCAATCAGGGCTGTGGCTTGTCCGCGGCCGATGCCTTTCTGTTCACGGGTGATACAGATGGAACCGCCGCCAATCCCGACCTTTACAAAGTCAGCGCCGGCCTCAGCCAGGAATAAGAAACCTTCTTTATCCACAACGTTACCTGCACCGACTTTGACTTTATCGCCGAATTCTTTGCGGATATAATCGATGGTGATCTTTTGCCATTCAGAAAAACCTTCGGAGGAGTCGATACAGAGAACATCGGCGCCGGCATTGACTAAGGCCGGTACGCGCTCGGCATAATCACGGGTATTGATCCCTGCCCCGACAATATACCGTTTCGAACTGTCCAGGAGTTCTCTCTCATACTCCTTATGCGAATCATAGTCTTTGCGGAATACAAGGTATTTCAGGTTTTGGTTCTTGTCGATTAAAGGCAGCGCATTCAATTTATGATCCCAAATAATATCATTAGCTTCACTCAAGGTAATCTGATCACTGCCGCAGATTAAATCTTCAAATTTGGTCATAAAGTCTTTCACTTTGGTATCCTTGGACATTCTGCTGACACGATAGTCTCTGGTTGTCACGAGACCTAAGAGTTTGCCTGTGGCCGTACCGTCTGACGTGACAGCAACCGTGGAATGGTCTGTTTTCGCTTTCAAGGCCAAAATGTCGGCTAAGGTGCTGTCCGGGGTAATATTGGAATCACTGGTCACAAAACCAGCTTTGTAATTTTTGACCCGCGCAATCATCTGGGCCTGAGATTCAATGGACTGAGAGCAAAAAACAAACGATATGCCGCCTTCACGCGCTAAGGCGATCGCCATCCGATCATCGGATACCGATTGCATAATGGCTGACACTAAAGGAATGTTCATATTTAAAGCTGACATCTCACCTTTTTTGAATTTAACCACCGGGGTTTGCAGGCTGACGTTCGCAGGCATACATTCCGTAGAGGAATAGCCGGGAACTAATAAATATTCCCCAAAAGTATGCGAGGGTTCATCAAAATAAATAGCCATTGTATTTCTCCTTTTTACTTTGTTTCGTTCTATCTTGTGGGCAATTATTTCGCTATGGGGTTGCAAAACAGCAACGGGGTACTAAATTATTAACTTATATAATAACATATATTGTTCCTGATCAGAAAGAGAAAATTTAATTATTATGATCAATTTTGGGGAATGTCATCTTTCCATTGCATTTCTTGAAGCACGAGTAGTATATTAGAGATAGCGTGACTTGTGGAGGAGATACATATGTACAATAATATTCTTGAAACCATCGGCCATACACCGATGGTCCGAATCAACAGGCTGAATCCGAATCCGAACGTTCAGCTGTATGCCAAAATTGAAGGATTCAATCCCACCGGCAGCATTAAGGACCGGATCGCCTTAAAAATGATTGAGCAAGCTGAAGCGTGCGGCACACTAACCCCGGGGAAAACAATTATCGAGCCAACATCAGGCAATACCGGTATTGGCCTGGCGATGATCGGAGCCGTTAAGGGGTATGCTGTGGAGATCGTAATGAGTGAAGCCGTATCCGTCGAGCGTCGCAAAATGATCGAGGCGTTTGGGGCAAAGACCATACTGACTGATTCGACCCAGGGCACCGATGGTGCTATCCGTAAAGCACACGCGCTCTGCCAGACATATCCTGAAAAATACTTTATGCCGAACCAGTTCTCCAATGAATATAACAAATTGGCCCACTACTGTACGACAGCCAATGAAATCTGGGACGATACCAACGGGTTGGTCACCCATTACGTCTCTGCTCTTGGCACTTCGGGTACGCTGATGGGAGTCGGCATGGGGCTCAAAGATAAAAATCCGGATATTCAAATCGTTGAGGCCCATCCGGTCAAAGGGCATTATATTCAAGGACTAAAGAATATGGAGGAAGCCATTGTTCCTGAAATCTATGACCCATCGAAGATTGACAAAACCGTGATGATTGAGTCTGAAGACGCGTTTACGATGGCCAGATCCATTGTCTTGCAGGAAGGTATCTTCGTTGGGATGAGCAGCGGTGCTGCCATGGTCGCCGCCCTTGAATGTATCAAGGATCTTGATCATGGACTGGTTGTGGTTCTCTTTGCGGATCGCGGTGAAAAATATTTAAGTACGAACTTATTTAATCTGGCCGAATAAAGCACTTTTATTCGCTCCTTGCCATCCGTGGTATTAGCGAAGCGCCAACTCTAGCCTTCGTCAACACGGTATTTTGGTATAAACACGGAGGTTTGATATTGTAGATAGATGTTCGGCAGTTGTTCATCCGTGAACAGATAACACGTTTAGTCTGAGGATTAAACGTGTTCTTCTGTTTTAAACTGGGTGTCGCATAACTTTCGATAAATCCCGTCCAGTGCTAAAAGTTCAGCATGTTTTCCGGACTCGACGATTTTCCCTTTTTCCACAACCAGGATTTGGTCAGCGGCCAGAATGGTGGATAAGCGATGCGCGATTACAATGCTGGTTTTTCCTTTTAACAGCGGGATCATCGCTTTTTGAATATACATCTCCGATACGGAGTCCAAGGATGAAGTGGCTTCATCAAAGATAACGATCTTGGGATCCTTCAAAATCACGCGGGCAATGGAAATCCGTTGTTTCTCCCCGCCGGAAAGTTTAATTCCCCTGTTGCCGACCAGTGTCTGGTACTGATCCGACAGCGTCATAATAAAATCGTGGATATACGCCGCCTGACATGCTGCAATGATTTCAGCTTGGGTTGCGTCTTCTTTGGCATATTTTAAGTTTGCTTCAATCGTGTCATTGAAAAGATACGATTCCTGCATAACAATACCGATCTGGCTGCGCAGAGATGTTAACGTTATGTTCCGGATGTCTTCCCCGTCAATTTTCACGACCCCTTCCGTGACATCATATAACCGCGGGATCAGGTTCGTGATTGTGGTCTTGCCTGCGCCGCTCACTCCGACCAAGGCCGTCATGGTGTCGGGTTCAACCGTGAATGAAATATCTTGCAGGACATCGACCATATGGTCATAGGAAAAAGCGACATGTTCAAAATCGATTCTCCCTGCGGTTGCGGTGATCGTTTTCGCCAGGGGACGGTCTTCAATGTCATGGGGCTGGTCAAAATAATCAAAAATCCGTTGGAACAGCGCAAACGATCGTACGACATTAATATGGATGTTCGAAAGCTGGGCTACGGGGGTATACATTTTTGCCAATAAGGCTGCAAACGCTACAATTTCCCCAATGGATATCTCGCCTTTGACAAAAAGATACCCCCCAAAAAAATAGATGAGCATGGGGCCAATAAAGGAAAATATCGTAACCGTCATGGTAAACCATTGACCCGCTAAGGACTCCTTCATCCGCAGCTGGGAGTCCTGAAGATTGATCCTTTCAAATTTTTCATAATCGCTTTTTTCCTTATTGAATATTTTCGTCAGGATCGACCCACTGATATTGAATGTTTCTTGAAGATGCTGGTTAAGCTGATCCACCTTTTCCTGTGTTTGCGATACGATCTTCCACCGGACTTTGCCAACTTTTCGGGTTGGAAAAATAAATAAGGGCACGATAACCATACCCAGAATAGCCAGTTTCCAGTTCATAGCAAAAAGGGCTGCGGCCGTGGCCACCATGGTTAACGTACTGCTTAAGGTATTGATGATAGTTTGATTCAGCATGTCCTGCACGCCGTTGATATCGCTGTTCATCCGGGTAATGATTTCACCTGATCGAACGGATGAAAAAAAACGCAGTGACATATGCTGGACGTGCCGATACATTTGATTTTTCATGTCATAGATGATATTCCGGGCGACTAACGTTTTTAGATAATTTTGGCCCACGAGCAATAATCCGCTGGTTACGGCAGCCGCAATAGAAATCCCTAAAAGTATGGTCAAATATTGCATATCATGCTGCGGTAAGGCGTGATCAAGGATACTCCTGATAGCCAGAGGCGGTACCAGATTGACCACGGAGGAAACACTCAAGGTCAGAATAACAACCAGCATGAGCTTCCAATATGGTATGAAATAACGGAAAATGCGCATCAGCATTTTCTTGGTGATTTTGGGCAATTCCAAGGAATCATCATTGAAGCGTACTCTTCCCAGTCCCACAATACCCTCTCCTTCCAGCAGTTATTGATCACCACGTGTGAGAATGGCAAAATGTTGCTATTCCATTTGAATTATATTATATAATAGGATTAATAACCAACAAGAGGTTAATCATAGTGATTAAGGATAAAACATAGCGAAAGGATCAAACGATGCTGAGAAAATCCTATGTAACACGTATGCCGGATAAGACAGGTGCATTCCTGTTGGCTTCCAAAATCATCGCCAAGTATGACGGAAATATTGTACGGGTGAGTTATAACAAAGCGGTGGATCTGCACATGCTTTTTTTGGATGTCGAAGCGCAAGCAGAAAACCACGATAAAATAGAAACAGAGCTGACGACGATTGGCTACCTTAATAATGAAATTGCGCCTGCCCGGGTTATTGAAATCATTATCAAAATACCAGATAAGCCGGGGGCGGTAATCCCTGTGCTGAAAATACTGGATCAGTATGATATCAATATCTCTTATCTGAATTCCAGTGCCAATGGCACACTGTTTCAGGACTTCACCATGGGTTTGTTGATTGAAAAACCGGATATTATTAAAATGCTGCTGGAAGATATCTCGTCACTTTATCAGGTAGAAATCATCGACTATGATGATTTTGAAAAGAATCTGGACAATACCATATTTTATATCCGATTAGCCAATGAAATGCAAAAAGTTCTCCATTTAACAACAGAAAAAACATTAGAATTTATATCCGAATCCAACCGGATCCTGCAGATGCTCGAGGAAAATGGCGAAAGCCCGAAAAAAGTGTTTGATTATATCCGCCGTTTTGCCCTGTTTATCAGTCAATACCGCCAGGATCATTTTATTGTGGATATTGACAAAATTCCGGTCGGTGACTCCGTCATGCTGTATAATATTCAACCCCCTTGCGGCAGTAATACCTATGTTCTTGAGACTGCCGATGAACTGCTGCTGATTGATACCGGTTACGCCATTTATGCTGAAGAGATGCGCCATGTGCTATCCCGGTTATTCCCGAAATGGGCTTTCCAGAAGAAACGCGTATTGATTACCCATGCGGATGTTGACCACTGTGGTCTTCTTTCCACGTTTCAGGATGTGCCGATCTATTTGAATAAAAAAAGTTCGGATAGTCTGCGCCGCCAAACCAATGGGATTCCCGACTACCGGGAAAGCAGCGCCTTGGGCTGGGGATACAGTAAACTCAGTCAAATCATTTCCGGCTATTCCCCGCCGGACCCCAAGCAATTTGTGATCATCGATGCCGATAATCGTCCGGAAACACCGGAAGATCATGATGATCTGATCCCCATCGGCAGCTTCCGGGTGGATCACCTTGAGTTTACCGTTTATGAAGGCAGCGGCGGGCACCTCTATGGCGAGATGGTCTTTGTTTGCAGTGAATATGGCCTGGCCTTTACCGGCGACATTTTAGTCAATATCAGCGGTTTTTCCCCGGAACGCGCTGAGTTTAATTCCCTGGCGCCTTATTTAATGCGCAGTGTCAATGTCCATTCCGATAAAGCAACCGTTATGAGGAAGCAGGTAACCGGCTTGTTAGATCAAATAGCCGAAAAAAACAACCGGCCATGCCTCGTCTGCGGTGGGCATGGGCCGATCTCCATACTAAAGGACGGTAAATTAGAATCCATAAAGCATTCTAATGAATGATTATATTCCGCTCAGAATCCGATTTGGGCAAGAAAGCTTTGATCTTGGATCCGAACGTCTTTGATATGGCCATAAGGTATATTCTTTAATGCTGCAATCCCATCCAAATTGAGTTCTAAATGAGGATCCGTATATTTTAATAGAGGCGGCCGCTGCAGTAATGTGTTTTTTATTGGCAAGGCATTTATAGGCGCGAATTTTTCAACAGTAAAATAAATGGTTCGCTCCTTGGCCGAGGTTAACCGAAGAACAATTTCGAAGGGAATTTTGACAAGTTTCCAATTGAGTTTCCCCGTAAACGTTATCGTCTCTGTCCCAAAAATGACGGATAGCTCTTGTATGCTTTTTTTTTCTTCATTCGCGATCATTTCCTTGATCATTTCTGAACTGATGCGTAATTGGATATTGGCTGCATCCAACGATTTTAAATCCATCGATCATTTTCCTTTACTCACGTATTTCACGTTTATTGTTATAGTATATTTTTCCACAAAAGGTAATGTTCACCTGATCCACTTCCATTGGGATTAAACATTATTTTTCGAAATTAGGAGATACTGATAGCGAATGACTCATTTTCAATAGGAGGCGAACAGATTTGACTAAAAACAGCGATAGAAGAAAAGATTTAGCGGATAAATTTCCGCAAATGGAACAAAAATTCCAAGAGGTAAAAAACGAGATATATGAACCCCAAGTGGAGCGTCTGGGCGAAACAAAAAAATAAGTAAAACTTGGCTGGCGCCAAGTCCTTAGACGAAGGCGGCAGCCATAGCTGAACTTATGTAATTCAGAACGTGAATCAAACTTTCTGGAACAGAAAGTCACTTATACTTTCTGATATACGAACAGAAACACAGAGCAAAAAAATAGGAGAGCTAACTCTCCTATTTTTTACCATATACTATAAACCATTCATTGAAGCAAAAGTCAAGCCGTTGCATCATTTTTAAATAGGTCCAACAGATTACCCTCACTCGGAACCTAATCCTCGCGCTACTTCCACATCCGCAGGGCAAAATTCGTACGCTTTCAGTTCATCGCGCTTCACCCAGCGGATATCCTGATGCACTCTTTTTTTCAGTTGGCCCGAAATAATATGCGCATGAAAGAAGGTGAAGGCCATTTCTTTCTCACCATAGGTATAGTTCACTTGACTGTAGATATCCTCGACGTGAATGACAACCCCTAATTCTTCTAGGCATTCTCTGATCAAACAGGCCTTGAGAGTCTCCCCTACTTCCTGTTTTCCGCCCGGAAATTCCCACAATAAGGAACAGCTCCCTCCCTCGGCTCGCTGGCAAATAAGGATATCGTCACCTTTACGGATAATGGCAGCAGTAACCGCCGTTATTTTCTTTACGTCACTATTCTCCGACATAGTCTCTCCCGATTTCACACTAGGACTACATTCTTTGCTTAAATCACTCCAGAGTAATGACGCCTGCACAATGCCGACGTCAAGCTTTAATC
The DNA here is from genome assembly GCF_024972775.1 of Dehalobacter sp. DCM. Lineage (NCBI taxonomy): Bacteria > Bacillati > Bacillota > Clostridia > Eubacteriales > Desulfitobacteriaceae > Dehalobacter > Dehalobacter sp. DCM. The sequence goes on along the minus strand of NZ_CP092282.1, from coordinate 2,356,350 downwards.
CTCAAGCTTAATGATCCGAACATCCTCGGCTGTGATGGGCTGTGTGTAGGGATTGATTTTTTCATTGACCATACTCAGCACGTTATCCTGGTCCAAATAGAGATAACTGACCCCTTTATACAAACCGTTACCGCTGTCCGGCAAGGTTTGTACGGTAAAGCCGCTGGCCGTATCCATTTGAAGTACCTTCCGGGCAAGCCATTGCATTTCCCGCAGGGTTAAATCCGTATCAATTTCTGTTTGAAATATTTCGATATACTGCATGACTTTCGTCGCGCTGGAAAAAGACAATGTTTTATCGACAAGCGCTTTAATAAATTTTTGTTGGGTTTCCATACGACCGATATCCCGGTTGGCATACCCACGGTAACGCACCAGCTGCAAAGCTTCGCTGCCATCGATATGCTGTTGGCCTTGACTTAAATGAATATGTAAATTCTGCTTGGGATCGTCGTAGTCCATTTTCTCGGGAACATCAAACTCTATCCCCCCAACCGTATCGACCATTTTCTTCAAGGCTTGTAGATCGACGATCATATAGTTCTGAGGTACAAACCCAATAATTGTTTGCAGCTCCTGTTTTAATTGTTCCACTCCGCCGTTGCCGTATGCAGCGTTAATTTTCTTGGTAAATCGTTCGACATCGACCATCGAATCCCGCGGTATGGATACAAGATTGATGGTCTTGGCATTGGTATCAACAGAGGCAACCATGATTGTATCCGTGTTGGCTTTTTCTTGATCGACTCCGACCAAGAGAAATGTATAATAATTGTCCTTCAGTTTATTGGTAACCACTTCAGCGGTATTATCTTCCGTCGGAGTATTATCCTTATCCTCCCCAGTAAACATTCCCGGGTCGTTGATATAAGCACTTAAAGCAAATCCCGACATCAGGAGCAGACATAGCACAGTCAGAATAAAAATGAGCGGGCTTTTTTTGGGTTTTCGTCTTCGCATCGATGAAAGTCCTTTCAGTAAGAAGTTTGTCGTTAAATTTTGAAAACAAATGATGGAATAAATCAAAAATAACAGATGGATTACCAACTGTTATTCTATACAGATTGTGGCAATAATGTCAATTAACAAATACCAAACAATAAAAGTTATCGCCGAGGTCAAATTCATCACAGGTCGTGAAATCCGAATAAGCCATCATTTCTTTCACTTCATCTTGACTGAGACGCTGTTCCACCGGAGGTCCTGACGTCGTTGGGCGTTTGTGGAATTCGATGACAGCCAACTTCCCGTTCTCCTTCAGAATACGTTTTATTTCTTTGATAATTTGCAGTTTGCTTTCAACCTCATGCAAAACGGTGACCATAAGGGCGATAGCAATGCTGCCGTCCTCCAGATCATAGCGTTTATCCCTGACCTTTTGCAGGACAATATTTTTGATTTGTCCGCTTTGGATCTTATCATCAAGGATGGCCAGCATGTCCTCATTGATATCCAGCGCATAGACCGTATTCCGGGTGATTTCAGCCGCAGGCAAGGTAAAAACCCCCGTCCCGGCACCGATATCGCAAACGGTATCATTTTCGGTAAGCCCGATGCGTAACAATGTTTCCCGTGGCTTTAACTCATCCAGGCGTGCTGGGTTTTCAAATTTCAATTGTTTCCGGTTCATCAAGAAACCTCCTTTTAGGAAGACGGCTCATCCGCTTTGATTTTCTGGTTGCTGTCGATCTTTCTATATTATATCATAATCAGCCTGATGGTCATCGTGCTGCACAAGCGGAGCATGGCGTAAACTATATTAGAAAAGGTATCGTGCACTATTGGTCGTGCCGCGATACCTTGTTATGTTACGGTTAAAAAACCTATTCAACATGGACAGCGGTGCCGGAGGCACTGACCATCAGCATGCTTCCATTGGCTCCGATGACTTCGTAGTCGAGGTCGATCCCGACAACGGCATTCGCACCCAGTTGATAAGCGCGTTCTTCGAGCTCTCTTAAAGCCAGCGATCGGGCTTCTTGAAGTTTCCCCTCATAGGTCCCGGAACGTCCGCCAATGACATCCGTAATACTCGCAAAGATATCTCTGACAATATTTGCTCCCATGATAGCTTCGCCGGTGACGATCCCGTAGTAACTGGTGATCTTGCTTCCTTCCACAGAGGGTGTTGTCGTTAAAATCATAATCTTATTCCTCCCAATGATATCATTGACTTTATTATACCGTTTTTATTATAACGGTCATACCCCATAGTTATACTGTAAACAAATGAACGTCATTTTAGCGGATTTAACCTACAATCCAATTTGGGTCTCGATCCTTCTTCTTCTCCGGACGGTTAGATGCCGATAGACGAAAAAGAGAATAATCGCTAAAGCTACGAGGAAAATGCTCCCTCCCAAGATGGAAACATCGCTCCAAACCCCATAAAAGAGAAACAGTAAAAAGTCTTTTATCATCATTTACTTCACTCGCTTTCCTAATATGTAGTGCTTCCGCTCTGATGTCCGCAGACAGTATCGCTCCGATCATCGTGCAAAATATAAAAGACCTTACCCAATTGGGTAAGGTCTCGCATCCATTTGCTGGTGATAGGCCGGGTTCCCGGGAACCGTTCTGACGACGCTATCTTACGGCCTTTCATGACCGTTTGCTACTCCCCTTAACATCGTGTCAAGGAATTATTTAATTCATGAGATTATTATAGGCTTATTCCATCCAATGTCAATAGTTATTTATAAAAAAGTTAATAATCATTGGCAGCCTTAGCTTCCTCCATATATAGGGTGAACACATCGACCAAATAGGGGTCAAACTGGGTTCCGGCGCACGCATTGATCTCCAACAGCGCCGACTCATGATCAGTGGCATGTTTATACGGGCGTTCATGCGTGATTACGTCATAGGAGTCGACAATTGCAACGATTCTTGAGTATAACGGGATTTCCTGCCCTTTCAGTCCCTGTGGATAACCACTGCCATCCCAGCATTCATGATGACTGAGGATGGCATCGGATATATAAGATAGTTCACGTATGGATTGGGTAATCCGATAACCGATGTCGGTATGTTTTTTCATCATTGCCCATTCTTCGGGCGTAAGTTCGGATCGCTTTCTTAATACTTCAACCGGAACGCCGATTTTCCCGATGTCATGAAGCATCGCCACTTGATTTAACTCGACCAGTTCTCTTGATGACAGACCGATTCGCACGCCAATTTTATCGGCGAGGCTTTTGATCCTCATCACATGCGCTTCCGTCTGATAATCCTTTTCCCACAGCAATTTTTCCAGGAAAGCGATCATATTCATCCGTGTTTTCTGGCTTTCAAGCAACTTATGATTGTACATTAATTCTTCGGCTATTTTTATACACTCATAAATCGACTGCTGTTTAGGATCGAAAGCGGCCAGTCCAAACGATATTTCCAATGGAATCGTTTTAGGGCGGAAAGTTTTCAGATTTGACTTAATATCTCTGATCGTCGCTTCTGCTTGCAACATGGTCTTATACGGCATGATGACAATAAATTCGTCGCCGCCCCAACGCACGACGATATTGTCCTGTCCCAGAGAGTTTTTTATGACCGTAGCCCCATCCAGCAGGAGTTCATCGCCTTTTTCGTGACCAAAGGTGTCATTAATCAGTTTTAGGCCATTAATGTCGCCCATTGCCAATACAGCCGGCGAAGATATTCTTTCCAAAAAATCATCCAGTGCATGCTCGAAATAGGTGCGGCTATAAGCACCTGTTAGTTTATCAAATTCCACCAGCTGCCTTATTTTTGCTTCTTTATTCTCAAGTTCCTGCCGAATCCTTTGAAAATAAAGGGCTTGCATCCCGATAAAGGCAATCAGTCCGATAATTCCCACGACCCAATAACCTATAGCATAAGGTACATAATTCCAGATGACACATAAGGGATAGAGGAATAACGCGACAGCCCAAATAAAAAAGATGCAGCCAAGAATTCGCTTTAACATGCCATCCGGTTTCGTTTCAGTAAGGGCTGTATACGCAATGGTTACAAGCAACGTGATCGTATAGATAAGCGTGACCAGCAATATAACAGTCGTGGGTATTTCCGCTAAGGTAAACGCAGTAAAGAAGCCGAAGAGAAGTATAGCTCCTATAATCATAAGACGCGATACCGAAGCCTTAAAAAACTGCCTTACACCGTTATAGAGCAGCCAATAACCGGCAACTGTCGCAAAATAATTGAGAATGGACAATACCGGGCGTACAGAGACATCCTCGATAATATAATAGCGTGTGACATAAGCCGTCAAAAGCAGCACCAACGACAATATCCATGAAATGATATATATCTTTTTCTCCGTTAAGTACAAATAGCTGTAAGATATCAACAAAGCCACTGTAACCGTACAGCTGGCCAGAATAATTGACTCGGGTTCCATATTATCCTCCAAACCAAAAAAATCATGGCAGGATGCCACGATATTAACCTTTAAATAACGGGCGACCCGACTGTCATTATGCCTCAGCACTTAGACTCGTAGCTTTGCGTCCCTGCTTTTCAACAGGTTTGCCTTTTACAGTTACTGTGATCCATATATTTTAAAAATCAATATTAATTATAGATAAAAATGTAAATCCTGTCAATTTATTAACATATCTTATCATTCAAACATAAATAGCATGGAAAAGAAAAGACACTGCAGGGATTTCGATGCAGTGCAAGTATTTCCAGACATTACTGTTGCTTCACGTTACTGTTTATTCACTTAATTTAGAGAGCATCAATTTCAACTTTCTTTTCTATCTTCTTTTTCTTGTTCTTTTGCTTCATGATATTTTTTGGATTTTTATCCCCCATATGGATACCTCCAACCTATTGGTGATACTATTATTTCCATAATTTATCAGTTTTATACCACGCACGATTTAACGCTACTCACTCTTTTTAAGTATATTCCGCAGCAGGATAATCACACCGAAAACGACGAGGAGGATAGGTAAAACAATGCCAAGGTCTACCCACTTCTGGATCGTATTCAAAAACATCGCCGCAAACGATACCACAGATACAGCCGTTAAAATAAAGATGGGCACTAAAAGTCCGCGTTCACGTTGTGTGAATAAATAGAGCTGAAAAAGCCCTATGGCCACAGCCAGCGGATATACAGGCCAGGTATAAGCAGCAAAACGCCAGTTGGTAAAGGTTTCGAAGAAGAATAGCAACCCGATGACCGTAATGATGCCGCCTGGAACCAAAAAACCGGGATTTTGCTTTTTGCTGAAGTAGGCAAATTCAAAGGCAAGACCGGTAATGAGAATGAATACGGGCCATATTCTTTCCATACTTAGGATACGCAAGTCAGCCAGGTTGTCTACGAGCAGGAAAAGTCCGGCAACAATAAGGATCACGCCCCATACCATGCTGCTTTTTTTCATAGTTATCCCCTCCTTCGATTTCTTCGTATGGTCAATTCACAATAGTTTGCAGTATAGCAGATTGAATACGATTAATCTTATTTGACAGATCACTTTTTATACCAGGTGGTTTCACCGTCGTAGGAGGTTATCACACCATACAGATCCGGACGGCGATCACGGAATATCCCCCATTCCAGCCGCTGTGTTTCTATTTTGTCCAGGTCAAATTCCGCGGTTAGAACTGTCTCATCCGTACGGCCGGCTTCAGCCACCTTCTTGCCTGTAGCATCGGCTATAAATGATGATCCATAAAAGGTAATTTTAGAATCCTCGTCTTCTTCTACACCAATCCGATTGGAAGCAATAACCGGTATTAAATTGGCGGCAGCATGACCCAGCATACAGGTTTGCCAGTGATCTTTGGAGTCGATGCTTCCGTCCTCCGGTTCCGAACCAATGGCAGTGGGATAGAGCAGAATCTCTGCCCCCATCAACGTCATGCAGCGTGCTGCTTCCGGATACCACTGGTCCCAGCACACCCCGACGCCAATTTTGGCATAACGGGTCTGCCAGACTTTAAAGCCTGTATCCCCTGGGTTAAAATAGAATTTCTCTTCATAACCCGGACCGTCGGGGATATGACTTTTCCGATAGGTCCCGAGGATTTCTCCGTCCGCATCGATCATCGCGATGGAATTGTACCGGGCATAATTCTTCTTTTCGTAAAAACTAATCGGCAGCACAACCTGCAGTTCTTTGGCTATTTCCCGAAAGTGTTTAACTGCCAGGTTTTGTTCCAGATCGTCCGCATAGCGATAGTAATCCGATTTTTCTTTTTGGCAAAAATAGGGCGTCTCAAACAGCTCCTGGAGCAAGATGATCTTTGCTCCTTCGGCTGCGGCACGTCTTACCAGAGTCTCCGCTTTCGCTATATTTTCTTCTCTTTGACAGGAACAGCTCATTTGCGTTGCCGCAACAATAACTTTTCTCATTCTACAACCCTTCCTTACCGGCGGTTTGCGCCGCAGGCATTTGCTGCGTCGTGCAATGGACATTACCACCTTCACGCACGATACCCATACCATTTACCGTACGGATCTTTCTATTCGGGAATGTTTCCTGCAATACGCGAATGGCAAGTTCATCTGTCTGTGAAGCAGACCCGCCAAAAACAGGCAGGATGATACCGTCGTTCACCATATAGAAATTCAAATAGCTTAAGGTCAGGCGTTTGCCGTTATACGCCATTTTCGGTGGCTGTTTTATCGGGATGACGGTGATCTTTCTGCCCTTGGCGTCACTTTCTCCAGTCAATACCTCTAAACATTTTCGGGTAATCACATAATTCTCATCCTCAGGATCATCGCATACCTGAAGCAATATTTTACCCGGTGCTGCAAAACAAGCGATATTGTCGACATGCCCGTCAGTCTCGTCGCCACAGAGCCCGTTTTCCAGCCAGATTATTTTTTGGATGTTTAAATACTCTTTGAGTGCTTTCTCAATATCCTCCCGTGTGTATTCCGGATTGCGATTGGGGTTAAGTAAGCATTCCTCCGTCGTAAGCAAGGTGCCTTCCCCGTCAACATGCAAGGAACCACCTTCCATAACCAGCGGCGCATCAATCTGTCTGATATTGAAGGCCTGGAGGATTTTCGGAGCAACGTTATTATCGCGGTTCCAAGGAGAATATTTTTCTCCCCAGGCATTGAATTGCCAATTGATCCCGGCTCGGGTGCCCTGATTACCGCGTAAAAAAGTCGGTCCGTTATCCCTTAGCCAGGCATCATCATGTTCGATCAAAAGCAGTTGGATGTTCTCGTCGTTAAACAAGCGGGATAAACAATCATAGTCGTCTTCATTGGTGATGACCGTGACCGGTTCAAATTCGGCAATTGCCCTGATAATCTCTTCATACCCGCGGCACACGGCATCGTATTCCTGAGGATAACACATGGAATCGCGTACAGGCCAGGAAATAAATGTCCGTTCATGTTTTTCCCATTCCGCCGGCATTGAATAATGCTCTTCTCTCGGAGTCATATATCGGTCCTTTCCCCAGCCGCTCTCATTTTACCGCAGCAGGACAGTAACCTGCGGTGTGCGCGGCGAGCGGCTCATTGAATGATCAGTCATCTAAATGCGAACAGCAGTAATCGGATATTTCAGTTACCGCAACTTTGAATTTAGAATTTCCCGGAACTTTAAAGGACTCTCCGCCTTTAACCGTGCGCCATTCCGTGCTGTCCGGCAGCCAAACCGTCATGTTTCCGGTCATGATTTCCATCAGTTCTTTTTTCGTCGTATTGAATTCATATTCTCCGGGCAGCATGATGCCGAGAGTCTTCTGTTGGCCATTCGAGAATAGAAGCGTTCGGCTGGTTACTCTTCCCTCGAAATAGATATTGGCTTTCTTAACCGCCGTCACATTGTCGAAACGATCGACGTCTTTGAATTTATCGCTGTCTTCGCGCCGAATTTGGGCGCGTTTGATTTTACCTCCTATGGTCTTCGGCAGTTCCTCGACAAATTCAAGGATGCGGGGATATTTATAGGGAGCCGTGACCTTTTTGACATAATCCTGAATTTCTTTCCGGAGTTCCTCCGAGGGGGCATACCCTTTAGCCAGGACAACCGTTGCTTTAACGACTGTCCCTCTGACGGCATCCGGTGCACCCGTAACCGCACATTCGACAACCGCCGGATGCTCGATCAGGGCACTTTCCACTTCAAACGGACTGATTCTGTATCCGGACGCTTTGATGACATCGTCATTTCGTCCGACAAACCACAAGAAGCCATGCTCATCCCAATAGGCCATATCCCCGGTATGATAGGTGTCGTCATACCATACTTTGTTCATGGAAACCTCATCACGGTAATACCCGGTAAACAAACCGGCTGGTTTATTGGAATCCGCCTCCCGGATAACTATTTCCCCTTCAACGCCGGGTGGACAGGATTTGCCGTTCTCATCAACCAAATCGATCTTATAGGCGGGATTCGGTTTGCCCATGGATCCCGGGTAGACATCTAGCCATTCGAAGTTGGCAACCAGAACGGTGGTCTCCGATTGACCAAAGCCGTTTAGAATATCCAGTCCGGTGATTGCTTTAAAGCGGTTGAATACATCCGGATTTAGCGGCTCACCTGCGGTGGACGCATGAACTAAGGAAGAAAGATCATATTGTTCCGGCTGGTTTTCCAGCAGAAAACGGTAGATGGTCGGAGGGGCACAAAAAGTAGATAATTTATATTTCTGGATCATCCCGAGTAATTTTTCCGGGATAAACTTGTCCATGTCATAAACAAACTGCGCTGTGCCGCAAATCCACTGACCGTAGATCTTACCCCAGCCGAACTTGGCCCACCCCGAATCGGACACCGTCATGTGCAGGCCGTCATCAACAACACGCTGCCAGTATTTGGCAGTGACAATATGGCCAAGGGGATAGGTGAAATCATGGCTGGCCATCTTGGGCATACTGGTCGTTCCCGAGGTGAAGTAAATGATCATTGTATCGTCGTTATACGTATCTTCAGCACCGGTGGGCCGTTGCCAATCCGCGGAAGCCGTTTCCAGTTCGGAATTAAAGTCGATCCATCCGTCACGCTGCCCGTCGACGATAAACAGTGTTTCCAATGAAGGAGAACTTTCCTTGGCTGCTTCTACTTGGCTTAATACACTGGGATCATTATAGGCAATAATGGCTTTGACCGTAGCCGCATTATTGCGGTATACCAAATCTTTTTCTGTCATTTGATTGGATGACGGGATATAGATCGCGCCCAGTTTGGCTAAACCCAGAATAGCAAAATAAACCTCATAGCGCCTTCTCAGGATCAATAAGACCTTATCGCCCTTGCGGATACCGGCTGCATGCAGCACCTGTGCCGTCTTATCCGAATATTTCTTGAGGTCACTGAAAGTAAAGATTCTTTCGTTACCATGGTCGTCACACCAGACCAGTGCCGTTTTTTCCGGTTCGAGGCGGGCATAGTCATCGACGATATCGTAAGCAAAATTAAAATTTTCCGGAACAATAATCTTATAATTCTCACAGAAATCCTCATAGGATTCAAAATCTTCTCGTGATATATAGCGACTGGCAAAATTCAACAGTGACACATCCTTATTATGAATTTTTATTATAATAATTTTACTTAATTCTTTTACTTTTAATTTTACTTTACTTTATACTTTTTTCTTATCCAATAATATCCGTCATATTATGTGACAATAATATTTTCTAAGAATGCTATCTCAAATTCAGATTGCGTCATAACCTTTTGGTTTACCAGAAATAACAGAAGGGATCCTTACTCTTCGGCCAAAAGGATCACGGTGAGAAATTTCGCCGGCTGATTATCCAAGGCCAGCATTTTATGCGGCAGCATCGAATTAAAATAGAGGGAATCTCCCGGTTCGAGGACATATTCCATAGTGCTGATGATGACTTTCATTTTACCATCCAGACAGTAGTTGAACTCCTGTCCGTGATGGGTAACCAGTTCCGGACTGTTCCCGGGATCCAGTGTCACCAGCAGCGGCTCAATTTTACGGTTGATATATTGGTAAGCCAGACTCTGAAAATCGTATTGGTCGTAGCGTTCGATTTTAAGCCCCATACCATTTTTAATATAACAGACATCATGCAGTTTCGGAGATACGCCGGTCAGCACCTCTGTCATGTCGACGCGGTGAAAGTCGGCGATTTCATACAAAATACTGACAGGAATGTCATCCTCACCTTTTTCATATTTGACGTAATCTTCGAGGGTAAGTCCGAGCTTTCCGGCGGTTTCTCTTTCAGATAACCCGGCTAAGAGTCTTAACCCTTTAATTCTTTCTGCGATATCTCTCACCTTTTCATTCATTGCCGCCATTCCTTTCGCTTATGTAATGGTCTTTTTCTACAGATAATAATGGATGATATAATCATCCTCCAAATACAACCAGCGGGCTTTGCACTTCACTTCCCGGAGCTCAGCATCATCAGCTTCTAATAGCATACCATATTTGACAGCCTCCTCCAACCGACAATGCGGGCATGCCTGCTGCCTTTTGGCCATCGTCTGATAGCAGCGCTCACCTAATCGGATCCCGGTATCTTTAGCCGCTTGATTCGTGGCCACCACGATCCGCCGTGTGTTGAGAAGACACGCCGGTTGATCGATCAGGTCCAAGACCTTGACAAAGCATCCGATGTATTTTTGTTTCCGTAAATCCAGTTCAATCTTTTTAAAGCGGGCATGCTTGATCTTATACTGGTTTATACAACGGGTGACCTGGCTTTCCTCGCGATTGGAATGAAAGAGGAATTTCATCCCGTATTCAAATCCTTGGCCCAATGGTGTTTTATGAACAAGAAGCGCGTCCAGATTAAATTCCTCGTCTTCAAACACAAACGTTGTATTGATGATCATGATGGTGACTGGAATATCGATCTCGAAATAAGCACTCATCCCCCCGGTACTAATATCCAGTATTTTTATGGGGAATGTTTTCTCAACTTCCACCCGATGATTATTGATCGAAGATATCCTGGCCGATGCGGGAATATCATTGATCATATCGACGCGAAAATACTGTCTTTTTTCCTTGAATTCTTCCATTTTCTCCACCCCGACATGTCTCAAAATAGAGTGTCTGCGATGATAAATCCATTTAAATCCATTTTACCTAATTTCTTTTACAAGTACAATGCAGGTCAGGCTATTTCTTAAAAAGGTGCACCCTGATGTCGAACATTGTTAACATGTTTAAAGTGTACTGGCCTTGTTTTTTTAGAAGAACGATCCTAACGATAAAACTTTCTGAAAGGCCTTCGGTACAGGCAGTGTTTTTAGTCGTTCCGGTGATACCCATGCCAATGGACGGTCATTGTGATCACCGTCTACCTGGCTTTCATCATTCAGTGTCATGCTATAAACATCTATTTGCCAGATCTGATGTGAAAACACATGCTTGACATGTCCGAGATAGACCGTGTTCGTCACTTCCAATCCCCATTCATGCCCAAAGCGAGTTTCCGGGGAGATCCCCGATTCTAAACAGACCAACGGCAGTCCCCACATATTGGCCAATAACGCATCTGCCTGGCGCTTCGTCATCAGTATATCCGCGTTCCGTCGAATAACAGCAGCTGCATAATGGTATTCAATCGGTTTTTTTGCCTTCTTTTTGATTGGCAGAATGGATTCTTTTCCATCCCGGTGTGCTGAACATTCCGTTTGCCAGGGGCAAGAAACAGTACATTTTGGATCCTTAGGAACACACACAGTGGCACCAAGATCCATTAATGCCTGATTAAAATCACCGGCTTTCCCGTCCGGGATCAATCCAGCCGCTCTGGCTGTTATCCGGGTTTTCGTTTTTTGGAGGCTGATATCCTCCTCAATGCCGTCCAAGCGGGAAATAATACGCAGCACATTGCCGTCTACCGCCGGATAAGAGAGATTGTAGGCAATACTGGCTATCGCTCCGGCTGTATAGTCTCCGATCCCCGGTAATGATCGGATATCCGTATAGACCGTTGGGAAAACCCCGTCAAACTTTTCTAAAATCACCCGGGCCGCACGAAGGATATTTCGAGCTCGGGTATAATAGCCCAATCCCTTCCATAGGGATAAAACGTCTTCTTCCTCCGCCTGCCCCAACCGGGCAACATCCGGGAAACCATTCAAAAAACGGTGATAATAATCAATTACCGTCTCCACCTGTGTTTGCTGGAGCATGATCTCGGATATCCAGATGGCATAAGGGTCCGACGTATTCCTCCAAGGCAACTCTCTTCGATTTTGCGCATACCATGTTAACAATGCGGCGGATAAGTACTGCGAATTTTGCAAAATTGTCCTCCTAGATAATTACCACATATCAGGTCTGGTGCCACAAGTTCCGGCGACAAGCGGAGCAGGGATTGCGGAGCGCAACGGTCCATGGACGGACCTAAGTTAAAATTCGCCAAGGAGGGCAAAAAGAATTTTAACTTCCTCCTAATGCAAATCCATGGAGGGCACAAGAGCCGAAAGCGGAATTGTGGCGCCAGACTAACCCCACATATTTTTAATCGTTTGTTTACTGTTAGTGCAAATGCGAAAGCAATAATATCATCAGCGGAATCGTCAAACAGCTTAAAATGGTTGAAATCAATACAGCCTGGGAGGACAGTTGGGCATCATTATCATATTCGATGGCCATTAACACCGTATTGGTTGCTATTGGCATACCCGCCATGATGACCGGAATAGCGATCAGCATCATCTGGTCGATTCCAAAAATGTACTTGACCATGACCAGAATCAGCAATGGCATGACGACTAACCTTACAACAGACAGTAAATAAACACGGACATTACCGAACATCTTATGGAGCGGCAATTCACTTAACATCGCCCCGATGGTGAGCATCGATAACGGCACGCATGTATTGCCGAGCGTGTCGATGGTACCGATCACGAATACCGGCAACGGAAGCGCCGTAATAAACAACAAGAGTCCAACCAAACTGGCGACAACACCCGGATTAAATATTTCTTTCAGAGGAATTCTGTTTTTATGTACCGGAGCAATTTCATGGGTGCGCATGATCTTCGCCCCCAGTGTGTACAGCAGAAGTCCGAACAAGATATTATAAATCGCTGCGTAAAATATCGATTCCTTGCCGAAAAGAACCATAAATACGGGAAACCCAAGATAGGCTGTATTGGCAAAAACGATACCAAAATTAAAGACGGCCTTTTGGGAATGATCACGGGATAGGATTTTTGCTGTCAGAATCCCCACCACATAAGCCAACGCGTAACATGGGATAGACAACAGAAAAACAGAACCCGCCATTTGCAGCTTTTCCGGGGTATACGGAATCTGCATACCCGCGATCACCAGTGCCGGGAGCGCAATATTTAAAACATATTTGGTTAGAAATTGCGTCGCTGACGATGTGATGATTTTTATCTTGGCCAGAAAGTACCCGATCAGAATCGTTAAAAATAAAATGCCCAGCTGATTATAAACCGAATATAGATCCATGAATTTTTCTCCTGAAACCGTCATAATGACGACTATTATATCATATGAACAGTTACCTGTACTACCCAAATAAAGCGGTTTGTCCCGGGACCGGCTGAATGCAGGCGATGCTGTCATGCTTGACCGAATTGACATAGTCAGATACCTGATACGCCTCCATCCGCACTGCCGGATATGGAACCAGCAGCTGCTTCAGTTTCTCCGTATCGTTCAGCTCCGGATTCAGCCAGATTCTTTCGTTTTCTTTGTCTAAAATGACCGGCATGCGATCATGAATGGGTGCCATCTGTTCATTGGGGCCTGTGGTAATAATTGAGCAGGTATAGAGAACTGTTCCGGCCGGGCTTTTCCAGCTATCCCAAATGCCGGCAAAGGCAAAGAATTTCCGGTCGCGGACTTTAAACAAGTAAGGTGTCTTGCGCTTCCCTTCGCGTTTCCATTCATAAAAGCCATCGGCAAGAACCAAGCAGCGTTGTTCCCGGAAACAGTGTTTAAAGCTTGGTTTGGTGTCAATGGTTTCAGCCCGGGCATTAATCATCTTATATCCGCTCTGGGGATCCTTTGCCCACGAAGGAACAAGGCCCCACCGGAAAAATTTGAGCTGTTGTGCCTCAGTATTAACCATAACCGGAACCGGTTGTGAAGGTGCAATATTATACCGCGGCTGCCAATCCATCTCATCGGTAATTTTGTAGATTTCAGCCAGCTCATCCCTGGTCAGCGTAAACGTTATCCTTCCGCACATCGTAACTCCCCTCCACTCGCCAGCCATTGCTATGGTCTTAAAACAACATCCTTCGGAATTATGCTGTTATTGATTCCATCATAACTTACCGGTCACTCGGAGACAACAGAAAACATTCCACGCATTGACTGTACATACCGCTTTCATTTTGCTATGATATGATTACGAACATACGTTCGTTTATCATTTTTTCTTTCAACTAAAAGAGGTGACTTACTTGCCGAGCTGTATTTTTCATGTGGATGCAAATTCCGCTTATCTTTCCTGGGAAGCCGCCAGCCGCCTGCAGCATGGCGACATGCTCGATCTGCGGACTGTACCCGCTGTCGTCGGAGGCAGTCAGGAGACCCGGCACGGCATTATCCTGGCCAAATCCATCCCGGCAAAAAAATATGGCATTCAGACCGGGGAATCCGTGTTTGAAGCCCGGGCCAAGTGCCCCAACCTGATTGTCGTCCCGCCCAATTACTCGCTCTATATGCAGTGCAGCCAGGCATTTGGGGATATTCTGCGTAAATACTCTCCGGTAGTGGAACAATATTCTATCGATGAATATTTTATGGATTATACCGGGTCGGAGCGAACCTTTGGTGATCCCCTGAGCATGGCTTACCGGCTGAAGGAAGAGATAAAAGAAGAGCTTGGCTTTACGGTGAACATTGGCATCTCCAGTAAAAAGCTTCTGGCTAAAATGGGCTCGGAGCTGCAAAAACCGGACAAAGTCCATACGCTTTTCCCGGAAGAGATCCCATCTAAAATGTGGCCGCTTCCCGTCGAAGAACTTTTCGGTGTCGGGCGTGCCACCTCCCGTAAGCTGAGGGACCGCAGTATCTGCACGATTGGTGATCTGGCCCATACCGATCCCATCCTTCTCAACCTTTTTCTCAAAAGCTACGGCACGCTTCTCTGGAATTTTGCCAATGGCCGTGACGATTCCCCTGTCCACCTAACGCGCCGGGTACCGGTCAAAGGCATGGGAAATTCGACGACAATTGCTTTTGATGTTGAAGACAGCCGGACGGCCCATCTCGTTCTGCTTTCCCTGACGGAAACCGTCGGTGCCCGCTTGCGGGAAGGCGGATACTGTGCCCGGCTGGTTTCTGTATCCATCCGGACCAACCAATTAATTTCTTATTCCCACCAGCGAAAAATTCACACCCCCACGGATTGCACCAATACCATCCATGCCATTGCCTGCGAATTGTTTGATGACATCTGGGGGCATGAGCCGATTCGGCATCTGGGCGTACGCGTATCTGATCTCTGCAATAACAGCTTTATCCAAATGACCTTGTTCGAACGTGAAAGCGAAAAGCAGCGGGCCGCAGACCGGGCCATCGACCAGATCCGGTCACGCTACGGTTCCGGCGCAATCATCCGGGCCACCTTTCTGCACAGCGGCCTTGCTCCCATAACCGGCGGGACGGTAACGGATGAGGAGTATCCCATGATGACGAGTTTACTTTGAGCTCTGATGATAACTCCCATCCCTACGTTAACAGCATGTCCCAAAAGCGTAAGCGCTTACGCTTTTGGGACATGCTTGGCGACATGTTAATTTGACTAGTTGAAAAAATATAATGAACAACTTGATGAGCAAACGTGTGCAAAAACTACGACTCTCATTGGAAATTGAAGTTATTGTCGTAACGAGTATTGAAAGGGTGTATTCTGGGGCCAAGAGGTTGTCCTACTTTCCGATACGTCGCGGAATTTAGGACAACCAGCTCCAATTAATACAACCCGTATCCAGTGTTCCGCCCTGCAACCGTATACCCCTTTTCATATTCATCCGGGTCAACAGGTACGGTCATTGGAATTCTACAGACGGTTAAATGTTGACCCAGTCGGGGTGGTAGTCGTTAACGTATTGCCGTATTTATCATGGGTTGAGGTGCTTGTCAGCTTGTAATTGTTGTAATTTTTGTCATCGATGTATAATCAGGAATTACATCCATAATATAACTCCTGACAATTAATAATGGCGTCTACCTCGATGGCCCCGGTCTCCAAGATGAAAATCGAAAGGAAATATGCTATTCTAGAGATATTGTCTATTCCCAACACGGAGGATTATCGATTCATGTTTTCCTTTTACCTATCGGAACCTGAGCTGAAAGCGATTGCAACCAGCAGAAGAGTCTATGACGCAGGGACTCTCTATGCGCATGGACGAAAGGTCGGCAATTTCAGCTATAACCCGGAAAAGGGCGTTATCGATGCCCAAGTTTTTGGCACCGATACGTATGATGTCCATATTGAGCTGAAAAAAGACGGCTCGCTGCATACCTACTACTGCACGTGTCCAGCCTATGAACAATACCCGGGGGCCTGCAAGCATATTATTGCGGTGCTGAAAACTGCCCAGCAAAAACTAGCGGATCCGGTCAGATCACCGGAGTCATCCGGGACATCCGTGGCATCCGGCGCATTCTCCCCCCGTCCGGATACCAAGCGAGCGGCATCGGATTTCATGGCGATCTTTGCCGACCGTAAACCGCTAAATACCGGTAAAGAACTATTAAACCTGGAACTGGAACTGGAAATCAATACGGATTATCTGCAGTCAGGCGGCCAACTTCAGCTAAAAATCGGTACGAACCGACTCTATGTCGTCAAGAATCTGAAAGAATTTTTATATGCCATCAAGCATAATCACCTCATGGAATTCGGGATGAAATTTACTTACGATCCAGCGAAGCACGTGTTTTCAGCTCAGGACCAACAGGTCATTCACATGCTCCGGGAAATGCTTGAACAATACGAGGCGGTTAACGAGGTGAAGACCTTAACCTATTCTTCCTATTCAGCCTCCCCTTTTACTCAAAAACCGTTTGTCTTAAGCCGTTATTATCTTCGTAAATTTCTGGATGTTGTCGGGTCAAAACAGTTCTTCCTGCACGCCGGCTCATCCAAAGCTTTACGGACATCGTTCCCCATGCCAACAACGATTTGCCGGGAAGATCTGCCCCTCGATTTTTCGGTGGAATCCGCAGAGCTGGACCTGGTCCTCACCCTGCAAAGCAAGCTCCCTGTCCAGCTGACTGCAGACGGCGCCTATTATCTTTATGAACGGCAGATCTATGGCGTTTCACCCGGACAAGCTGAGTTCCTGCCGAATCTGATTAAGCTCTTAGCCGGAAAACATCAGCCGGGGATTATCTTTCCTGCTAACCAGAAGGATATCTTTGTCTCGGAAGCACTCCCCCGGATGGAAACGTTGGGTACGGTCTCCATTGAGCCGGAGCTGGCCGCGAAGTTTATCCGTGAGGAGCTGCAACCTAAGCTCTTCTTTGATCGGATAAATGATACCGGGATTACCGTCCGTCTGGAGTTTCACTATGGTGATATCATCATTAATCCCTTCTCTGCCCAAGGAGATTCCCGTGCCGTATCGTCCAGCGGCGATCATGTCCTGATCCGCGATATGGAAAAGGAAAGAAAAATACTGGAGATTTTTGAACAAGCTGATTTTACCGTATCCGAAGGACGCATCAGCCTGGATGATGAAGATAAACTATTCGATTTTACGCTCCATGGTTTCTCTGAGCTCCACGATTTGGCCGAAACATACTATTCCGATGATTTTAAACTCAAGATCCATTATGCCACCGGCTTTACCGGACGTGTTCGTTTGGATGACAACCTGGATATGCTGGAAATTAGCTTTGCCTACGGGGACATTGATCGGGCGGAACTGGCAGATATTTTTCATTCTCTGAAAACAAAGAAAAAATATTACCGCCTGCGGGACGGCTCTTTTCTCGACCTGCAGCAGCAGGAGCTCAACGCCATGTCCCTGTTGATTGACCATCTGGATTTAAAGGAAAAGGACCTGACCAAGGACACGATTCAGCTTCCCAAATTTAGAGCCATGTATATCGACAATTTTCTGCGGCAGGAAAATCTGCCGGGAATTCAGCGCAACCGCGCGTTTAAACAGCTGGTTCAAAGTATTCTGGAACCCCAGGATAATGAATTTGACCCCCCGTCAACTCTCCAGCACATTCTGCGCGACTATCAAAAAACGGGATATAAATGGCTGAAAACCTTGTCTTCTTATGGTTTAGGCGGCATTCTGGCTGATGATATGGGACTGGGCAAAACCCTGCAGGTGCTTGCCTTTATCCTTTCGGAAAAGCTGAAAAATGACAATGAAAATATACCGTCCAGGTCTTTTCCGCCGGCGCTGGTGATTGCTCCGACTTCCCTCGTTTATAACTGGCGGAGTGAAGCAGAAAAATTCACCCCCGAGCTGAAGGTCATGGTTATTGACGGAACACCCCAGGAACGCCAGGATCAGCTCACTCTCGTTGAACAGGCTGATCTTGTGGTGGTATCCTATGCTGTTTTACGCCGGGATATCGATACATTTGCCAATCTTTCGTTTTCCTATTGTTTTCTCGATGAGGCCCAAAATATAAAAAATGCCAACACGCTCAATGCCAAATCCGTGCAGAAAATTCAGGCCGGCGGGTATTTTGCCCTGACCGGAACGCCCATCGAGAACGCGTTATCGGAGTTATGGTCCCTGTTTCATTTTCTGCTGCCCGGCTACTTATACACGCAGCTGGAATTTCATAAAAAGTACGCGGCGCCGATCAGTAAAGGCGACGCAGGCGCTTTGCAGGAACTCAGTCGGCATACCCGGCCCTTTATCCTGCGCCGACTGAAAAAAGAAGTGCTTAAAGAACTTCCTCCCAAAATTGAGACGGAAATCAAAGCTGCGTTGACGGATGAGCAGCGCAAGATTTATCTTGCCTATCTGCAGCAGACAAAGAGTCAGATTGCCCAGGAATTAGCCGTATCCGGGTTTGCCAAAAGCCAAATCAAAATACTGGCGGCACTGACCCGTCTGCGTCAGATTTGTTCCCATCCCGGCATGTTTATTGAAAACTATACGGGAGATAGCGGAAAAATGCTTTTGTTCCAGGAACTCCTGGCGGAAGCACTGGACGGCGGCCACCGTATTCTTGTTTTTTCTCAGTTTACATCCATGCTGGATATCCTTGCGGACTATTTTAACCGTGAAAAGGTCCCCTATTTTTATCTGAGCGGCTCCACAAAGGCCTCCGAAAGGGCGCACATGGTTCAGGAGTTCAACAGCGGCTGCGGCGAGGTCTTCCTCATATCGCTGAAAGCCGGCGGTACCGGCTTAAATCTTACCGGAGCAGATACTGTCATTCACTTTGATCCCTGGTGGAACCCCGCCGTTGAAGATCAAGCCACAGACCGGGCGCATCGCATCGGCCAAAATAATACCGTACAGGTGATTAAACTCCTGACCCAAGGAACCATCGAAGAAAAAGTCAATGCCCTGCAGGCAAAGAAAAAGAAGCTCATTGACGCCGTGATCCAGCCGGGGGAAACCCTGTTGACCAAGCTGACGGAACATGAGCTGAAAGAATTGTTTGAAATGAGTTAACTATGATTGACTTTGATATACTGCCAAAGGGTACTGTTCGTCGTTCCGAAGAAAACCGGCCGTTCGAGTGAAAGCCCCTGATAATAGCGAAGGATTCCATCCCAGAATTCCGTTGTTTCATTCATTTGACCGGTGAAAAAGAAAATGGGGCAATCACGGTCATCTTCCGACGCCAATTCCAGAAGGGCTTGACGATAGGCAAAGTAATACTTGGCTGCGTCTGCCATGATCAATTCTTTCCGGTCGGATAGTGGCAAGGCAAAGGTCTGACTCACTATCTGTTTCGCTTTGATTTTTAAGGCGATGCCATAGTCGAATTGCCATTTGTCCAGACAGTTTTCCAACAGCTCTTTCGTGTCCGACAGTGCCTGCTGCAGGTTATAAAATGCCAGCCATTGCTGCTTAACCGCGTCAAGTTTTTGATCCAATTCGGGATCCTTCGATATACTCCTGCTCTTCTTCAGATCAGCTGCCGCCAGCTGCATTTGCTTACTCACATCGTCTAATTGCTGTTTCGTTTTTATTAACATCGCGTTTCTTTCCTTCACGGAAAGACGTCCTTCACGCTGCACGTCGTCAAACGGTTCCAACGCAGCGGAAAGTCGGTTCATGTCGCGTTTGTTAAGTTTTTCCTTAAGCGTGTTCTTGATCTCCGCATATTGTTCCGCTGTCACTTCTTTCAGCCGCAGGTTAAGGGCGATATTTTGAATAATGGCCAGCAATTCATCGACTGCATCCTCGGAGGTCCACCCTTTCAGCTTTTCTCTTATTTGCTCTGCACTGGCGTTGATTTTTATTTGCGCCTGCTCTTGCTGCGTAATTTTGGCTTCAAGCTGAGCATGTCGTTCTGCCAGTTGTTTTTGCTGCTGTTGATACTCTTCCCAACCACGCTGCCATTCATCGTGTCCGGAAGCGTTGACAGAGGCATAAGCCAGTCGTAACCTCTGACTGCAGGCCTCTATTTGGCTGATTAGTTTTTTCTCTTTTTCGCTTTCATTGATCCATGCATTCCATTGCGCCTGCATGGCCTTGACGATGTGAACCTGGTCCTGATATTCCTTCTCCAATCGGCTAAAACCGGCATTATCTTTCATCGAATTCCTTTGAAAAATCGCCTTCAGACGAGACGCACCCTTTTTCTCTGAACGGTCTTGACCATACTTCAAGCCGAGCTTTGCCAATAAGGCTTTGCCGAAGGTCTGCTGCCCTTCCCTGGCTGACCGCTCGCGGCCGTCCTTAGCAGATGTTTTTACCATCATGGTATATCGTCTGAGTTTTTCTCTTTCTTCATCCAGTTGCTTTTCGAGGGTATTAAGCGCAGCCGAACGTTGAGCAGAGGCTTCTCTTTCTGTCGCTAACGCCGCCTGCAGTTCAGACAGTTCCGCTTCAGCCTTATTCAAGCTTTCACCTTCCGTGACCGGTAATCCGGCATATCGGGAATGATTGATATCATCGGCCAGAGCATCGATATCCTGTTCGAGTTCAATAATTTCCATTAATAGCGAGTGATCCGCCGTCTTGAGCTCCGCCCAGGCGTAAGTTTCTTCCCGTAATTTGTCGACCATATCCCAATCTATATCAGGATCCTGACTATAGGCAGCCAGTATTTCTTCACTTTCCTGCCGGGTTTGCTCCAGACGGGTCATCTTATCTTTTAACTTGCGCAAATCCGGATAATCTGGATTATCCTTTAAAATTTGCAGTCGTTCATGGATCTTTTCCATACCGGCTATTTTACAGCTTAAATCATCCTTTTCCACCTGCAGCCTTTTGATTTTAATCTGCAAAGCGCGCTGATGTTCCAGACGCTCGGCGTCAGCCTCCCATTCACTGCGCAAGGCATCATATTCTTTCTTGACTTGCGCCATCCCTTCCGCTTGTTCTTCAACCCGTTCTGCCGCGCGTTTTAAGGAATCCCACATCTTCGCCGGTGACAGTTCCTCACTGCCAACGTGTTGCAGGTTCATGACGCGGCGGTACAGATCATGCCGGCTGCTTTCCGGCCAGTTAAACACGGTTTCCAGAGGCAAAGACGTTGATTCTATCAGCTTTTGTCTGCTGATGTCTTCAAAAAAGAGCACAACAAGTTTTTCGGGATAATCTGAAAGCTTATCCCTTAAGGTTGGCAGGTCTGTTAATTGGACACGTTCAATCCTCATAGGTTTCCTGTTCCTGACTGATGGCCTGGCTGACGGCCGCAGATCCGATCCGTTTGACCAGTTCCCAGTGCCTTCTTTCTTCAGCATCTTTGGCATTCGCAATGCGCAATTCTATTTCCGAGCGAAAAACGTGATTTAAACTCGGAAAACCAAGGGTTTTCTGTCGGTCTATTCCTTCTATTTTTAACACTTTATCCTGTGCTTCACTAACTTCATTTGCTGATGCGCCGTCCGCCATAAGTTCAACATGTCGTAATTCCTTCTTCAGTATGTCATTGACAGCATCGATCATTTGCGGATTCCAGCGGGAACCCAATAACCGAAATCGGAATAAATCACGCTGGCGTTCATCGGCGGTAATGTTTGTCAGTAATTCACGAACCGTATTCTTAATATCCGTTTCCCGTTCACCGGAAACGTTGGTTACTACTTTTTCGCTGTAACATCGGCGGCTCAGTTCCCTAAACTCGCAATGAACAGCAGCGCCGTCGGTTTGCCCCAGGATAACACCATGCGGCCCGGTTTCATGAAAATACCGGGGTTCTGCTGTGCCGCAATCGGCCCAGATGGTATTCCCAGTCTGATGAACGCCGGTATATTGGTTCCGGTGTCCCAAAGCGAGATAGGTCATCGTGCTGGCGGCTATCTGTTCCGGAGGGAGCGGAATAAAATTTTCAGTATGACTATCCGATTCGATTTCCGTATGCAGCAGCATGATGCGAATCGGCGCCGCCTGTGCCACCGGCTCATCTTTGATGCGAAGATCATCGATAACGTATTTTTCCTGTTGATACGTCGTCCAGCCTGCCCCGCAGAGGATACATTGTTTATCCGATATTTCAATGCAACGGATTCCTTCTCCGAATATATGAACATTCTCCGGCCATTCGGCATACCGATAGACCGACGAAATAACCAACGGGTCCTGTTCCCCCGGCGTAATAAACACCTGAATACCTTGCAAACGAGCGAAAGCTCGGGCAACTCGTTCCACGGTTTCTTTGCGCGTATATTCCTGATCAAACAGATCCCCTGTGATCAATAAAAAGTCCGCTTTTTCGGTTTGGCACAGCAAAAGAACAGCTTCAAAAGTATCCCATAAATCCTTATCCCGCATGGCTTTCCACGACGAAGGACCTTCCCACTCGGGACAGTCAAATCGGAAGCCGCCGCAATGCACAAAGCGAACGAACTCAGCCATCCTTATTCGCCTCACTTATACTCCGGTCTCGGTAATAAACACCATATCGCTAATATTCTGTTCATGACCGCCTAAAACCTGCTTTTATCTTATAATAACTCAACTTTGCCATCATTGAATAATAGTTAGAAAGAAATATTATATTCCTTTAACTTTCTATATATCGTTGACTTGCTGATATCCAGTAAACAAGCAGCCAGAACGACATTTCCGTTAGCTTTGTTCAAGGCTTTTGTTATGGCGTTTTTCTCTAGATCCGCCAAAGAGGAAACTCTGTCCGTTTTCTCGATGCCCAGATTGGCATCCACAACTTCGGCCGTGCATAAAGCATCCGGAACAATGTTTTCCGGCAAATCATTAACTTCAATTATTTCTCCGGAGTTAATGACTGCGTGGACAATGGCATTTTCTAATTCCCTTACATTCCCGGGCCAATTGTATTCATTAATAACACTTAATACACTGGCGCTGACTTTCGGAATATTTCTGCCCATTTTATGAGAATATTTCTTAATAAAATAATTGGTTAACAGTTCAGAGTCTCTGTCTCTGTCACGCAACGACGGAATGGCAATGTTTAAAACCGACAGACGATAAAATAAGTCTTCTCGGAAACGCTTTTCCTTAACCATTTTATACAGATTCTGGTTTGTAGCAGCAATCACTTTGAAATTAACCTTTTTCGAACGTCGTGCGCCAATACGCATCACTTGCTTATCTTCCAAAACCCTCAGCAAAACGGCCTGAAGCTCGAAAGGCATATCTCCAATTTCATCCAGGAACAGTGTTCCCCCTTCGGCTAGTTCTATCTTTCCCGGTCTTCCGCTGCGATCAGCACCTGTAAAACTTCCGCCTTCATATCCAAATAATTCACTTTCAATGAGCTCTCTGGGTAATGCCGCACAATTTACAGCGATAAAAGGACCGCTGGGACAGTACTTATGATGTATCGACTGAGCAAATAGTTCCTTGCCTGTACCGCTTTCACCGATTAACAGGATGTTTTCAGCCGTTGTTGCATAATACTGGCCTTTGGTTATCGCTTTTTTTATGGCCTCACTCTCGCCAATAATATCATCGAAAGTAAACCGGGCCACTGCCCCGGCACGGTTCGCGGTTATCGCATTGATCTTGCCGACAGAATTAATACGGAGCAACGCCCCGTCAAATTCCTGTGTATTTTCGTCTATCACAGGTTGAACATTGATTAAATAGTTTTTATCAATCTGTTCAAGGTGGATTGTTTCCTCAATGTTACCTGACTCACCTTTTTTAGCCATTGCCATAAGCATAGAGTCTTTTTCCAGAAAGCTACGAATATTTTTTTGGCAAACTTCCTCTTTGGATAATCTGAATATTTTTCTGCCCTCTTCATTGCTATAAACAATTGTCCCATTTTGATCAATGGTAATAATACCTTCATCAATTAAAGCCAATGTGGTTTCCAGGGTCTTATTCGCTACCTTCAGACTAGCAAAACTCTTGTGTAATCTGAGTTGCGATTCAACCGCTGTACTGATTGCAGTAATAAGCGCAAGCGTATGCGCACAATATTTTTGATAGAGATCCTTCCACGGTTCATCCATTAATACCTGGGCTAAGACAATGGAAGCAATAACGTCTCCGTTCTCGTTCCCTATACAGGCGGCTGAAGCTACGATGTTTTCCAGTCCTACGCAGAAGTTCTCAATACCAAATAACGTAAATGGACGTTTGTGATGCAAGCTCATTGCATGCGCTGTTGTCCCAACGTTTTCTTCATCCCATATCATGCCAATCAAAGGAGCGTCAACCGGCAAAGTTAACATCTCACCTTCATGCAATAAAAAAATGCTTTGATTATCCGTCAAATACAATCCATAGGAATTAGCGATGGCCAGGTTTTTGAAAGTATTCATTAGAGGTGTGGTGATTTTTATCAAACTTCGGTTTCTATCCTGAACTTTGAAAAAAGCTTCTTTCTTTAAACTACGACCCAGCAAAGGTAGATAAGGGTCAGCACCCATTTTACGAGACCTGATCCAGGAAGCAGCTATATCCGGATCCATATAGGGACATTCACGTGGATCATAGCTTTCATCAGCGAGGAACTTTCTCTTACATTCCACAATCCCTTCCCATCTTTCCCTACTCATCATTGGAAAATTACTACTGGAAAAAAGACCGTTGTTTCGTGCCAGGCCTTGCGGATCCGTATTCTTTATACTCACGTGAATCCTCCCTTTACCTAACCAAAATGATATAACCTTATCTCCCACTTTCTTTATGTTACATTATACCAAATAGTTCCAACACATTGTATTATATTTCAATACAAAAAAATTTTATTATGTCTGACTCGAATTAATATTGATAGAAGCTTTACTTTTATATAAATGGCCTGTGAAAAACTTGCCTTACATCATGCAGAATAAATCCAGTTGGACAAATCTGGCGGCAAGCCCCACAATAGCTGCAGATATCAGGCTGGCCGCCATCAACCAGTCCAACGCGAAGGCTTTTCCCTCTACCCAGAAAAACCAACCGGTTCTTGCCGATTTTCCTGCACATACGAACGCAAAGCCCGCACAATATACACCCTGCATTCGTTACGTCCTGAGTTCTCTCTCGAGGTTTTATGAAATAAGTGTTTGTTGAAGCCGAATCATCGCTTTCTTCTGCTTGATGAATTAATGATAATAAGAATTCTTCCACTTCTAGCTTAGGAAAAGGACCTCTTTTAAGCAAAAGCTGCGCTGCCCGGCCTTGCAGCCAGGAAATTCGAGCACTTCTGATCCGGACGCGCAATCCTTCTTCAGCATGCATCATACAGGCATGCTGCACCTTCCAGGCTTCATGGACGTATACTTCCAATACACAAAGACCGCAGCTTCCATAAGACTCCAGTCTTGAGCTATAACACAAAGAAGGCAAAATGATGCCTTTTTCTTTTAAAGCTTGCAGCAAAGGGATATTCCGCCGCACAGGCAAAAGCTGCTCATCCACGACTATCTCTACGAATTCTTCCACATGAATTCCTCCGAAGTAATTTTTATGCAATCAAATGGGCAAGTCTCATAGCAAGCCCAGCATTTGCTGCAGAGTTGTCGATCGACAATATACCGTTCCCTCCCTGATCTTATTTTTACCGCACCACTGGGGCAAACCAAATAACACGCCTTGCAATCCCTGCAAGAGGTTAAAAGAATCTCAAAATCGATCAGGGGTTTGCAATGAACTGCAGGGCAACACCCCCTCAAATGGGCCTCATATTCAGAAAAAAAGTCCTTTATAGTGCTTAAAACGGGATTAACGGCTGTCCGTCCCAGACCGCATAACGCCGAGTCCCTGATAGCTCTGCTGAGTTCCTCAATTGCTTCCAGAATACCATCTCGAGCACTGCCGATACATAACTCCAGCAGCAACGACTCTAATTGCGGCAATCCATCACGGCAGAATACACACTTTCCGCAGGATTCTTGGGCCATAAAATTAATCATGTGCCGAGCCATGTTAACCATACAACTGTTCTGGTCCAGCACAACTAGGCCCCCAGAGCCCATGATCGCTCCGGTTGCAGCCACGCTTTCATAATCAAGGTTAAACCTCCGATACGGGATAATCCCCCCGGAGGGTCCGCCAATATGCAAAGACTTAATTGACTGCCTGGAAGCACCACCGATTTTTTCGACAAGAACATGGGTATCCGTCCCCAATGGCACCTCAATAAAACCCATGCGCTCAACAGCCCCAGCTAGACAAAAGATTTTGGTACCCGGACTTGTGGCAGTGCCCAGCTCCCGGTAGGCATCTGCACCATTTTGAATAATCCAGGGGATATTCGCCAGGGTCTCTACATTGTTGATAAGAGTAGGATGGTTTTGCAATCCCCGAACAGCGGGATATGGGGGACGGCACCTGGGCTCTCCCCGCTTGTTCTCCATTACTTGCAGCATCGACGTTTCTTCACCGCAAACGAAAGCTCCGGCACTTTCAACGACACTAATTTCCAGGCAAAAGCTGGAACCCATGATATTACGACCCAATAATCCCACCTTGCGGGCAGTGGAAATGGCATTGCGTATAGTTTGAACCGCCAGGGGATATTCATGGCGCACGAAAATATAACCCTGGGAGGCACCGATGGCATAGGCCGCAATGACCAGACCCTCCAACACACTATAAGGGTCACTTTCCAGCAAAGCCCGGTCCATGTAGGCACCGGGATCACCTTCATCGGCATTTGCCACCACAATACGCATTGGATCAGGGCTTTCGGATGTAATATACCATTTTTCACCCGTAGGAAAACCGGCTCCCCCCCTGCCCCGCAATCCTGAAGCCTCAATCATCTGTATAATATTTTTGGGTTTTAATTCGAAAAGAGCCTTTGCCAGTGCCTGATACCCACCTGTCGCTGCATATTCAGTTATGTTTTGCGGATCTATCAGTCCACAGCGGCCACTAATCCGACGCACCTGAGGATGAAAAAAATCTTTAAACCCGCATTTCTCTAATTGAATTAGCTCCAGATCATGTATTCCACGCAAAACTCCGGTTTGACGTTCCTGGGCCACTGCCCAGAGGTGTTTTACCGGAGGAGGGCTTCCCAGCGCTGTTGTGATGATACTCCACAAAGACTGGCGATCTACTCCTCCAAAAAAATAATGCCTGCCCTCACTCGTTCTGATATCTACCAGGGGTTCGGCATAACAAGCGCCCAGACAACCTACGCTAACAACACGGGCCTGATTTTCCCAGTCCCGTTCAACCAGAGTTTGCATGATAGACTGAGCCCCTGCAACACGGCCGCAGGTAGCCACTCCAACACTTATTCTTGATATTTTAGGGAACAGAGAAAGACGTCCTTCTTCCACCAGACTAGGCAAGGGAATGACCACATCGAAATCGGGGGGTTTATAAGAACTTTCTACCGGTCTCTTTTTTTCTTTAAGTTCTTGGCGAACTGAGGCAGATACCAGGTATTTCCGCCGGGGAGGAACCTGAAATCCGTTCATGACTTTTTCCTCAAATCATTAAGCAACAATGGTACCTGGTAAGACTGTATTCTGTTTTTGATTTCCTCATCCTGGATAATCACCGGCGCCTGACTACATGCACCTACACAATAGACCTGCTCGACAGTAACCAGGCCGTCCGCTGAAGTGTCACCGCTTTCCAGTTTTAGTTCTTCGGCAAAACGGTCATAGATTAGGGATGCCCCTCGGGCATAACAAGCCGTTCCATAACAAATACGAATGCGGTGTTTTCCAGCCGGTGTGGTGCGGTAGGCCTTAAAGAAACTCACCAGACCATGAAGCTGAGATTCAGGGATTCCGGTACGTTCAGCCAGCTCAAACAATAAATTTCTTGGGATAAAGCCATACTCCGTCTGAATTTTATTTAATATATTCATGGCCTGTCTTTCATTTTCAGGCAGCTGATCCCATAATTGTTCCACATATCCGGACATTTTTCTCCCCCTCATCGATGGCAAAACATTTGACTTAATGCGGCAATGATTCTTGATTGTTTTCTTGGACAGAGATGATTGTGCCCCCCCCTCTTAACGAGGGGGGGTATGGGGCAACATATTAGGGTGACATCATCAATTTGTTTTACGGAACAAACAGCACGGTTCTCGAAGTCATTTTTTTCGACAGTTCTTCTGCAGGTCCAAATTCAATCACGGAGGCCTGGCAATGGTGTACACAACTTGGTTTTTTGCCAGCAGCCACTCTATCACCGCATAAATCACAAAGTTGGGTGGGAATGGGAACATAGGTTAATTCCCATTTGTCCTCAGCTTCCTTTAATTTAAAAGGACCATTTTTGGCTAATTTTATGCCAAACTTGCCTTTAGTAAGATTTAACTCTTTTTTGCAGGCGACTTCACAACTATGGCAACCCGTACAATATTCATAGTCTATTAATAAACCGTTACGTGACATATTCATCTACCTCCTTTTTAAGCTTTGTAAATCTTACAAATCGTGTTCTTTAATGGAGCGCCATATCCTGTGGGGCCGGTCGTACACTGTGTTGTGAGGCTGTTGATGTTGGATTCAAATGCCCCGAAGAGGGTCGGTTCCGCTGCCTCTCTCTCCGGGAACCACCAGCCATGTTCCCCATGAACCACTCTTGGGTCCCAACCCGGATCAAGAACGGCTACCTGTTTGCATTTTCCGACGTTATTTTCAATCCATACCCAGTCGCCCTCTTTAATCCCGTATTTTTCGGCGGTATCGGGGTGCATGGTCACTCTGGGATTCGGATGGAATTCCCGCAAGGTGGCACTCTGACGGTGTTCGGAATGGAAGAATTCCCACGGACGTGCACCAGCAGTCAGAATTAGCGGGTATTCCTTCATCAGCTGCGGTGTCGAAACCGGGCTGTATGGCGGTTCCATATGGTAAGGAAGCGGATCCAGGCCCCATTCCACAAAAATATCCTGATAAAGATTAACCATCCCTGTATCAGTGTTAAACCCGGCTTCTCCGTCCGGACGGAGCAAACCTTGTTCATATTTCTTATAATGAACTTCCGGCCACATCATGACTTTTTCTTCCAGTTCCTGGTAGGTAACGCCAGCCGGTTTTAAGGCCCAGTTAATCATTTCGTCAACATTTTCCCAGGGGAAAGAGTCCGGATTCAGGCGTTTGCCGAGATCCAAAACGATCTCTTCGTCGGTCTTACATTCTTCAAATTGAGTAACCTTGGAAATGGATCTTAACGGTGTCCACCAGTTTCTTAAGCTGTCCCGCTCTACGCTCATTGCAGCCGGCAGGAACAGATCGGCAAAGGCGACGGCAGATGGCGTCAAGACAGGATCAACACAGACGACGAAGGGTACTTTTTTTATAGCTTTGTAAACACGGTGTGATTCTGATGCGGTGTTGACAAAGGTGTTGGTGGATTGCATCCAGTACATCTGAACCGGATACGGCCTGCCAGTTTCAATCGCCTCTAAGACCGAGTCACCACGGGACGTGACGGCGAGTCCAAATTTAAGCAGCGGATATTCCGCAACCCCAAGACGTTTATTCCGCATTTCTTCGGACAATTCTGCAAGGCCCCAATCAGACGCGACGTGAGCAAGACGGTCTACACCGAATGCCGTCCGAATCAGGTGGTTTCCGCCCGGAACATCAAGATTGCCGGTGATGGCAACGAGGGCGCAAATGGAGTTCGCAACCGAAACACCTGCTCTCTGCGTATCTATCGCCAGACCCCATTGAACCGAAGCTGGTTTCGCTTTGGCGAACATGCGCGCCGCTGCCACAATTTTTTCCTTGGGGACCCATGTGATTTCTTCTACTTTTTCGGGGGGATATTCTTTCACCCGTTCCGACAGTTCCTCAAATCCGTAGGTCCAATTATCCACAAAATCTTTATCATAGAGTTTTTCTTCGATAATAACATTGAGCATCGCCAGGCCAACGGCAGCATCCGTACCGGGGCGCAGTTGGAGCCAATATTCGGCTCTGGAAGCAAGCCATGTCAGGTAGGGGTCAACCACGATGAGTTTTGTCCCCAGCTTCATCATGTCAACAATCCAGTGGCCCAGGAATCCGTCCCCATTTGTGATAATCGGATTATTACCCCAGATCATAACAACTTCCGGACGTTTCCACTCGGGATTCGCATAACGTCGTTCATCCAGCTGAGATGCATCAATAATAAAGAAGTCTCCAATCATGGTCCCCATAGCTGCTGCCCTGGGTAGGTAGCAGGAGTCCCCTGCCAGGAATCCCATGGAGAAGTTAGGGCTCTTAAATGCGGAATAGGTCAGTTTCGGGACGATGGACCAGGTATTCCGTCCGGTTCCGATAGCAGTTACGATAGACTCGGGTCCATAATTTCTCCAGATCTCACGTACTTTTTCTTCGACAATATCGTAGGCTTCATCCCAGGTAATCCGCTGCCATTTGTTCTCTCCGCGTTCACCCACCCGTTTCATTGGCCATTTGGCGCGGTTAGGATCGTTCACCAGTTCCGGCATACTCAGGCACCGCATGCACAGCCTGCCAAAATTATATTGGCTTTCCGGGTCTCCTTCGACCTTTACGAGCTCATTTCCCTTTGTGTAATAAAGAACTGAGCAACCATCATGACAGCCTGGTGCTGTCCAGGCACACGTACGCGTGACTGTCAGGTCACCTTCCTGCCACTGTACTTTTTTACTATTACTACTCATGAGCATTTACCTCCTTAGACGCTTTTCTTTGTAACACTACTTACTAACGAGCGACCAAATTAACGAATTGGATCACATTGCTCTGCGATAGAATAATGAAGCAGTAGCTGAACTCTGGGTCACATGCGCACATTGAGGCTGTTTAATGACAAAACAATATATTTCTAACGACCTCGTCGCTTAAGTAAAATTCTCTTGGAACTAATTTTTCGGAACGTCTGCCTTACATCTGCGGCACTTATCAAGGGTCGGTGGATTAAACATTCCGCATGAAGGGCACTTTACATTTTTGGTTGCATAATCACTTAGACTATAATTCACAAACTTGTTTGTCGTGTCTTTCTCCACTTTGAAACCGTCGTCCTTGCTCATAACCGCTCTACCTCCTTAAAACTTTATTCATCTACACCAATTAGCAAAAACTGCAACCCCAACCCATTCGCTATGCGGTCGGACAATGAACCGCTAGATTGAACATGGCCTGATGCGCACATTCTCCCAGACCTTCCCCCTCCCTTCACATTTATTTTGCAGGTTTCATGTTTCAAAACACTTTAATGCAATAAACGGGCCAGCCATCCAATACTTGTAAAAAATAATTCTTTTTAGCTAATCTAAGGCACTTTACAATTTGGACAGGAACAGGCCGGAACTGAACTCCAGGGGCAAATTTTTTTTTTTAAGAATAAGTTGGGAAAGTTCTTGGAATTCTGGTTACGTTGCTAAACTGCCTTTCCTATGAGTAAAGGCTCAACTTCGATATAAAAATGGCAGGACTGGCTTTATATTAAAGCCAGTCCTAAGATCGAACTACTCGTTGGTTTTTTCTTTTTCTTCATCGTCTTGTTTAGGTAGTTCTGTCTTGCATTTTCTGCATTTTTCCAAAGTGGAAGGATTTAACATGTTGCATGATGGACACCTAACACTTTTCGCCGCATCCGGTGGTCTAAAACACATAATACCAACCTCCTTTTTTTAATTATCTTACGCCTGCAAATTTCAACGAACTTCAGGCTCAGGGAACCCATGCTTAATTTGCTCTCCTTCTTGCTCAATTGTTTTTCTAATAATCATTTAATTTATGCTTCGTCTTTGATAATTGCAAGACATGTGCCAATCAGCATCTTATAGTCAAAAAAAAATAAAAGCCCGTACCTTCGGGCTTTTCGTTCATTAGTATATGGGGTTATCTTAGGGGTATGCTTGTAAAGTCTCAAAAAGAAACTTTATTGGTAATCTTTTGCCCAATCGCTTCATCCAATAGGGTCCCAGAAATAAGCAGAGCCCCTAACGGGAAAGTTGAGTTAATCTGTAAATAAGTATAAAAAATTAACCCCTCCGTTTCGAGGGGTTGTTGAAATGGGTTTGACTTCATTCATTCACTTTACAACAGTGACTCCATATTAAACGCCGGATGGCCTTTTTCCGCCAGAAAAGTCATTACAGTTTCCGTTTCCGTGCCGATTGTTTCGTCGCAGATCATATCGGTAAAATTATCAATATCATATAATTCTTTCGCCGTTTTATTCAACTTATCTGCGACATAATCCTTTAATTCCTTCGGCATCCAGACAATACGGCCAGGCCCGCCTTCGGCAGAAATAAATTTCCGGGATGAAATAAATTGTCGGCCATGACCCATGAATCCGGGAGACTGCACGCCGCCGCCGGTCATGGAAGCAAGTTCCCCGAAAGTCATACCCACCGGGGAGACACCAGAAAATTCGCGGTTAACGATGATAACCCCATTGGCTTCCGGCATAATCCCGGCAATACACTCGAAACAGCCGCAGGAAGTCATGGGATCTTCCATCAAGCTGTAAAGAGTGATTTGTCCCAGGCTTCCCTGTGATAATGCCTGAACGGCCTCATTCACCGATTGCCAAGACCCTTTGACCTGATCCAGTGTGTTCTCCTTGGGGATGGGCTTTGATGGTCCGGTTGGATCCAATTCGAACGTGGCTTTGGAATCAAGCCAGCTCACCGCGCCGCACAGACCAAGTCGTTCCGGCGTAACCACACAGACATGGGAAGGGGCAAATGACTGGCAAAGTGTACAGGAATAGAAGGTATCCACCGTGTCATCCGTCAAATTCGCAATACGTTCATCACGGGCGCGATACTTGGGGATGGCATACGTGGCTTTATAGTCTTTGGCAATATTTTCGTCTGTGATCAGCGTGACCTGACATTTGTCGACCACAGCACCGAATTCGTCGAGCATTTTGGCATAAATCACTTCGCCGATATGCTGCAGTCTTAACCCCTTAGCAAAGGCTTCCTTACCAACACGGATCCAGGTGGTGTCGCGCTGTCCGACATGCATCAGTCCTTCGACATAGTTTATAAAGTAATGGATTCTTCGTTCCAAGACCGGTTCGAAGTCTTCCTGCATGTTCTTGCCAGCCACTTCCACCAAGACAGCCAGTGGCATTTTTCCCGGTATTTCTTTGAGAATATCGATATCTTCTCCGATAATCGTAATTTTATGATCCTCAATTTCCGTTAAACTGATTTGCCGTACCAATTCCCAAGATTCTGTCCTACCTCCGCCAAACTCCACAAACATTTCATTCTTACGAATTCTTTCGCCTTCAAAGGCCGCGGCAAAACACACCGGGATCGGAATTCGCGTCATTTTAATTTTGATCCCTCGGGCTTCAAGAGAAGCGCCCACCAGTTTATCATAATTCTTTTCGGTCATCAGCGCACCGGGGACTTCGGGAACCTCCTGGTCGGATAAGACAGGAAATCCAAGAGCGATTGCCCCGGCTCCCGCCGCAACGACTACTTCGTTTAATGGCCCAAGTGCGTTGACAAAGGCTTTAACCCTTTTTGCAGTATATTGTTTAAATTCATCGGGTTGCCCCGGCGGAACGGCACCAAAGATCAGTGCTGCGCGAATCGCCACACTGACCACATGCACCACAGACGTGATATCATAGCCCAGCGGCAGGATCCGCAGATCAACACCAGTTTTTATTCCGGCTGCAATTGCCTGGTCGATAACGCCACCGACAAGAAAAGTTAATAACCCTTTCGCCTGGTAATCTTTAATCAAATTGGATGCTGTTTCTTTATCGGGACATTCCCCGACAATAACGGCAACACCCGGGATATCCCCCATGACCAGACCGACTCCCCAGCTGCGGATAACGGCGTCGGTAATAAAGCCAAAACAAGGGGGATTATAAGGATTGTCATCCTGCACAAATTTCACCGCTTCAATGATTTCCGCGGCAACCGCAGTGGCTATTCCCGCATCCAGAGCTTTTCCCAAATCTTCTTCTTCGACGATTAATGCTTTGACAAGGGATAAACCGCCTTGTAAATCGTCCAAGGTACTGGTTTTATTTCCGGTGATCGCATAAATCAGGGGAAGTGAATAGGCCGTCTCCGGAAACGCGACGCGATAGTCTTTCCCTTTGGCAGCGATGGCCTTGGCTACGGATTCCTCCGCAATTTGCAGTGCTGTTTTTGATCCGGCAAAAATGATATCAGTTAAACTCATATTCGATCCTCCTATTGATAAAATTCTTAATCCTAAATCCTAAATCCTAAATCCTAAATCCAGTAGACTAGAGTTATTAAAGTTTATTTTCTGATCTGTTTTCAGGATTTGTTGATTCAAAAAAAATATACATTGCATACAAGTCCGATACGCAATAAAAATAGTACAGTACTGCACCCTTCATGGTGTCCGCGACATTAGGCCATCCGTGGCCTTGTCGCTCCTACACCCTCCATGGTGTCCGCGACATTAGGCCATCCGTGGCCGTCACAGCTGCGCTACGCAATCCATGCTCCGCTTGTCGCTGGAACTGTGGTACGCAGACCAGATTTGAGGAGTGAAAAGATTAATGAATGATTAACTCGTAATACGTTGCATGCTTGTATGGAAATTTTTCTACTGAAAAGTTCCATCATTATCCGCCTTTTAAAGAGAGGCTTCTTGATGTGTTGATAACACGATCGCATAAAAAAAGCTAATATAAGCGTCCTGGTGGGATCGCTTATACTAGCCAGAAAAAGGTTATTCAATAATAAAAATACTCAAGTGCTTACGTATTATAAAGAACGGTGTACTATTTGCGTCTATCGTTCTTCCCTGAAATAGGGTTCACTCAACGCTTTCGGCGGGGCATTCTCTTTGGATTTCCGGATCGATATTACGACCAGGACGATAATGGTGGCAATATAGGGCAGCATGTCCAAAAAGTAAGTGGACACACTAATTTGAAACTTGGTGATATAGAATCCGGCAATACTAAGAGCGCCGAAGAAATAGGCTCCCAGCCACGCTTTATAGGGGTTCCACGTCGCAAAAATAACCAGGGCGACGGCAATCCAACCGCGTCCCGCTGTGATATTTTCCTGCCAGGCGGGAACATAGACCAGGGACAGATACGCGCCGCCAAGACCGCATAGCGCACCGCCCACCAGGATATGGACATATTTATAGAGTGTTACCCGTATGCCAGAGGCATCGGCTGCGGCGGGATTTTCTCCGATGATACGCAAATTAAGTCCTTTTCGCGTTTTATACAAATAGATTCCTGTGGCAATCATGACCAGGTACCCGCCATAGATCAGGATATCCTGATCAAACAGAATATGGCCGATAAACGGAATATCCCCCAAAACGGGTAACTTCAGCGGGATAAAAACAGCTTTCACCTGTCCCGGGACAACACTGCCTGTCAGCTTCTGGCCAAAGTACCCGGCTATTCCGGTACCAAATATCGTTAAAGCCAGGCCGGTGACAACTTGATTGGTACGGAGTGATACGGTGAGGAAAGTAAAAATCAGCGCGCCAAAGGCACCTGCTGCCAAAGCCCCGATAATCGCCAGTGCAGGATTCGCCGTGGCTAAGGCAACCATAAAGCCGGTGACGGCACCCATCAGCATCATCCCTTCAACTCCGAGGTTCAGGTTGCCTGCTTTTTCCGTAATGGTTTCACCAAGAGTGGCGTAAAGAAGAGGAGTTCCAGCCTGTACGGAGGCGGTCAGGAATAAGATCAGAAATTCCATGCTACTTCCCCTCCTTCACCGGTGTCGGATTTTTGGTTTGTTTCCCTTGTCCGGTAACCTTATATTGAATGAAGAATTCGCTGCCTAAAATACAAAATAAAATCATGCCTTGGATAATATTCGCCGAGGCTTGGGGGATCTGAAACGCAGTCTGAATGTAATTGCTGCCCTGGATCAAAATCGCAAACAGAAAGCAGACGACAGTGATTAGAGGTGCACTTAATTGGCCAAGCCAAGCTGTAATAATCGCAGTAAAGCCGTAGCCGCCGGATATACCGGAGGCCAGCGTGTTATTTACGGCCGAAGCTTGGATCATTCCTGTCAGACCGCAAAGTCCACCGCTAAAAAGCATGGCAATCAAAATAATCTTCTTAATATTCATGCCGGCATACCGGGCGGTATTCTCACTTTCCCCGAGAACGGCAATCTCATACCCTTTTTTGGAACGTGACATAAATATATGCATGACGATGATCAGAACCAGCGCAATGATCCATCCCATGTGGATGCCGAAAACATCCGGCAGGATCGCGTTATCCGGGTAATCCTGAATTTGAGGAAAGCCCATCGCCTGAGGATCCTTCCATGGCCCGTTTTGCAGGTAGGTAACCCAATAAATGGCGACATAATTCATCATCAGGGTAAACAACGTCTCATTGGTCCCAAACTGGGCTTTAAAGAACGCCGGTATCAATGCCCAAATACCGCCGCCGATAACCGCGGCCAGAAACATCAAAGGCAGCAAAGCGATAGAAGGCAGATCGGGGAAACTAAAGACAACCACACTGGCCGCATAAGCGCCCATCAGGATCTGTCCCTCCCCGCCGATATTCCAGAACTTCATGCGAAAAGCAACAGCGATGCCTAACGAGGTGATGACTAACGGAATCGTTTTGATAATCGTTGCCTCAAAGCGATGGGCTGTCCCCAAAGATCCTGTCACCATCGAGGCATATACTTTTAACGGATTATGACCTAATAACAGGATCACGCCCGCCGAGACAACAAGTGCCAGAAGGACAGCGAAAACTCGGTAGACAAGGGCTTTCCGACTTGAAATATCTGAACGTTTGACTATTCTAAGCATGGGCCGCTGCCTCCCCGTCACCGATTGTTCCACCCGTCATCAACAGTCCGATTTGTTCTTTAACGGCACATTTTGCATCTAAGATCCCGGCTATTTTGCCGCTTTCCAGGACCATGATCCGGTCGCACAGTTCCAGGAGTACATCAAGATCTTCGCCGATGTAAAGAATGGCAACATTTTTTTTCTTTTGTTCATTTAATAAATCATAGACAGTATAGGATGCCCCGATATCCAAACCCCTTACCGGGTAAGCAGTAATCAGCAGACGCGGCTTCGATTCGATTTCCCGGCCAAGCAAGACCTTTTGGATATTTCCGCCGGAGAGCTGTTTTATAGGGTGATAGATTCCCGGTGTCTGAATATCCAGTTTTTTTATCAGTTCTCTGGCTTTATTTTTAGCCGGTTCACGGTCAATAAATATCCCTTTTTGATTTTGGTATTCTTTGAGAATAATATTATCCACCATTCCCATGGAAGCGACCAGTCCCATCCCGAGGCGGTCTTCCGGTACAAAACTCATCGTGATCCCTTTTTTGATGATTTCCCGCGGATTTTTGCCGACGATGTTTTCACCATCATAATCAATGACACCTTTTTCCACAGGACAAAGACCGGCAATGGCTTCGCACAGTTCCTTTTGCCCGCTGCCGGCAATACCGGCTACACCAAGAATTTCACCCGGAGACAATTGAAACGAGATGCCATTGATTACAGGTACCTTATCCTCATCGAGAACGATCAGATTCTCCACAGTTAAAAGCGGCTGCTGTGCTGTTGGCTCTTCCACACGCTCGATAGAAAGATCGATAGGATAGCCTACCATCATTTCCGTTAAGAGTTGGACACTCGCTTGATCTTTATCGATGGTCCCAATGGTTTCACCTTTGCGCAACACCGTGATCCGGTCACTCACTTCCATGACCTCATTGAGTTTATGCGTAATCAGGATAACAGCACAGCCGGCATCCCTCATTTTTTTCAAAATTATAAACAGATTATTGGTCTCTTGCGGCGTCAACACCGCTGTCGGTTCATCCAGGATGAGAATTCGCGCACCCCGGTACAGAACTTTAAGAATTTCTACAGTTTGTTTTTCGCCTACCGACATGGCATAAACTTTCTTATCCGGGTCGACTTCCAGGCCATATTTATAAGAAATCGCCCCAATCTGCTCGGACAGTGTTTTCTGCCGAATAAAAAAATTGCCTTTTTGTCCGGCAATAATATTTTCTTTCGCCGTCAGGACATCCACCAGTTTAAAATGCTGGTGGATCATGCCGATGCCCAATTGAATGGAATCTTTCGGGGATTTTATTGCCGCTTCCACGCCGTTAATCACAATGGAACCGCTGTCAGGCGCATAGACTCCCGAGAGCACGTTCATCAGGGTGCTTTTTCCCGAACCGTTTTCACCAAGAAGGGCATGGATCTCGCCCTTGCAAACTGTGAGGTTAACATTGTTATTGGCAATAACGGTTCCAAAAGTTTTCGTAATATTTTTCAACTCAATATATGCATTATTATCCACGTGTACCTCTTTATCGTGCGGTGAAATAGCTTCAGGTGCGGTATACCGTCCAGCGTCATTGGCTGGACGGTATACACAGTCCTGGCACAACGTTCTCAATATCTTGTACAATTTCCTGGTATCTTTTTTGCCTCAAATCAGGTCTGCGTGCCACAGTTCCGGCGACAAGCGGAGCACGGATTGCGGAGCGCGGCTGTAACGGTCACGGATGACCTAATGCCGCGGGCACCATGGAGGGTGCAGGAGCGGCGAAGCCATGGATGGCGCTATCTGCCGAAAGCGGAATGTGGCATGCAGACCAACCCGAGAACGTTGAACTAGTTAGAAGATTATTGTGCTTCAATAACGCCTTCGACGTTATCAACGAACCAGTTCATATCGGTGCTCATGATCTGAGCATAGTCTAAGTATTTTCCTTTTTCTACTTTAACATTACCCGCCTGATCTTTGATTTCTCCGGCGAATACCTGGAGCGATCCGTCTTTGATTTTCGCTTTGGCGTCGTCAACAAGGGCTTTGGC
Organism: Dehalobacter sp. DCM; assembly: GCF_024972775.1. Lineage (NCBI taxonomy): Bacteria > Bacillati > Bacillota > Clostridia > Eubacteriales > Desulfitobacteriaceae > Dehalobacter > Dehalobacter sp. DCM. The sequence continues at coordinate 2,317,082 of NZ_CP092282.1, read as the reverse complement.
TTCAGTCGGAGCAACAGCGGTCAGCGGAGCAAGATCCAGGATCCCTTCGGCCATGCCGCCATGGTAATCGCTTGGTTTCCACGAACCGTCGATCACGCTCTGGACTTCGGCTTGATAATACGGTCCCCAATTCCAGATCGGAGCAGTCATATACGCCTTGGGGGCAGCTGTGGGGTTATCGATATTATAGCCGATAGCATAGGCACCTTTTTGCTCTGCAGCAACCTGGGGCGAGGTGGAGTCGTTATGTTGGGAAATAACATCACAGCCGTCATTCAAGAGAGCGACCGCTGCTGCTTTTTCCTGAGCGGCATCGATCCAAGTATGGGTCCATTTGACAATGATTTTGGCATCCGGATTCACTGATTTTACTCCTAAAGCAAAGGCGTTGATACCGCTGATAACTTCCGGAGTTTCAAACGCTGCGGCATAACCAATGCGATCGGTCTTGGTTTTTAAGCCGGCAACAATACCGGATAAGTATCTGGGTTCATACATTCTGCCGAAATAGGTAGAAATATTATCGCCTTTAATATACCCCGAACAATGATAGAATTTGACATCGGGATATTCTTTAGCAATTTTTTCAACATGGGAGGCATAGCCAAAGCTGGTTGCAAAGATGATATTGCAGCCCTGATCGATCATGTCGCGCATGACCTGTTCGCTGTCGGCATTGGCATCGTTGACGATTTCTTTAATAACGGTCTGATCAGCACTCAAACCGAGTTGCTCGACCATATACTTTCTGCCGTTATCGTGAGCTTGTGTCCAACCGCCGTCATTCGCCGGACCAACATAGATGAAACCGATCTTGATTTTGTCCTTGGCAACACCGCCGGATTTATCATCCGTTTTAGCGGTTCCGCATCCTGATAACGCCAATGCGATTGTCACAACAAGGACAGCAATAAAGGTGAGTCTTCTTTTCACGTGTTTTTCCTCCTATGTAATAATTATATATATACTTTACAGTATGATATATCGTAGTAATGCCAAATAAGCATTTTGCTTGTAACACTAGGATGGAAGATGCTTGACCTAGGCGAAGATGATTTTCCCGCCCTCCATGGAGCGAACTGCTGCGAGGGACTGGACGTCGATCCCCTGTTCTCTGAGGATCTGTCCGCCACCAAGGAATTCTTTCTCGATAACAATGCCGACACCCATTAACTCGGCTCCGGCCTGATCGATAATTTCCTTGAGTCCCAAGACGGCATTACCCTTTGATAAAAAGTCATCGATGATCAGAATACGGTCGATTTGATGAAGATACTGCTTGTCCACCCGGATGGTATAGTCAATGCCTTTGGTAAACGAATCTACCCTGCTTTGATATGTATCCGCATCCAGATTGGCGGCTTGCATTTTCTTGGCATAGACCACCGGCACATGGAAGTATTGAGCGGTCATACAGGCAATGGCGATACCGGATACCTCAATTGTTAATATTTTTGTTATATTTTTTGCTGCAAAACGGTGATGAAATTCCTTACCCATGGTGTTAAATAGTTCCACATCAATCTGGTGATTAAGAAAACTATCTACTTTAAGCATATCGCGATATACTTTGCCTTCTGTCATAATCTTTTCCTTTAGATCGTGCACTTGTTTCTCCTCCGGAATTAGTCGGTACGCGCAGTATATATTATAATATTCCAAACTTATTTTGTCTTGCAATAATTTTGAGTTTTAGTCGTAAATTTAAACATTTTATCACTTGATGTATTTTTGGGTCGAACTCATCAGTTCGAATTCTGTATACGTTTACTCTTTCTTCTTTGGTGTATCACTATACGGGATATGATAAAACAGATAAGGGCAGCCAGGATAATTACCACCGCAAATACAGCCAGCGTAATCTTATTTGGATTTTTGACCAAGGACACGATATTTGTGGAGTCATCAATAACTTTTCGGCCTTGGGCGTCACTGTATTCGGATGGAATTTGGGCCGTACCGTTCACTTTGGGAAAAGACTGCAGATATTGGGCAATTGCCTGCCACTCTTTGACTTCCATCCCATTGGCAGTGTCTTTAATGATTTGAGCTTCAAAATCCGTAATCGGCGTCCCCGCCTCGGTTTTAGGGATCAGCGATAACACTCCGTGGGATTTATCTCCGACCACGGAAAGCATCTGCGCGGAATACAAACCGGCAATCACGCGATAAAGTTTCGTATCATCAATCTCAGTCAACCCGCCATCTGTCTGCAATGTCACCGCCGTGACCTTATTGAAGATCATTCGATGGGGATTAAACGTAAAGTTTACACCGGACAAAAACAGCTGTGCTTCCTTCATCATCGGCGCAATGGAGGCGTCTACTTCACAGACTGTTTTCAGTTCCTTTCCGGTTAAGTAAATCGAGATTAAGGGGTAACCCGGGATGTTATCCGGGCCGATGCCCAGCGAACTGACACTGAAAGCATCGGCTGCTGTGATATTCCCCTGATAAAAGGTGCTGCGTATCGTACCGGCTGGAACAACCGCCATGGTAACAGGAATATACGCATCCCCTTCCGCTTTTTTTACGGCATAAATATAGGAATCAGAAATCAAATTACCAAGGGTATCTTCGTGATGATGATCGAGAATATCATTGACCTTATGGAAATTATAGGGGGACATCGCGAGAATGGCGTCTTGATCGAGGTTGAATTGGTCAAAGAACGCGGATTGAACAGCCTGCTTATACTGCGCGACGACAGCGGCGATGGTTTTATCGTCCGGCAAACTGTTATTGATTTGCTGCAGCCGATAACTCTGAAGCGCCCAGTTGGCATTGCTGTCCTTGGTTAGTTTTAACACACCCAAATATTTGGCACTGTCTTCAACCGAACCGATGATCGTTTTCCCGACAATGATCGGCTCTACTAGCTTCGTATGGGTATGCGCACTGATGATCACATTAATATCCGGGACTTTCTCTGCCAGAATCTCATCTTCGGATTCGGCTTTATCCGGCCATGTACCGGAGTGGGATAAACAGACGATCACATCAACTTTCTCCTGCTCCTTTAATACCTTAACGATACGCTGTGCATTGTCGATGGGATCGGTAAACACGACCTCCGACTTAGGCGCATTGGAAGCCGAGTCGATCCCCATGATGCCGAAAATACCGATTTTCGTACATTTTTTCTCGATGATGGTATACTCTTTAACCCCGTATTCCTGATAAGCCTGGGCTAACGCCTGCAACGATGGTGATAGCTGGCCGCTGGCGTCCTTGGGAAAGGTGACATTCGCCTGGACGATTTGTGGCAACCGACTGCCGTTTTCCTTTGCTGCAGCGGCAGCCACGGTCAGGCTATCGGCCAGTCCGGCCGCGCGGTAATCGTATTCGTGATTGCCAAATGTAACGGCATCATACCCCATCATTCCCATGATCTTTAATTCCGGCGAATCGCTGCGGAATATGGTTTGAAACGGTGTTCCCATCGAATAATCACCGCCGTCAACCAGCAACGTATTGGAATCTTTCGCTCTTTCGGCCAAAATGGCACTCTGCAGACGTGCAAATCCGCCTGATTCCGTGACAACATGGTTGATCTCTGCTTTGACCGGAAGCAAATGGTCGTGGAGGTCGTTTGTAAACAGGATCGTCAGGCTGTTTGAATCTGCCGGGTTTGTATCTCCTTCAGCGACCACCGGAGGGGTATTTACGGATAAAAGTAAAAGTGAACATACCAGCACGGCAGTTACCAGTGTTTTCAACGTAATTCTCATAGCATAACCTCTCTTCACTTACTCCACGCTAAATTTATTTTTATTTGGAATCCAGCCAGCCGATGATGTCGGCGATGACCTCGTCTCTGTTGATCTCATTAATGGATTCGTGTCTGCCTTCAGCGTAGATGCGCAGCGTGACGTCTTTGATTCCCGCTTCACGATAGCGCCGGTTTAAATTCTCGGCAACTCGCCCGTATTGGGTGACAGGATCCATACTGCCGGAAAATATCAGTACGGGGATATCTTTCGGGATTTGCTCAGCCTTGCTCTGACTTTGGGACATCATGACGGCAACGGCTAATTCATGGTAAAACCAGGTTGTACACGCATGTCCGCAGCATTCGTCCTGAATATAACTGTCAACGATGGTTGTATCCCGTGTCAGCCAGTCATATGTCGTTCGCTGCTCGGCGCACTTGGCGTTAAAATTCTGGAAGGACATCGTTTGCAGCAGCTTGCTTTTGCTCTGTTTTCCCTTGAGAAGTGTCAGCACCCGCGACAGGAACCTGCCAAAAATAAGCCTCGGTTTGGCTTCTCCCACAGGACCGGATAGAATGACTCCGGCGATCTCCTGCTGATCGCGATAGGCAGACAGATAACTCTGGGTAACAAGTGTTCCTAAACTGTGACTGAAGATAAATAATGGCAGATCGGCATAGTCCCCTTGGATAACCGTGATCATACCATGAACGTCCTGTGACAACAGTTTCCAGCCGTCTTTGCCGATATCGCCTTGGTCTTCCGGCTTTTGAATGGTTTTCCCATGCCCTCGCTGGTCATAGGCATAAACGACATAGCCTGCTTCTGTTAATCTTTCGGCAAAGGGTGCATAACGCCGTGAGTGCTCCGCAATCCCGTGAATGATTAAGACAATTCCTATAACTGGGGCATCTTTTGGGATCCAGCGACGCATAAACAGACTAAAATTAGAATCCGGCAGGGTCAAGAAACCGCTCATCTTTTCCATCGGGTGAGTCCCCTTTTAATGATAAAAATCGTGACTTCAGCATCATGATACCACATTATTGCAGCGCTGTTTATAATAATTTCATACGGATGTGACTTGCACCGCAATTGATTTCATCCCAAGCTAGGGTGATGCTGTATCTTGCTGCTCGAATTTACGTCATGGTATACTTATATTACGTTCCTGAAATAACAACTTAAAAAAACACATAGAAACCAGCTCAAATCTTAAAATCAGTCTGGGTGCCACAAGTTCCGGCGTCAAGCGAAGCATGGATGACGGCACAGGAGGTGCCTAATGTCGAATGTGTCACGGATGACAAAACATTCGACTGCGAAGCGCGACTGTGACGGCCACGGATGGCCTAATGTCGCGGACACCATGGAGGGTGTAGGAGCGGCGAAGCCATGGATGGCGCAAAAAGGCCTTATCGGGCCTTTTTGCTGCCGAAAGCGGAATTGTGGCACTCAGACCATCCCTAGACACTTTTTTTTGCATACTATCCTATTTACTTAGAGAATGTTGCACTAGATCGCATCAAGCAAGGCGCAGGTGATTATAGGTGCATAAAATCCTCATTGTTGAAGATGACGGAATCATTGCCAGATCAATCAAACACCATATTGAAACATGGGGCTGTGAAGCGGTTTATGCCGAGGACTTTAATGATGTCCTCTCGCTCTTTTTAAGTTTTAATCCGCACCTGGTTCTGTTGGATATTTCTTTGCCGTTATACAACGGTTATTACTGGTGCACTGAAATAAGAAAAATCTCTAAAGTTCCCATAATCTTTATCTCATCGTCCTCGGATAACATGAATATCGTCATGGCGATGAATATGGGCGGTGACGACTTCATCGCTAAACCCTTTGATCTGAATGTTCTGACCGCCAAATTGCAGGCGTTGCTCCGCCGTACCTATGATTTTTCCGGACAGAGCCACCTTCTGGCTCATCGCGGTGCGGTACTTAACTTAAATGATGCCACCCTGACCTATTCCGGAGAAAAAGTCGACTTGACGAAAAATGACTATAAAATCCTCCAGGTCTTAATGGAAAATAAGAGCAATACGGTGAGCCGGGATACCATAATGCTGCGTCTCTGGGAAACCGACAGTTATGTCGACGAGAATACGCTGACTGTCAATATGACCCGGTTACGAAAAAAACTGGAAGCGGTCGGGTTAATTGACTTTATTCAAACCAAAAAAGGGATTGGGTACCTTATACCCTAACTAGTACAACGTTCTCTAAATAACAGGACATTCAACTCCATAGCTCGGTCTGTGCGCCACACTTCCAGCGCAAGCGGAGCAGGATTGCGGAGCGCAACGGTCCATGGATGGACCTAAGTTAAAACTCGCCAAGGAGGGCAAAAGAATTTTAACTTCCTTAATACAAATCCACGGATAGCGCAAGAGCCGAAAGCGGAATGTGGTGCGCAGACCGGACCCTAATAACCAAGAATCCGATTATTGCGACGGACGGAGTCATTATGCCTGAACGAACTAAACTTCAAAAAAAGACTCACATTCTATTCCAATACATCAACCGCCATCGTCGGACTATTGTTTTCTTTCTATCCTTCTTGGCGGTTTTTGCCGTTATATTCTATCTTTATGCCATGCCGGCAGAAGCCTTCATCTATGCCGCGCTGCTGGTTATTTTTCTCGCTCTCATTTTCGGCGGAATAGGCTTTCTCCGCTATATCAAACGGCATAAAGTCCTGTTGGCTATGCTGAATTCTCTTCATTTCAGCGTGGATGGCCTGCCTGACCCCCGGGATTTAGTTGAAACGGATTACCAAATGCTGCTGAAAGCAAACCACACCAATCATATCCTGCAAATTTCCCTCGCCGACAAGACGAAGAGCGATTTGATCGATTACTATACGCTCTGGGCCCATCAGATTAAGACACCTATCGCGGCGATGCAGTTGCTGCTGCAGTCCGGAGAACATCCCTTCCATGCTGAACTTGCAATGGAATTGTTCAAAATCGAGCAGTATGTGGAGATGGTCCTGCATTATTTGCGGCTGGACAGCGATTCCACAGACTTTCTGCTTAAACGCTATGACCTTGACGCCATTGTCCGCCAAGCGGTACGCCGTTATGCGAAACTATTCATCTTAAAGAAGATTCCCCTTGATTTTCAGGAGAGCGGCGTTTCCGTTCTCACCGATGAAAAGTGGTTGGTTTTTGTTCTGGAACAGCTCCTTTCCAACAGCCTTAAATATACTCATCAAGGAAAAATAACCATCTCCACCCACGGTCAAACCCTGACGATTCAGGACACCGGCATCGGGATCAAGCCGGAGGATCTGCCCCGGGTCTTCGACAAAGGTTTTACCGGCTACAACGGCCGGGAAGACAAAAAATCCACGGGGATCGGACTCTATCTCTGCCGGCGCATCCTTACCAAACTGGGTCATACGATCACGATTGAATCAACGGTGGGTCAGGGCACCTGTGTCATGATCCAGCTGGATAGTATCCCGATGCGCTGACCGATAGTTATTTCAATGATCGAAGAATTTCCAAGCGCTTGGAAATTCTTCATATTTCGAAATAGTGTTTTTCTGTTACGGATTTTAACCTTACAAAACGGTAAGATTCCACGGGGAAATGAAAGCTAAATCGATGGCTGGCTTTTCCCTGTTTTGTTATGCTAATTATAAACAATGTACCAGGGAATTGGACAAAGATTCCCGCCAGGATTTTTAAGGAGGAAACCATATGTCTTTATTACGTGTCAGCAATTTAAAGAAAATATACACGACGCGCTTTGGGGGTACCCAGGTGCAAGCCCTTACCAATGTCTCGTTCTCGGTAGAAGAAGGCGAATATGTCGCCATCATGGGCGAATCCGGCTCAGGCAAAACCACTCTGTTAAATATCATCGCGGCCCTGGACAAACCAACCAGCGGCGAAGTACTGCTGAGTGGCAGAAATACTGTACAAATCAGGGAAAGTGAAATCTCTGCATTTCGCCGGGATAACCTCGGCTTTGTGTTCCAGGATTTCAACTTGCTCGATACGTTTTCCCTGCAAGATAATATTTTTCTGCCGTTGGTCCTGTCCGGCAAATCCTTTGAAGAGATGCACCGCCGCCTCACCCCAATAGCCCGAAAACTGCATATTGCGGATATTCTAAGTAAATATCCCTATGAAGTATCCGGCGGGCAGAAACAGCGTGCGGCCGTCGCCCGTGCGTTGATCACAAACCCACAGCTTATTTTAGCCGATGAGCCGACCGGCGCGCTGGACTCGCATGCCACAGATGGTCTTCTCCAACTTTTTAATGATATTAATGAAGAAGGCCAGACTATTCTGATGGTCACCCACAGTCTGAAAGCCGCCAGTCATGCCAAGCGGGTCCTATTCATCAAGGACGGCGAAGTTTACCATCAGATTTACCGGGCGTCACAGACCTATGAGGAGATGTATCAGAAAATTTCCGATACCCTGACCTTAATAGCTACTGGTGGTGAACGTCATGCGTAAATCCACCTTTTATCCGAAACTGGCTTTCATTAACATCGAGAAAAACGGAAAATTCTACCTTCCGTATCTGCTGACCTGCGTGCTCACTGTTGCCATGTTTTATATCATGCGCTATATTGCTACCAACGAAGGACTGAATGTGATGTTCGGGGGCAGTTCCTTAAAGTCAATCTTGTTTTTCGGGAGTATTGTCGTCGGGATCTTTGCTGCCATCTTTCTGTTCTACACCAACAGTTTTCTGATGAAACGCCGTAAAAAAGAAATCGGCCTGTATAACATTCTGGGAATGGAAAAACGGCATATTGCCTGGGTTCTTTTATTCGAAACGCTGATCGTTACCCTAATCAGTCTCGTGGTGGGCTTAGGGCTGGGTATCCTGCTCAGTAAGCTGATGATTCTTCTCTTATTCAAATTGCTTAGATTTACCGTGGTGTGGGGATTTTCCGTCAGCCTCTCTTCCCTGCAGGAATCAGTCCTTTTATTCTGCGGGATCTTTCTGGCTACGCTGTTATCCAACCTAATGCAGATCCAATTGGCCAAACCAATTGAATTGCTGCACGGTGGGCAAACCGGCGAACGCGAGCCCAAAACCAAATGGCTGCTGACAATAATCGGCTTACTGACGCTGGGTGCAGGCTATACCATCGCTATCGTCACGGAAAATCCACTGTCAGCACTTTCCCTGTTCTTTATCGCCGTGGTCCTTGTGATCATCGGTACCTATTGCCTGTTCACCGCCGGCAGTATCGCCCTGCTGAAACGGTTACGCAAAAACAAACACTATTACTACCAAACCAAACATTTTATTTCCGTATCCGGTATGATTTACCGAATGAAACAAAACGCGGTGGGGCTGGCCAATATCTGTATTCTCTCCACCATGGTCCTGATCATGGTCTCGACGACAGTCTCCCTCTACAGCGGGATGGAGAACCTTCTGGCCAACCGCTTCCCCACCGATATCGCCGTTGACTTCAGAAATCCCGCAGACGGAGAAATAGAAAGCAGGCTGCAACAAATCCAAGGGATTGCGAAAGAACAGGGACGTACGATCAGTAATTTAAGCGGTTATCCTACGTTGTCCTTTGCCGCTTTCCAAGACGGAAACAGGTTTAAGGCCGGTAATGACAACATAATAGGGGCTTCAGACGCCCTGATGCTTTGCTTTATTACGGCCGATGAATACGCCAATCTAACCGGGAAGCCGGTCATGCTGGCTAAGGATGAAGTCATGGTCTACAGCCCCGTTGATTCCGTCAGTGAGTCGTTTACGCTGTTTGATCAAACTTACCGTGTAAAAGAACATTTGGACAGCATCCCGGTGAGCGGCCAGTATACGGCATGGCTTGTTACCGGCTATTATATGGTTATCAGTGATGATCGTGTGTTGGATCAGATTTATGCCCATCAAAAAAGCGCCTATGGCGACAATGCCAGCGCCATTTTAGGCCACATCGCTTTTGATCTGGACGGCAGCGACGAACAAAAGCTGGCGTGTCATGTGGCCATAAAATCCGCTCTGAAAAAAACGCTGCCTCCGGAATACACTCAGGGCTACAGCGGACTGCAGTCAGTAAACACCATTGATAATGTGGAAAGCAAACAAGCAGCAACAGGAGAATTTTATGCCCTGTACGGCGGTTTCCTTTTCCTCGGTTTGTTCCTCGGCGCTCTTTTTCTGATAGCAACGGTGCTCATTATTTACTACAAACAGATATCGGAAGGGTATGATGATAAGGAACGATTTGAGATCATGCAAAAGGTTGGGTTAAGCCGCAGTGAAGTGAAAAAAGCGATCCGCAGTCAAGTGGTCACAGTCTTCACCCTGCCGATTGTCATGGCCGGCATCCATATCCTGGCCTCGTTCAAAATGGTCACCAAACTGCTGTCCGTGTTGAATCTGACCAATGTACCGCTGTTCATCGGCTGCACCATTGGAACGCTCCTGGTATTCGGAATCATTTACGCTATCGTTTATGTCTTGACGGCCCGGGTCTATTATCGGATCGTGAGCTAGTACAAATACCCTACAATTTCTCCGCTGCGATCGTCGCCATTCTGCTCCGTTCACCCTGTACCAGTCTTACCTGGCCGTAGAAGGATTCCCCTTTCAAGCGATGGGCGGCATGGGTCATTCCGTTGCTTTCTTTGTCCAGATACGGATGGTCGATTTGGTCGGGGTCCCCACAGAGGACGATCTTGCTGCCCTCCCCCGCCCGGGTAACAATGGTCTTAATTTCATGGGCAGATAAGTTCTGAGCTTCATCAATGATAATAAACTGGTTCGGGATGCTTCTACCCCGAATGTAGGTCAGCACCTCAATATCCAGCTGGCCCTTTTTCTTCAGGAGGTCGATGGCGCTGTCCACATAGGCCTCTTTCCCCTTGCCTTTATCCCGTTTGGGATTTAACAGAAGCTCCAGGTTATCATATATCGGCTGCATATACGGCCGGACCTTGTCATCCTTTTCTCCGGGCAGATAACCGATGTCTTTGCCAAAGGGAATCAGCGGTCGCGCACAGAGGATGCGGTTATACACCTCATGATTAACCGTTTGCTCCAGACCGCTGGCTAAGGCTAAGAGCGTCTTGCCGGTTCCCGCCGGTCCCATCAGGTTAACCAGGGTGATTTCCGGATTATTGAGCATAGTCAAGGCCCAGCTTTGTTCCTGATTCTTTGGGGCGATACCCCAGGTTTGTTCGCGATGAGTAAAGGTATAGTGCAGCATCTCCCCCGTCGGCGAGGAAACCAGCGGCAGATACGATCCGTCAGCGATGACGCCGCGTATACAACAATTGGGTACAACCGCTTTTTCTGCCGGAATCACGCCTTTATTAAATAATTCATTGATTTGGACTTCATTTAACCTTATGGTTTCAATGTCTGCTTCAACCGGCGGCAGAAAAACCTTATCATTATGGTAATCTTCACAGCGAATGCCCAGCGTATCGGCTTTAACGCGCATGGTCATATCTTTGGTAACCAGGATGACCGGAAAGTCTTCCGTTTTGGCCAAATTGAGCGTCACATTGAGGATACGGTTATCGATGAGAAGACTGTCTGCGGAAGTCGGCAGACGCATCGGACTGATATTATTCAGTTCGATGCGGAGCATTCCGCCGGAGGGCAATTGAATCCCTACCGCCAAATTCCCCTGCTTGCGCAGGTCGTCTAAATTTTTAATCACATCTCTTACAGCCTGGCCGATATTGCTGACTTGGCTTTTCTTCTTCGCTAACTCTTCCAATACGGCATAAGGGATCACGACCGTGTTTTCCTCGAAGTTATAAAGCGCGTTCGGGTCGTGAAGCAGTACACTGGTGTCCAAGACATATGTTTTTTGCAACGTTTTTTCCTCCGTAGCCTATTAATGATTTCAAACGATTGCCGGCTTATTACTCATTTTATCGTCTTGCCTCAAAGAATATGTTAGCCAAATTCATGGTAACGCACCATAAATAGAAACAAACACAGATAATCGAAATAATAGAAAGCTATACTGGATTACACTGGAACGTTGGGCCGCGACGGCTTCAGAATGTTTGAGCCGATCCCTATTAATACGGCCGCGACAAGAATATAAATGACGGACTGTACCGCCAGGTTGCTGGTGATTCCTGTTAACGGATCAGCACTTGCCGCCGTTTGCGGATAAAACAGCGTGATAACCGCCACGGCATTGTTGAGAAAATGCATCAGCATCGTCACCACGATAGATCGGGTACGGTATAAAGCCAAGGTGAATAATACGCCAAGAATAAACGTCGGCGCAATCCGAATCAGGTCGAGATGGTAAATGGCAAACATCAAGCCGGTCAGAAAGATGGAGACAGCGGGTTTCATTCTTCCTTCCAGCGAGGAAAAGATGAAGCCGCGGAAGAACAGCTCTTCACATATCGCTGGCAGCAGGGCAACCACTACCAGGGTTTTCCAGAGGGTATCCCCTTTCAGGATAGCTTCCAGCTGACTGACGACGTCATTATTCTGAGGAAATAATTCCAACAGAAGATTGCCGACGATGTTCGCCAGAATAAACGCACCCATCCATAAGACGATTCCTCCGAGGATATCTCTTCCCCGGGGCATTCTAAGCTTGAAGGTCTCACGCAGATCCGCTTTCAGATAGGCGGCGGCTAAGACCGGCAGCAGTAAAATGATTCCCTGGGTAGGGATAAGCGAATGAAAGGCACCCAACTTCAAATAGAAAAACGAACTCAGATAAAAGAGCAGCAAAAGTCCGACAACATAGAGGATGACCGCATCTCCCGGATTGATTTTACTGCCGCGGATAATATGGCTTCGTTTCCCCAGAAAATTAATATCCCCGCCGGTTCCGAACATCAGATTCTCCGAATTATGAATCCGGGCCAGAAGAATAACCGCAATCAGGGCATAGCCCATGGTACTAATCAGGACAATGGCAATATTAAGGGCATTGTATTTCATCATCAGCGCATCCCGAATGAGCAAGGAAATATTAACGACGGGGATCGCCGAGGTCACCGGTGTCAACGTCACTTCGGGGATCATATTAGCAAACGCCGGGAGCATAAACAGAATCATCACCGGTGTCAGATAATTGTTGGCTTCTTTAAAGCTTTTCGCCAGCGACGTCACACACAGGATAATCGCACTGACGAATAAAGCAAAAACAATAATACAGACCAAAATGATCAAAAACGGAACAATCATCGAGCCCGGATCCAGACGGAGCGCCAATCCTCCCGTAGGGGCCTGGGAACTGATGCTGTTCATCATCATAACGCCGACAATCGTCAGTGAGATACAGTTCAGAATGGCGGAGCCTACTGCCACCAAGGCCACTGCCAGGAACTTACCGCCCATCAGCTCCAGATTACTGACCGGCAGGGTCAGCAGCGTCTCCAGTGTTCCCCGCTCCTTTTCCCCTGCCGTCACGTCGATAGCCGGATACATGGCGCCGGTTACTAAGGCGACAATCAACAGATAAGGCAGCATGATTCCCAGCAATGTCCCTGTCTTTTCCTCATCGACAGCCGTATCCACATAGGAAAAATCAATCGGATTCATGACGTTCTCCGCATTCAGACCGGCTTTTTCTATCGCCTCCTGGGTAAGCAGCAGCTTATAATCCTTCAGGAGGTCTTCCAGTCGCTGGGAAGCCATTTGGGTTTCGGATTCCGAGGATTTATATACAATTTTATAGGTATCTTTTCCGTTCACAGTCTCCCGGGTCACATAGGACATGATCTTTTTTTCAGCCAGCGCTTTGCCTGGATCCGCCGCAGGAATGACGTCCAGTTTATACTCTTGGCTGCTATTTTCAAGCAAGCCGGCCAGACGGCTGTCCACAGGAAAATCAAAAGCCACGCTGAGCACTTTTTCTTCCCGGGATTCCATCAGCAGCGTCATCGCCTGAGAAACACCCAGCATCAGGGCCGGATAGAGAATGAGGGGCATCAAAATCATGATGGCCAAGGTCCGTTTGTCCCGGATAACATCCAGGATCTCCTTCTTAAAAACCGCTTTTAACGCTCTAAAACGGAGGCTATTCATGGTATTCCCCCCTCTCTTTGATCAGTGCGATGAAAGCGTCCCGAATATGGTTCGTTCCGGTAGCTTCCTTCAAACCGGCGGGAGTTCCCTGGGCAATGGCGGTTCCTTTATGAATGAGGAGAATTTTGTTGCAGATATTTTCCGCTTCCTCCATATAGTGGGTGGAATAAACGACGCCTTTGCCCTGTTTGCTTTCCTTCAGCATAAAATCGATAATGGATTGGCTGCTGAGAACATCCAAGCCCAGAGTCGGTTCGTCAAATATGTATAACGCGGGCGTATGAATCAAGCAGCGTGCGATAGACACCCGCTGGGTCTGCCCGGTGGATAAATTTTCGATGCGATTGTCAACAAAATCATGCAGATTGAGGACCGCGATGATTTCTTCGATCCGCTGCTCGGCTTCGTGCTTCGGCAAATCATAAAGGTCACTGAAAATGGTCATTAACTCTCTGGGGCTCATGCGGCCGTACAATTTGGTATTCCCTGATAAATAACCGATAGACCGTTTGTAGCGATTCGGATCATCATTGAATTTTAAGCCGTTGATGGCGATGGAACCGGCTGTGGGGGTCATGATCCCTCCCATCATCCGCAGCAGCGTCGTCTTCCCTGCCCCGTTCGGACCGAGAATCCCAAAGATATCACCGGCTTCCACCCGGAATCGCATGTCAGCGACCGCATAGAACTCTTCTTTTTTGGTCTGGCGGCGGTTTATTTTCACCGTGCGGGTAAATTGCTTACTGATCCCCTCAACACTAAGCACTATCTGGTCTCCCTTCCTCTTGCCATGATATTATTGTATTATTATACCATAGGACGTTATATACCGGTCACAAATTGATCACAGAAGAAAATTAAGGAGTAAACGGATGTCAGATAAAAATAATCATAAAAAACCCATTCACTTCAATCAGGATACCCATGCTGATCCTGCCGGCGGCAATTGCAGCTGCGGCTGCAGTCATGACAACGATCACCATTCCGATGATCATGGTCATAGTCATAGTCATTTTCATGTTCAAGGTCATGATCATGATCTTCATCTTCAACATAACCATGATCATGATAACGGTCATCGTCATGCTTCAGAACCTGGAGAGCCACATACACATACACATACACATACACATACACATACGCATTCACAAGCATATACACGCGATCAGTCGCATGACCCGGCGACATGTCCCGTCTGCAGCGGTCATGAGAAAATAACGCCGGAGAAATATCTCGAGCGCATTGAAGCAGCACTCAGCAAGCTCCCCCTCAAGGAAAAGAGGGAACGAAAGCACCGATTGATTCTTCTCAGTGCCGCCACGGCAGCGACGGCAGCCGAACATAAAGATGCTGTCCTCATGCAGATCATCGAGGTTTATTTACCCTTGCGTTTAGCCGAAGAATCCGGTATACACATCGAACCGGAGGAAGGTCTGCGTCTATTCCGAGAACAGTCCGGTGTCGTCGGATTAGGCCTTACAGCAAAATACGGTCTGGAAGGCTTAACGAAAGTTGGCATTGACCCTACACAGAAAACCGGAACCGCATCCCTGGTTTTTGTCACCTGTTACGGCGTCGGTAAGGTACTGGCAATGGTTTTCAAAGAAAAAGCCAGAGGGCAATCCCTGACTTCTGAACAGGCCAAAGACTTATTTAAATCCGCGAAAAAAGAAGCGGAGCGGTTAACCTTGGATATTAAATAACGGTCACTCTTACATCTCTTAAGCCGTAAGATCCCGTGATTTCAAAAACTCCAGATAGTGTATTAAAATTGCCGGTTTTTTTATTTTAATAATCTTGCTTAGTAGAATTAGATCTTATAAGTTATCGTTGAGCAACACGGAATCGGGATTAAACAAACACTGCCAATACTTCCTATATATACAAGTTGACGTAATTTTTTGCCCATGATATTCTGACACAGCATAAAAAAATTACGTCTTTTTTTATTTAAATACGTCTTTTTTTCATTTTAAATTTGTTATTAAAGCATCCGGAGGTGATTTATGAGAAAAATTATCTTGTTATCCATCTTGCTTTTAACGATACTAAGCTCGGTTGTCGCTGGAACACTTGCCATGTATACCACTTCCATCGATAATTTGGCAGACGGCAGTGTTGTGGCCAAAGAATTCATTTTTTTGGGCGACGGTACCGATACATTCCAGCAAGGCATAAAAATAGCACCGTCAGAAACTGTCAGTTGGCGTTTTAAAGTAAAAAATTATCAAAACCAGGTTATTACAGAGACGGATCTATATTATAAACTCACGTTTAATGTCCAGTCTTCACCCGGTAAAAATGCAATCACGCCATTAAAGGTTATCATCAAAGATGGCAACGGGAATACACTCAACAGCATCGACGGAGTTGGCACATTGGATGTCCTGGGGACATTTCCTCTGGCAGCAGCCGGCCAGTTCAAGGACTATATTGTTGAAATTCAATGGCCGGGCAATAGACAAAATGATATCAATTACGCGGGCAGCAACTTCGGTACTACAGTCAATGTCGCAGCCGTCGCCTCACAGGTTCCGCTGACGGGTTCAGACCATGAAAACTCGCCGCAGCAAAAACAAGTCAGCGTGAAATATGAAACCACAGTCCCATGGCAAAACGGGCAAAGCCATAACTATCAGTATCAATACAAAATAACCGTTACCAATAACACATTGACCCCGATAACCAGTTGGAACATGGCATTTTCTCTTACTACTAACAGGCTTTCAGATAACTACTGGAATGCCGTACTCGTTTCCAATTCCCCGCAAGGATCTTATACGTTCGGTAATCCCAATTATAACAATACCGCGACGGACACTATTCAGCCCGGGCAAAGTATCTCCTTTGGCGGAATCGCTAAAGGGATGGGGAACGAAGCTATTCAGAATATCCTTATTGGCGGAAGCAATACCAGCGGTATAACCGACGTCGATCTGACTTGTCAGTTCAATAAATCATCTTTGGATTAAGCGATTGAGTGAACCCATATTATATTCTTCGTTCCGGAGGTAGACAGATGAGGTATAAAATTTTGCTGGTACTGGCCTTATGCACGATATTATTTATTTCTCTAACCGTAAGCTCTCTTTCCAGCTATACCACTGTCTCCAACTTTGGCATAAGTATTATCCCTGATAAGAGTCGGCTGCAAGAATCAGCTGTGAAGCAGTAACGTGCTTAGAAGAATGTAAGTATTATCAATGAAAAATTGGAAGCAGAGCCATAGTGGGAAATTAAATCGTATAAAATACTATCAATTTAACGGAGGTTATTTTGTGAAAAAATTATCAATGATGATCGCCCTGGTTCTCGTTTTAACAACATCCATCATTGCAGGAACCCTGGCTATGTATACGACTAAAGTAGATAACATCGCTGAAGGTAACGTCATCGCCAAAGAATTCGTTCTGTTAAAAGGCGGCACGGATTCATTTACTAAAAATATAAAAACAGCCCCCGGGGAAACAGTGAATTGGCTGTACAGCGTAAAGAACTATAACGGTTCTGTCGTCAGTGAAACAGCCATGAACCTTGATTTTAGCATTGATATTCTGGCTGCCGACGGCAAAACAGCCATCGCGCCGTTGGTCGTTACCGTCAAAGATTCCACGGGAAAAGTCGTTGGTACCGTCACTTCAAACGGTAAAATCCAGTTTACCGATGAATTTCCCCTGAATGCCGCCGGCCAAGAGAAAACGTACTCTGTATCTGTTAACTGGCCCAGCAATAATGACGTTGACAGTAGCTATGCAGGAACAAGTTATGGTACAGCTGTCAAAGTGTCTGTACTCGGGACACAGAAGTAGACGACGGTATATATGACAAAATAAAAAAGCCAATTATCAAAAAGCCAGAATGCATGCATTCCTGGTTTTTTGGCATTTCTGATTTTTTTAGTACCGGCGGGATATAATAGTATTAAACGGTTACAAAAGGCAAATTAAGAAGGCCAGGTTAGTCTATGTCCCAGACGAAATATACCACTCAGGAACAAATTGAAGAAATGCGCCGGGAGATCCTGAAGGAAAAACAAAAACTGCAGGGTATCGTGAGAAAAAGAAGACCACCGCTAGAAACTGTAGGACAGGTCCTGTTTTTAAGCACCGTTGTTTTGCTAGTCGGGGCCATTATTTCAATTAATATAACAAAAAGCAGAGGGGAAATTCCCAGTATAGGCGGATACGCGCTTTTTTTGATTGAATCTGGGAGTATGGAGCCAACGCTAAAAACCGGATCGGTAATCCTCAGTCATAAGCCCAAAGATCCTGGCACTTTGAAAGAAGACACCATCGTTACCTTCCGGACATTGTCAGATAAAATTGTCACGCACCGCATCGTTGGCGTTGTCACGTCAGGGAATGGCCAAATCGGCTATCAAACCAAAGGCGATAATCCCCAGAATACAGTAGATCCGAATCTGCTTACGCCGGACAGAGTGATTGGGGTTTATATCGCCAAAGTACCGTTAACATAAGATACGCGGGGAATTTTACGATGGCACAGGGCCCAGAGTTCTATGTATTTATGGAAAATATCTCGTCGCGCCAACATTTTTTAAAAAACGGAGAAAGTCCCCGGCCGGTGTTGAAAGATATCGACCTGCTCATCCGCAAATCTGAAGTATGGGGATTGATAGGGCCTTCGCTTTATGAAATCAAGCTTCTGCTGGAGATTATCGCCAATATCAAACCTTATGACCGCGGCCGGTGCGTTTTGGTTGAGCGCGGTATGATCCGGCATAAACGAATTATTCTTAATCATGTTTTTTATATCGGCAGTTCGGAAATGGTTTATAACAATATGAAAGCGCTGGAATTTCTGATGTTCGCTACGGCCAAAATGAAGATGAATAAGGTTGAACTTCAGGAACAGCTTTTTGAATTTATGATAAAAATCGGACTAGGCCATCTTACCCTCACCCTAAACCATCAGCTGACCAAGGAGGAAAAGGCAGTTATCGCTTTGCTTGCCGCCGCTTACTCCGATAGCCGGATCATTGTTTTCAATCTTCCCGAATATGAATTTGATGACATCTTGATTAATGCGATTTCTGGTATCGCAGCATTCACCAAGGAAAAAGAAAAGACGCTCATCCTCGGGACACCAGACAGCCTTCTGGTGGAGAAGGCTTGTACCCACTCGGCGGTGATTAAAAACGGCAGTCTGATTTACACCGGAACGGTTAAAGCGCTGCGTCTGAAGTATGACAAAATCGAAGTTATAATTCGGGATAATCACATCGCGACGATGCTGAACCGTCTGCAAGAATTACTTCCGGGCTATCGTGTATTTCTCAAAGAAAACAGTTTGATGATCAGCAGTCCAAGTCCGAAAGATGACAATCGCGGCTTTATTTACCGCAAAATCCTGGAATCGGGATTAACTCCCGAGTATTTGGAAATAAACCGCAAAACGGTGGAGAATGCGCTTGAGGAGCTAATTTCCCCATATGATTTATACCAATAATTATTTTAGAAAAGAACTCAGACATGCGTACCGCGATAATAAAATCGGTACGAACAGACGAATAGCTGCCGCCCTCTTTGTGGGGTTAATTTCGTTCGCGCTTTTTTTTGTGCTGCAGACCCTTCAGCAGAGCGTACTGGCGGATGCTGTCCCGGAAATTATGCAGCCGAGTTATTTTTCTATCATATTTCTTTATATCCATCTTGTCTTATTATTTTTTACAGTCTATTTTATTGTCTATTATCATTATCTTTTCTTTGCGGAAATACGGAATAACTCATGGTACCTGCTGATCAAGATGGGTTATCATCCGGCGAGAATGATTTTTGATAAATTCATGGCGTTATTGTACTCGGTCTTCACCAACTACACCATCGGTTTTGTCTTTGCGGTTTTTTTTGCTTTTCTTCTTAAATATACATTTATTTTCAGTTACTTGCCTTCTCTTTTTTTAGTCGGTTTGATTGATCTTGTTCTGATTACCCTCTTGGCGATGACCCTATCCCTGTTTACCCGTACGATTATTAACGGCCGTTATTTAACTTTTTTGTCAACAGTGGCGGTTATCATTTTAAAGGCAACACTGGGGGAATACAGCCTTATAGCCAACCGTGTTGCCATGCAGAATATCCATCATCTTCTTGATATCAGCCAGAACGTCTATTTCCTTGCGGCTATTGTTATTGTAATTGCTTGCTGCCCTGTCTGCCTTATCCGAGCCGGAAACATTGCCAAATATTATAATTTGCCTGCTGATGAAGCTCTCTTAACCGAAGGCGCTGATATTGTCAATATTGATGCCAGAACGGGGAAACAAAAATCAGTCTGGAGGAGAAAAAATCGGTACGCTAAAATGATGAATGCTGTTACCATGACTTTGCTGATTTTTTTCATTTGTTCCGTGTTGGTTTTTAATCTATTCATTATTCTGGTAAATGTCTCTACTCCGGGTGAGGAGGTTGCTATCCGCGGGATCATTCCCTTTGTTTTCAAGTCAAGTACGATGGAGCCGGCAATTATGATGAATGACTTGGCATATTTCCGCAAGATTGACAGCCGGTACCCGCTTCGGGAAGGACAAATAATTTTGTTCGAGCAAGATAGAATAGCTTATGTGGAAAGGATTATCGGTAATCAAGAAAACGGATTAAAAGTTGATATCGATAACTATCCGTCTCCGGCTCAGAGCAGATCAATGCTTAAGACCGTGCCGCGAGAAAACGTGCACGGCGTCTACATCGGCAGGAGTCGCTGGCTCGGGGCATTGATACTCTTTGCCAATACTATTGTCGGTAGGCTGCTTTTCTTATTGATTCCTGCTGTCTTACTCTTTTACAACAAGCAAATTACGAGTATTAAAAGGATGATAGAATAACCTTATAGCAAAAAATGATAATAATTGAATTCTAAAAACCGGTATGGAATCTTTTGGAGGGATACCAAATTGTGACGGGGGTAATAGGATGCGAGAGAAGATAATCCAAGCGATTAAGAAGTCGGTTTTGATGAATATTAGGAGATATCACCTGCTGATATTATTTTTACGGAAGATGTTTTTGCAAACTGCGCAAAGAACATTTGAAAAACTACGGTCAGAATTACTCATGTCCTCCTCTTTCAGGCTCAATGGAATCAATCACAGTTGGTTGCTTATCGTTGTTCAAGGGGAAGGTGTCCTTCATTTATACCCACTTCTTAATAACAATCCCAACCCGCCCTTTTTTCGTGGTATTGCCCACTTCGAATAGCGTAATTTTCCCCTGTCCGCGTACGGTGATTATATCGCCCGCCCCGACCATTTTATCGGTATGGGTGTTCTCCAATCTGTTGAGAGCGGCTCGCCCGCTTTCGATGTTTTCTGCCGCTTTCGTCCGGCTCAGACCAAAACCGGCAGCGACGATATTATCGAAACGAAGAGAAGCCACCGTGTCCCGTAAAAGTATATACTTTTCTTCGGGCACATAAAGTTTCTCTGCGGTAATCAGCTCCGTCTGCAAGCGGACCCGGCCGGCCGATTCAAAGGTCTGACTGATATAAGATTCAACTTCTTTTAAAACCACGACATCCGAATGGCCGTCGCCAACGAGAATATCCCCGACTGTATCCCTCTTGACGCCACACCCCATCAGACTCCCCAGGATATCCCGATGCGAAAGGATGTTTGCCGGGGGGTAGGATGCGCGGAGATACATCAGCGGATCATAATCCCCGCACATGATCTGTTCCTGCTCCAAATAGTCCGGCAAAAAGATCAGCACCGACCTTTCTGCCCGTTCATAACCGCCCCAGAATAAATGCCGCGGGTTATCCATGCTCAGCAGCATTTTCTGCGCGGTTAAGCGCTGCTGTTCATTCAAAAAACGGGTATGCGTCAGGATATTTCTTTGCTCGCACTCCTCCAGCTTATCCAGTGCTCTGGCCAGGATAAGTTTCTCTTCATCGTCATGGGCATATTTTTTTACTATATCCGTCTTAGTTAAGTTCATGAGACTCAATCTAAATCGCGTACATCTCCTTGCGGAGCGCCGCAATATCTTCACTTTCCAGATATTCGTCATAAGTCATTTGCTTGTCGATGAGGCCCTTGGGCGTAATCTCGATGATCCGGTTGGCAACGGTTTGCACGCACTGATGATCGTGTGAAACAAACAAAATCGTCCCTTTATAATTGATCAACCCGTTATTCAGCGCGGTGATGGATTCGAGATCCAGGTGGTTGGTCGGTTCATCCAATATGAGGACATTGGCGCCGGAAAGCATCATCTTCGCCAGCATGCAGCGGACTTTTTCCCCACCGGAAAGCACATGCGCTTCCTTCAAGGCTTCCTCACCGGAGAAGAGCATTCGTCCCAGCCAACCACGGACAAAGGTTTCTGTCTGGTCGGAGGAGAATTGACGCAGCCAATCGACAAGATTCAGATGGACTCCCTCGAAGAAGGCGGCATTATCTTTGGGAAAATAGGACTGGGATGTGGTAACGCCCCATTTGTAATCGCCGCTGTCCGCTGTCTGTTCACCCATTAAGATTTTAAACAGCATAGTTTTCGGCAGCCCGTTTGGCCCGACAAAAGCAATTTTATCCCCTTTATAGACGATAAAGCTGGCATTGTCCAGGACCACTTCCCCTTCAATGGTTTTACTGATCCCGTTCACGGTTAAAAGATCGTTGCCGGCTTCACGATCCGGCTTAAAATCGACGAAGGGATATTTGCGCGAGGACGGGCGAATATCTTCCAAGGTCAGTTTCTCAAGCAATTTTTTCCGCGACGTGGCTTGTTTGGATTTGGAGGCATTGGCACTAAAGCGCTGGATAAACTCCTGCAGCTCTTTCTTCTTGGCTTCCGCCTTGGCGTTGGCGTCCCGCATTTGCTTCAACGCCAATTGACTGGACTCGTACCAGAAATCATAGTTGCCGACATACATTTGGATCTTGCCAAAATCGATATCCGCAATATGCGTACAGACTTTATTTAAAAAGTGCCTGTCGTGAGACACGACAATAACCGTATTTTCAAAGTTATAGAGAAAGTTTTCCAACCAGCTGATCGATCCGATATCCAGGTGGTTTGTCGGCTCATCCAAAAGCAGGATGTCGGGGTTGCCAAACAAAGCCTGAGCTAATAGGACCCGAATCTTTTCATTGCCGTCGAGTTCTTTCATCTTTTTATAATGATAGTCCTCGTTGATACCCAAGCCGTTAAGCAAGGTCGCCGCCTCGGATTCCGCTTCCCAGCCGTTCATTTCGGCAAACTCTGCTTCCAGCTCAGCGATTTTCATGCCGTCTTCTTCGGAAAAATCCGGTTTGGCATATAAAATCTCCTTTTCGTCCATCACTTCACAAAGCCGTTTATGTCCGAGCATGACGGTTTTAAGAACATCATACTCATCAAATTCAAAATGGTTTTGTTTTAAAACAGCGATCCGTTCACCGGGATCGATGCTGACATCTCCCTTATTGGCTTCAATTTCACCCGACAGGATTTTTAAAAAAGTCGATTTTCCCGAACCGTTGGCCCCGATGAGCCCATAACAATTCCCGGGAGTAAACTTGATGGTAACGTTTTCGAATAACACACGTCCGCCGTACCGGAGAGATATACCTGATGTACTGATCATTTCTTCCCATCCTTTAATATAATAAGCAATTAAATTTTACATAACCAAGGCAATATTATACCACATCCTATGAAAATACCACAACAAGGATGTTTCACAGGTGGCCAATACCATATACCCCTGCGTGTTATGCCAACACTGGTATCAGCAGGAACCGCAATTTACGTGGTGTACAATGCTGCTTTCGAATCAGCGATTTTTTCCGCCAGATCATGAAGATAGAGCCAGCGTGCCATTTTTTCCTCGAGATCACTTTCCAGGTCTGCTTTTTGTTGCAGCAGCTCCTGCAACTTACTGTAATTACTGACTTCCCCTTGAATTACCTTCTCCAGATCACTGATTTTGGCTTCTATCCCGGCAATCAGATCCTCGATCTGGGCATATTCGAGTTCTTCTTTATAGGAGAATTTAAGTTTTTGCGTATTGGGCCTATCCGGCTGCTGTTCGGATTTCTTCGCTTTAGTAACGCCAGCCGCAGCATCCGTCGTTAGGACTTTTTTGTATTCCAGATAATCGTCAAAGCCGCCTTCATACTGTTTCAGTGTTCCGTCGTTCTGGAATTCAAAGATCCGATCCACGACTTTATCCAAGAAATAGCGGTCATGGGAGATAACCATAACCGCCCCGGCGAAATGTTCCAAATAGTCCTCTAGGATAACCAGTGTCTCGATATCCAAATCGTTGGAGGGTTCGTCTAAGAGCAGGATATTCGGAGCGTCCATGATAACACTCAGCAAGTGCAGCCGCCGTCGTTCCCCGCCGGATAGTTTAGCAATGGTATTCCACTGTAAGTCGGGCGGAAATAAGAATTTCTCCAGCATCTGCGCAGCCGAAAGTGTTCCGTCGGCTGTCACGATCTGATTGGAAATCTCACGAATATAGTCAATGACCCGCAGAGACGTGTCCATCTCGTCACTTTCCTGAGAGAAATACCCGATCTTGACCGTATCCCCAATCACCACCGTTCCACTGTCCGGAGGGACTTGACCCATGATAATTTTAAACAGGGTTGATTTTCCGCAGCCATTTTTACCGATAATTCCGATTCGGGCATCCCTGAGTATAATATGCTCGAAATGGGTGATAAGCCGCCTGTCGTCATACGCTTTGGAAATATTATTGATCTCTATCGTTTTTTTACCCAAGCGCGTCGATAATGCGCTGATATCCAGTTTTTCAGTTGCTGTCGGCTTTTCTCTTTCACTCAGCGTATGAAAACGTTCTATCCGTTCTTTGCTTTTGGTTCCCCTGGCGCGGACGCCTCGGCTAATCCATTCCAGTTCCCGTCGATAGATACTCTTGTTCTTCCGTTCGGTACTGATTTCCATTTCCTCGCGCTGGGCTTTCAGCTCAAGGTATTTGGAGTAATTGGCCTGGTAGCCGTACAGACTGCCTCGGCTTATTTCTACGATCCGGTTGGCGACCCTGTCCAAAAAGTACCGATCGTGGGTGACCATCAGGATCGCGCCGGTATATTTTTTTAGGTAGTTTTCAAGCCACAGCACCATGTCACTGTCCAGATGGTTCGTCGGCTCATCCATGATCAAAATTTCACTGGGGTTAACCAGCGCGCGGGTTATGGCGATTCGTTTCTTTTCGCCGCCGGATAATAGACTGACATTCGTCGTAAAATCGAAAATCCCGAGCCGGGTTAAGATCGTCTTGGCTTCATGTTCCATAGCGTCTCTGGTTTCCGCCGATGCGCCGTAAAACACCTGATCTAAAACGGAAAGATTATCGATGAAAACAGGATTCTGCGGCAGATAGGCAATGCGAACACCGGAAGCCGCGGTGATCGTCCCGTCGTCCGGAGCTTCAATTCCAGCCACAATTTTTAAAAATGTCGATTTTCCGGAGCCGTTGATACCGATTACGCCGATCTTATCGGCTTCATTGATATATAACGAAATATCTTTCAGCAGCTTTTTCTCACTATAGCTTTTGGTTATCTTTTCTGCGGATAATAGGATCAAAGTAAACGCTCCTCTATCGTGTCAATTTCATTATATTTATCTATTAAATACAATCACTGTTCGTATATTTCGAGAAATAGTCTTTTCCTATTATAACGTAAACAGCAAGCGAAGGCGAATAACTTCCTCATATTGTTCCGAATGATTGCAGGTTATACTTACAGGATTTTAATAAGATTTGTTGAATACTATGGTTTTAGGATTTTCTATAATTTAATACTAGTACTTCATTCTTGAATTTACTTTACACCTCAAATCAGGTCTGCGTGCCACAGTTCCCCAGATTATCACATCCTTCTGTCATGGTATTTATAGAATGCTGTACTAGTTTGAGCCTGAATGGAAGATAACAGGAGAATGTGACCTATGACGGTTAGAAAAAGAATTATCTGTATTGTTGTTATATTAACTGTAATAATTATCAGTATCAGCAACACGGTTTATGGCATATTTTTTACAAATTACCTTGAAAACCAGGAGGATGCACAGATTGATTCCGTCGGGGCAGGCCTTAGTTCCTATTTAATAAAAATGACAGAGCGTTACCAGGGAAATACAGATGATTACAGTCACTGGGATGATACCTATGCTTATGTGACCCATGAAAAACCGGATTTCCCGGATGCCAATTTTACACCGGAAACGTTAGAGAACCTGGACATTAGCTTTGTCATTATTATTGGGCAGAATGATTCTGTTCTTTACACCTGCTACTATGATTTTAATACAAGAAATTTTGTTCCTTTCCCGAAAGAAGTCAGCATTCCAGATCTAGTGATACTTTCGAAGAATGGTGACTATCCCAGGATGCTGCAATTTGGCAATCAATTCTACTTTGTTGTCTCGTCACATGTAACTAACACCCAAACGAACAAGGTCGCCGATGGCCGAATAGTTGCCGGCAGACTGATCGATCAACGAATTATCCGAGATCTGCAGGATATTGCCCAGGGAAATATCCTGATTTCATCCATACGGCTCCAGAACGGCTCAGCCTATTCTGGATTTTTGACTTCGGAAAACGATCGATTAGAAAAGCTGGAAGTAATAAAAGATAAAACCATTATCCAAAGCAAATTTCTAATTCCTAATACCTCGTATCATGGGTCATCACTGCTCATCACGTTTTCTAAAACACGCGACTTATATACCCAGGGAATCGGTCACATGAAAAAGTTCATCCTTATCTATACGGTAGTTTTTATCCTCCTTATGATCGCTCTGAACCATTTACTGGGAATGTATATATCCCGTCCCTTTACTAAGATTATCAATGACGTTGCCAGTTTGGATTTAGCTCAGAGTGAAATTCCCAGACTGCGCAGTGAAGATAATGATGAATTTGTTTTATTGAGAAAATCCATCAACCTGATGCTGGAAAGGCTCGAAACAGAGAAGAATAACGGATTGGCTTTAGTTATGAAGTTAGCGGAAGCCGATATTCAAAAAAACAATTTTCTGGCGATGCTTTCTCACGAGATCCGCAACCCCTTAGCGTCGATTATGTTAAACTTGACACTTCTCGATCGTTCAACTGCCAACACAGAACAGTCCATCCAAGCACGGGAGGCTATGGCGCGTCAAATCAATCAGCTTTCCCATCTTTTCGATGATTTGCTGGATATTACACGGATCACAGAGAATAAAATCATCCTTCACAAGGAACCGCTGGAGCTGAATAAACTTTTATATAAAATTATCCAGGATTTTAGGCCGGAATTTTTCCAAAAAGATATCCGTATCGAATTACGTACAGTGGATACCCCTCTCCATATCCATGGTGACGAAACACGGTTGATCCAAGTCTTTGATAACCTCATGAAAAATGCAGTAAAATATACCTCACCCGGCGGCTACACCATCGTTACTGTGACTCAGAAAGATATCCAAGATAAAGCCTATGCCGTTATGAGTATTCGTGACAACGGTATTGGTATTGAAAAGAATATGCTGGACAATTTATTTGAGCCATTTTTCCAGGCAGATAATTCCCGTGACTACAGTCAGGGCGGACTTGGCTTAGGATTAGCCATTGTTAAGCGCTTTATCGAACTGCATAATGGTGATATCACCGTGCACAGCGACGGCATAGGTAAAGGAACGGAATTTACCGTAAAGCTCCCTCTTCTTGATGATTCTCATCTCGCTGATTATCGGCCTGTTCAGCATAAAAACCAGCCATTGACTATCCAAAAACAGCGCACACTGCGTATTCTCATCATTGACGATCTTCCGGATATTTCGGAAATCCTTTGTATTTTGTTAACAGAAGCAGGCCATGCTGTAACCATAGCCGTCAACGGCTCTCAGGGGATAGTTAAAGCCAATGAAATCCATCCGGATGTGATTATCTGCGATATTGGACTGCCTGATATGAATGGTTATGAGGTTGCGAAGCATATTCGGGAAAATGTGCAGACGAAAGATATCTATTTGATCGCCTTATCGGGATATGCCATGCCGGAGGATATGGAGCGGTCAATGCAAGCCGGTTATCATTGTCACTTGGTAAAACCGGTTGATTTGGAAAAATTACTGATTGAACTCAATCGTGTTTGATCGCAGATCATACCATTGTACTAATATGGTTGCAAAACAGACTTTTTAAATTATACTTGAATTAGACGTTGCATTAAAATAATCAATAAAAGAGGCATCATGATGAATTTTGATTGGAATCCCGACACCATGCGATGGTATCAGGCCGCAAATGAATACACCGGATTTTTCCGTAAAATTGCGGATATCATTACGCCAAAACTCCACGGTTTTTCTACACTTTGCGATATCGGGTGCGGCCTTGGCCTCATCGATCTGGAATTCTGCCGGCATATTGACCATGTGACCTGTATTGATATCAACGCCCAAGCCATTAATGCCTTAAATACCCTGATCGAGGCCAGACATATCACCAATATAGAAACGCGGCTCATAGACTGCAATCTCATTTCCGACAGCTGGGATGTGATCTTTATCAGCTTTTTTGGCAGCCGCAACTTGGAAGAGTTCCTCCCCCGCTGCCAGAAGCTGTTTGCTGTAATCAACACCGATAACGATCCGGAATTATATCCGGGTAAATATCAACGCTATAAAAAAAATACCGTCGCTGAAGCGAAGCAGTATATGACAGAGAAAAATATTTCCTATACATTAACAGAAATCGTCTTGGAATTCGGCCAGCCGCTGCTTTCACTAACGGATGCCGAGAATTTTGTCCGCAGCAATTCACCGGAGATCACCGATGAGGAACTGGCTGATTTTCTATCCGGCAATCTGATTACAACAAATGATACGCACTATCCCTACTATCTCCCCCATACCAAACCCATCGGTATATTTGAAATCGAAGGAAGAGGTTAAGAAAGAGGCAGCGCTGGGTCATCGATGCAGCGGCAACTCGCGGCGCACTTTTTCAACCTGGGACATATCGATTTCCTGGATGATATAACCTTCCTTTTCATCCATGTGCCGGAGGATGTTTCCCCAAGGCCCGACAATGATCGTATGACCCCAGGACGTATAGGATGCCTCCGGGTCGCGCGCCGGCGCAGCCCCAATCATAAAAACCTGATTATCGACAGCCCGAACCCGAAAGAGGATCTCCCAGTGAGCCGGTCCGGTGGTCATATTGAAAGCACCCGGAATAATGATTATTTCCGCTCCCTGTTCGACCATCTGCCTGGATAGTTCCGGGAAACGAATATCAAAGCAAATACACACTCCGACCTTCCCAAACTCGGTGTGAAAAACGGTTATATCTTTTCCGGGCGTCAATGTATCTGACTCCCGGAATTTTTGTCCGCCTTCGATATCGACATTAAACAGATGCACCTTGCGGTGTTTCCCAATTTGTTTCCCTTCGCGATCAAAGATAAAACAGGTATTATAAATCCGGCCTTGATCATCCTTCTCCGGCATGGATCCGGCAACAAGATAGAGTTTATATTCAGCAGCCAAGCCGGCAAGGGTCTGCCAACCCGGACCACCCTCTTCTTCGGCGTAAATCGGAAAGAGATCTGTCTGGTATGGGCAGTTAAACATTTCCGGCAAAATGACAAGATCAACGCAGTGCGGCATTAATTCATCCAAATAGCCCTTGACTGTTTGAAAATTACGTTTTTTATCAGGTGATACCTTCATCTGCAGCACAGCTGCCCGCATCTGTGTCATCGTTATCTCCTTCCGACAATTCGCAGCGTATCATGATTTTAATATCCCAGATAGAATGGTAACTGTCAATATAAACGAGTTATTCTACTCTTTCCAACGCTTTCAGGATACCGTAGATAATAGCCTGGGGCCGTGGCGGGCAGCCGGGAATATAGACATCGACGGGAATAAGTGAATCGATACCGTTATTCGTCGCATAGGAATCTCTGAAAATACCGCCGCTGCAGGCACACGCGCCGACGGCGACAACAAGTTTTGGATCGGGTGTGGCCTGATAGGTTTTGACCAGGGCTTGCTGCATATTTCGGGTGGCTGTTCCGGTAACGAGCAGCATATCCGCATGCCGCGGCGACGCGACAAAGCTGATCCCCAAACGTTCAATATCATTGACCGGATTATTCAAAGCATTGATCTCATAATCGCAGGCATTGCAGGATCCGGAATCGACTTCCCGTATCTGTAAACTGCGCCCAAAAACTTTCATGATATGCTTCTTCAATTCCCCGGTAAGTGCTTCATCCGCCATAGCCGGAACATCCGCCTCATGGATGACGAGGGTTGGCTTCGCATCCGCCGTATTTGGTTCCGCAGCGGCTGATTCAGTTAACACCGATCCGTCCGGGCGAAGCTTGGCACGGCTTCTTTCCGCCAATTCAAAACAATGTGTCATCCGGATAGCGCCGGATTGGCATACGTCCTCGCAAAGCACACAAAATACGCACTGATCATAATTAATTCCAATACGTCTTGCTGCCCCGTCAAAAGCAATCGCCTGAGACGGACAACGTTGGGCACAGGCACCGCAGAAACAGCATCTCTCCGGGTGGATCACCGGCTGCCCGATAAAGTTGGCAGTGCTATTGATGATCTTGGGATACTCCTGGGTTAGCCGGGGATATTGGATAATTTTTTTTAATGTGTTAAACATCGTTTTTTC
This sequence comes from Dehalobacter sp. DCM, assembly GCF_024972775.1. Lineage (NCBI taxonomy): Bacteria > Bacillati > Bacillota > Clostridia > Eubacteriales > Desulfitobacteriaceae > Dehalobacter > Dehalobacter sp. DCM. Next base: position 2,286,678 of record NZ_CP092282.1, on the reverse strand, counting down.
CTTTTTTCATATTAGCCGTATTAGCCTGTTAGCCGTTAAACGACCTCGAAATCAATAATGGTTGTTCACAGTCGGGGTGACAGTCCGGTAGTTATAAATCATTGCCGGCATAAGAAAGGTTAAAGCTTTTATTGATCAACGGGAAATCCGGGATGATATTTCCGTTTACCGCATAACATAGTGCCGGCCAGTTACAGAAAGACGGTGTGCGAATTTTATAACGATAGATCGTATTGTTTTTTCCTGTCATTAACCAGTGGATATTTTCTCCACGCGGAGCTTCGGTTATGCCAAAAGCAAAATGATAAGGCTTGACATGGGTTATTGGCTCCAGAACGGGTCCTGCAGGCATGGTCTCAATTGCTTGGACCATCAAGCGAATCGATTCAAAACACTCTTCGATTTTTATATTGAAGCGACAATTGATATCGCCGTTGTTATGCTCCGGTATCTGAACTTCCAGTTTGTCATATGCCGCATAGGGGAACCAGCGTCTGACATCATAGCCAACCCCGGATGCTCTCCCCCCAGGACCGACGGCATTCAAATCTATCGCAATCGGCGTTGCCAGAATGCCGGTGTTTTCTACACGGTCAGTAAACAGGCTGTTTGATTTGACAATAGAGACGGTGTCCTCTAGTTCGGAGCGGATTTGCTCCAGCTGTCGGATCAGACTGGCCTCTTTCCCTTTAACAAAGTCTTTTCGCATACCACCCAACGTGTTGACACTGCGTAAGAAACGCATGCCGCAAAGTTCATCGGCTAGTGCATACGCCCAGCCTCGCATCATCCGAAACTGAAATGTGGCGAAACCGTACGCCGCATCCAAACAGACACCGCCAAGGTCCCCCAGGTGACTGGTCAGCCTTTCCAACTCGGCGAACAGAACACGCATATATTCTGCTCTCTCCGGCACGTTGCTGCCGGATATCGTTTCGATTGCCTGACAATAAGCCAGGGAATTGGCGAAAGTCTCATCACCGGAGATTCGTTCGGATAGATACAGACCTTTTTCCAGCGTTTGACCTTCGGCTAATTTTTCAATTCCTTTGTGCACGTAATAAAGCTGTGCTTCCAGATTGATAATCGGTTCTCCCGCCACACTGAACCGGAAATGACCGGGCTCGATAATCCCGGCATGAACTGGCCCGACCGGGATTTCGAAAACCCCTTCTCCTTCGACTTTGCGGAATCGGATTTCCTCTTTGGCCATCGGAAGCTTGCTCCGGACATCAAATGTTTTACGCAATGGGTAAATGCCCTGAGGCCAGTTGCTATGGAAGACGAGCCTTTTTGCGTCCGGATGGCCAATCGGCACGATTCCGAAGAGATCCTGAATTTCACGTTCGTAACCGGCCGCAGCCTGAATCGTATGACTAAGTGATTGTACTTCGGGTTTGGCTGCACCAATCACCGTTTTAATCGTCACCAGAATCCGATATTCTTTATCGGCAAAGACGTAATAGAGACCGTATCCCAAATCTGTCCCTAATTCATCCTCGTTTTCATCATTGGCAAACATTAAGACCAGTTGATATCCCCATTCTTTGTGGATATACGTGCAAATGGGTTCGATGCGATCGGATTCTACCCTAAAATAAAGGATGTTATCCGTGACAGCTTTCGCTTGCATACCTAAGCTGTCCGTGTTATTTTCAGACTTTATACACCCATTTGGCAGTTCCACTGCCGAGAATGTGTCTGTCAGTGTCTCTTTTAGGTTGGATAGGTTGATATTAGTATTTAACGTATTCATCGTCGTCACCATTTCTTAACCCCTTCTTCCATCATCAAAGGCCCATTACGATGTTCCGCGCCTGTAATAACAACTCTCTGATGCCAGGCGGAAGATAGATGCCGCTGATAAGTATGGTTATAAGCAAAATAATCAGGCATAGAGCCCCAGCCTTATTGGTTTCACCGGGTTTAACAGCAGCCGCTGAGCTGTTGCCTAAATACTTATCGGCTGTTTCTGATGGTTCCGATGGTTCCGATTGCTCTAACCGATCCGCAATAGAAATGTCCTTTACGGCTGGATATAGGGAATTGGTATCTGAGCCATAAAACATCCGGAATAATGTCACGGCGACACCGGCAAATACCAACCCTAAAAGTAGAATGAAAGCAATACCCATTCCCAGACGCATACCGGTATATACCCACCCTGTGCTCTCTTTAAAGATCGCACTGATAATACAGAACTCGCTGGTAAAGATACTGAAAGGTGGTGTGCCGGTTATGGCAAATAAACCGAGCAAAAAGGCCGGGCCGCTAACCGGCAGTGTTTTGAGTACGCCTCTTATTTTATAAATCTGCTTCGAATCATATTTCTGCATGATATTCCCGGCGGATAAAAACAACAACGATTTGGTAAAGGAATGGTTGATCATATGCAGCAGCCCTCCGAAAATAGAAAGCGGCGTAAACAGGCCGAAGGCGACTGCAATGATACCCATATGCTCAATACTTGAATAAGCCAGGAGACGCTTGTAATCCTTCTGGGTCAGTATAAACAAGGCGGCTGTTGCTATCGACAAAATACCGATTCCAATCAGAAGCCTGCCGGTGAAATCGTTACTGCCCAAATTACGATTCACGATGGCGGTTGTGCGAATGATCCCATACATCGCACTGTTAAGAAGAACACCGGAAAGCAAAGCGCTGATGGGTGACGGTGCCTGACTGTGGGCATCCGGCAGCCAGGTATGCATGGGAACTAATCCGGCCTTTGTACCAAAGCCAATTAAGATGAAGATAAATGCCAGCCGCAAGACGGCACTTTTCAAAGCTCCGGCATGAGCAGATAACGCCGTCCAGTCTAAATAGGATGCGTCGGTAAGCACGCCTGTAGACGACCAATGCAGAAGGATAATCCCAAGCAAAGCCATGGCAATACCAACGGAGCAGATAATAACATATTTAAATGCTGCTTCCAGCGCATGCTTATCACTGTTAAAGCCAACTAAAAACGCGGAGGCTAAGGTCGTTGCTTCAATGGCGATCCACATCAGCCCCATATTCTTGACGGTCAATGCCAAAATCATGGTTAAAACAAAGCCATACATCAGAATATAGTACAGCCTTATTTTCTTGTCCGTTAATTGACCATGGCGTTTTTCTTCATTTAAATAGCCTACAGAAAAGACAGCGGCCATAAAGGCAATGATAATGACCATATCCAGAATGACCATGCTTAATGCATCGAGATAAAAGAATCCGCCCAGCATAGGATAGATTACGACGCCGTTGACAATCACGCGGAATGTCAATGCCCCAGCACACACAGCAAGCAGGATGGAGGAGGCTACACTCACGGCATGCCGATAATGGTTCTCCTTAACCAGAAAAAAGATGATGACGGCGATTACCGGTATGATATAGAGTAAAAAACCCATGGCAGTCTATTATCCTTTCAAATTCTTCAACTGATCGGTATCGATGGAATCAAACTGGTCATTGAGCCGAAAGGTTATCAGGCCCATAATCATGACAAAGGTCAGAAGGTCAATGAAGATGCCGAGATCAACGATAAACGGCATGCCGTGCGTCACCAGCATGGCTGTGATATAGAGTCCGTTCTCTATGACCAGAAAGCCGATGATTTGTCCAATCGCCTTCTTCCGGCTGATCATAAAGAACAGCCCAATCCAGATCACCGAAACCGAATTGACCAGCTGCAGATTCGAGCTCTCCCCGCTGATGCCCTCCACCCCCGCCAAGGTGAAATAAGAGAATACCACCAACCCGCAGCAGACTAAAATGAGGATCGGAATATTCCAGATAAAATCTTTTTCTACCTTGTACCGGACATTAGCGTACGTCTTACTTAAACGGGCGGGAATGAGGATGACTTTGAGCGCGATGATCAGGACACAGACAATCAAAATATCCCAGCGCCCCTCATTGAAGAGGCTTCGTATTCCCATGATGCCGGCTGTCAAAGCAATCAGGAAGGACTGCAGTCGGAAAGATTTGATATACGAATTGATTCGCTTATTCGCCATCAGCAAAAATGCCGATAGCAAAATCAAAACAGACAGCGTTTCTAGAATCTTTGAACCAACGGCTAAATCACTCACCGCCGCGAAATCAGACATGATTACCTCCCAGAATGAAAAATTGCAAAATCCCTAAAAAGGCTAAAATGAAGGCTAATGCCGCGAGGTTGGGGATACTGAACAGCTTAAATTTCACTGTATTCACCTCAAATACGGCAATGACCAAGGCCATGAAAATGACCTTGAAGAGATAAATAAGCAGAGACAGTCCGATAGCCGCGATCCCTGCACCAATCCATTGATCATGCGGCATTAAAATATTCACAAACAGGGTTATAAGGACAAGTTGTTTGACCGAAGCAGCATATTCCATTAACGCTAAATGCCTTCCGGAATATTCGAGTATCATTGCTTCATGGACCATGGTTAATTCCAGATGAGTTGACGGATCATCCACCGGTATTCGCGCGGTCTCAGCGATAATAATTATCAGCAGAGCCAGCCCAACCATCATATAGACCGGATGAACCAAAGGAAAAGCCATCGTCTGGACCTTAAGCATAATCAAAGGCAGCGATGTCGTTTGGGCGATGATCCCGATGGCAAAAAGCGAAACCATCATCGATGGTTCGATGAGTGAGGATATCATCGCTTCCCTGCTGCTTCCCATTCCGCCAAAGGTGCTGGCGGTATCCAGTGCGGCAGCCATCATAAAAAAACGTCCCAAAGCAAAAATCGACACCAGCATAATGAAATCACCGGGAATGCTTATGGACGACAGGATGGTTGTCGATACAGGAACAAGCAGCGCCGCGGCAATCGCCGTCCCAAAAACAATGTACGGCGTGGCTTTGTAAATCCATGAAGAAACGTCCGAAACAACCGACGATTTTTTCATGAGTTTATAGAGATCAAAGTACATTTGCAGAAGAGGTGCGCCTTTTCGTTTCTGACTTAATGCCTTCACTTTTTTGATCACACCGTTAATCAACGGAGCAATTAATAGAACAACACCTAATTGAATAATAATGTAAATAATTGTATCCATCGTTCCTGCCTCTTTAGATTAATTAAGCGAATCGGTTATAGAGCATCAACACTAAAACCGCCACAAAAATATATAACAAATAACTGTGAATACTGCCGGTTTGAATACGGAATTTGGTTCTTTTGGAGAACCGTTCAAACAGTTTAATGACCGGGTGATAAAGGTAGTCTTCGAATATGGAAGCAACTGTTGTTGTATATTCGATTGAATCCGGATAATAGAAAGAGTCCCCTTCCAGCAGGGTTTTCCTCGTGGGGCGAAAGAGTATCCGAAATACGATTTTGATCGGTTTGGAAAAACCGGTGGCGGTGTACTGCATGCGCGCGTTTAATGCGTCAAAGCCGCAGTCCCAGGTACCATATTTTCGTTCAACATATTTGCCGCCGACGATTCGCAAAACACCAAGCGTTAACAGAAAGATTCCCCCCAAGGCGAGCAGTAAAGCGATGGGTGAAATGCTGCCTGCTTGAACCGTTAAGGGATAATACGCCATGATGAAGCCGCCCTGCAGTTGGCCGAATATGGACCCTCCCCCAAGGCTGACCACTACAGGATCCAATATGCGTATGATGATCATTGGAAATAAACCGATACCAAAGCAGATGACCGCAAGAACAGCCATTCCGGCTGTCATGGTTTTCGGTACTTCGCTGGCGCTTGACGCCTCTTCACTTCTGGGAAGTCCGAGAAAAGAAATACTGAACAGTTTAACAAAACAAGCGGCTGCTAAAGCCCCAGTTAAGGCTAAGGCTGCAACAGCGACGATCGACAAGAAATTGAGTCCGATCTGTCCCGGCACGATATTGGCAAACAACGACTGAAAGGTAAGCCATTCGCTAATGAATCCATTAAACGGGACAATAGCCGATATGGCTAAGGAAAAACAAAGGATAAGCAAGCCTGTCACCGGCATCCGTTTTAAAAGGCCGCCCAGTTTCTCAATATCTTTTGTATGTACGGCGTATTGAATTGCGCCGGCGCCAAGGAAGAGACCCCCTTTGAACAGCGCATGATTCACGGTATGCAGCAATGCCGCAATCAGGGCAAAACCACCTATCATGGCGTTATGTTGTGCCAAAGCGATATAGGAAACACCCAGTCCGATCAGAATGATGCCGATATTTTCCACACTGTGAAAAGCAAGCAGGCGTTTGATGTTATGTTCCATTAAAGCATAAGCCACTCCGAGTACCGCAGAGATGATACCCAGAACAAGGATAAGAACACCCCACCAGGTATTTTCTATTCCGAGCAAGCATAGAACAAACCGAATGAGACCATAAATCGCCGTTTTGATCATGATTCCGGACATCAGCGCGGATACATTGCTGGGTGCTGCCGGGTGCGCATAGGGGAGCCAGATATGAAACGGAATGACACCGGCTTTGGTTCCAAAGCCTACAAGAAATAACAGAAAAGCTGCATTCTTTGCCGCTGTCGGAATAGCACCCGCTGTTGACGTGTTCATGATTTCGAAGGATTGCGTATAGTTGTAAATGATAGCAATGCCAACGAGCAGCAAGGCCGTTGCCAGATGCGTCATCACGATGTAGAGGGTACCGGCTTTCTGGTTTTCTTCTTTTTCTGTTTCAAAGACAACCAAAAAATAGGACAGAAGCGACATTGCCTCCCAGGACATATAGAATATAACCGCGTTTGACGCTGTTAGTACTAGAAACATCGTCACGATGAATAGGACATAAAGCAGATAAAACAATCCGATATTCCGTTTTCCGCGGTAGTGATCAATATAGCTAATCGAATATATTGATACACAAAAAACCAAAACGGACAATGCCAGCAAAAAAAGTGCCGACAAATTATCGATACTGATCTGCAAATTAATAAAAGGCAGCACAGATTGCCAATCAAAAATGATTAACTTTCCAGTTCGATTGAGGATGATGCTGACAGAAGCAACCGCCGTTAACACCGAGGCCGCTATACAGAATAAATTCACAAGACCATTCGCAGCTTTTTGTTCCCTTTTAAACATCGCGATGAGAGCTGTGGCTGCCCCTAAGAGATAGAGCATAAGCGATAGTTGCAAAAATAATACGGCGTATGCTGACAGATTGAATGACATGAAGCGAATAAACCTCCATTTTCAAATGTAGAAGATTTAGTGGTTTAATAGGATATTCTTTTGAGTCGTTATTTCTAATACGTTGTACTAACAACTTTAGAGGTTCAATTAAGCATGGTCAGGCTCGCTAATGCCTTTCCAGAAAATCTCCCAAATGGTTTCTAAATGAATCGTCACATTTTCCGGCCGATAGATGATCATACTGGAAAGGATGCCATGAACCATTGCCATAAAGGAAATGGCTATTGTTTCAGGATCCTGAACACCAATAATCCCCTGTTCCATATTGGTGCGGAGAATATCTTTGACAAGCTCAAAACGTTCATCCGATAACACCTGAATTTTCGTTACTAATGTTTCTTCAAATACTTTAGGCGGAAATAATAAAAGCCTCTTCCAGAAATAGAGTTTCGTCTGTGATTGTTCGTAATAATTCAAAATCATATGATACATACTCTCTAAATCACGGCATTGCGCATTAATCTCGAGAAAGTACTGATTGATTTCCTGGTTGATCACCGCATACAGCAACTCTTCTTTACTGGCAAAATGTGCATAGATCGAGGCTTTTTGGATCCCCACTTCACAGGCAACCTCCGTCAAAGAAAATTCGGTGCCCTTATCTGCAAATAAACGAAATGCGGAATGCATCAATTTCTTTTTAGTTTCCATCGAAACCTCCTTATTCAGGATACTAATGCCTACCTAACGTTAGGTAGTCTTAGAAATTATATGATCAGTTTCGTGATTTGTCAATCCGGGGTAAGAAAAAACGAAATACAGAAAAATAAAATTCATAATACACATCCGATTTGGAAAATATTAATAAACGGGACCAAAAGAGGCAGAGGAATATGTTAAAAAAAATATTATTTAAGAAACTTAAAGACAAAGCCAAAAAGACAAATGAAAATAGAAGTGGAAATGGAAATCAGCATGAAAATACCGGTGCTGCCCAGCCTGCAAAAAAACAACCGGTATCAAAAAACTATGATGACAATCTGCGCGTTCTGCGGCAGGCTTTTATTCGGTGCGCAGATATCCAGTTTCACGAATTTCTGATCGGCACAGATTCTCCGACCCGGGCTTTTATCATCTATGCTTCTACCGTCACCGACTATGAGACAATTAATCAGCATGTACTGGGAGCGATTCTGTCGGATTCCCAGGAATTACAGTCTCTGGTGAAAAACCACAAAGAGAATATTGTCCAAATTGTCTTAAAGCGCCTGATGACGATTGCAGATACCCAAACAATTTCTTATCTTGATGAAATTGAAAACCAAATATTTGCTGGAAAAGCGGTTTTATTGATAGAAGGTTCTTCGTCTGCCCTGGCCGCAGGTGTACGCGGTGGTGAAAACCGATCCATCATCGAATCTGATACTGAGCCGGGTGTCCGTGGGCCTAAAGACGGCTTTATTGAATCCATCGATGTGAATATGAGTTTGATGCGTCGGCGATTAAAAACCAGCAAGCTAAAGTTTGAAATGCTAGAAGCCGGGAGACTAACCCATACGAAACTTGCCGTTTGTTATATTGAAGGGGTAAGCAATGACCCATTATTGCAGGAAGTACGCCAGAGACTAGGCAGAATTGATACTGACAGTATCTTGGAAGGCAATTATATTGAAGAATTAATTATGGATGAGCGCTATTCTTTATTCCCACTCATCCAATATACGGAGCGTCCCGATAAAGCTGCTGCTTCCCTGCTGGAGGGAAGGATTGTCATTTTAATCGATAATACGCCGATGCAGCTGATCGTTCCGGCTACCTTCGTTACCATGCTTCAGGCTGCGGAAGATTACTATCACAACGCCATATTCGCGACCTTAACCCGGATTCTGCGGTTCATATCCTTAAATATGGCTTTACTGCTGCCGGCCGTAACCGTCGCCGCTTTCTCTTTCCACCAGGAACTGCTGCCTCCTCAGTTAGTGAGTTCAGTGGCGGGATCACGACAAGGTTTACCCCTTCCCATTTCCTTAGAAATTCTTTTAATCGAATTTGTTTTCGAAGTTTTGCGTGAAGCCGGCGTCCGTTTACCAAAGACCATTGGTCAAGCGATCAGTACCGTCGGCGGTTTGGTTATCGGCCAGGCTGCAGTGAATGCCGGTCTTGTATCCCCGATTTCGGTGATTGTGGTCGCTACGACGGCGATTGCATCTTTTACCATTCCAAATTATGATGCTGGCTATTCGCTGCGGCTGCTGCGTTTTTTATTGATCTTTTTAGCGAGCTTTCTCGGTGGTATTGGGATTATGTTCGGTTTAATGGGGATATTGATCCATCTCTGCAGCTTACGATCCTTTGGCGTTCCCTATTTATCCCCTTTTGCGCCTTTAAGTATGCAGGATTTCCGGGATATTCTACTCCGGGTCCCATGGTGGGCAATGTATGCCCAACCCAAAGCTTATCGCACTGTCACATCTAAAAAAAGCAAGAATCAAGGACCAGTCAAGCCAAAGAAAGGGGGAAGAAATTCATAGCATTGCAAAAAATATCCGGAACCCAAATCACTACCATACTGATTATCTTCCTGGTCGTTACGGCTGTCCTGTCGATTCCCGGATTCGCAGCGAATAAAGCCAATGAATCGGCCTGGATATCTGTTTTACTCTCGGTTATGGTAGGACTTGTTGAGCTGGGGATCGTCTACAATTTGGGGATGCGTTTTCCTCAAAAAACTCTGACCCAGTATTCTGAAATACTCCTCGGAAAGATTTTGGGGAAAATGCTGAGCTTTGGCTATATCGCGTTTTTAATTTTCATGAGTTTTTTTGTTGTCAGTGCTTTTACTGATTTTATCACGATACACCTGATGCCGGAAACGCCAAGAATCGTCTTTAATTTTTTCCTCACGCTGTTAGCTGCTTATGCTGTATTTCAAGGATTGGAAGTTATCGCCCGTATCGCTCAGTTTGTATTACCCCTGGGTCTTTTGGGGTTGTCTTTCTTGATTCTGTTTCCCTTATTTAACGCTGATTTCAGCCAATTACTCCCGTTTTTTGACAAAGGAATTCCCGCAGTTTTAAGCGGAGTGATTTTGCCGGCCGCTTTATTCGGTGAACTTGCCGTGCTCACATTTCTCCTGCCCATGACCAACAAACCCCAAGAGGTTTTCAAAAATGGAGCCTACGGTCTTTTGACTGCAGGATTTTTTCTTACAGCCGTTACAACCGTTACCATTGCCGTATTTGGGCCGGAACAGACGCAGATTTTATTATTTCCTTTTCTACACCTAGCAAAATCCATTAAAGTGATGGGTATTCAACGTTTAGAATACTTTGTCATTTTTATTTGGGTTTCCGGTATTGTTGTTAAAATTGCCGTATTGTACTATATCGAGTGTTTTACGATTGTCAAAGTTCTTGCCTTAAAAGACAAAAAACTGGTCATGATGATCTTAGGGATATTGCAGGTTATTGTACCCAATTATATGTTCAAGAACTCTTTTGAGTCAGGCATGTTTTTCGCAACCTATTGGGCCCCTTTTGCGCTTCTTTTTGAGCTGGCCATCCCCCTTCTGCTTTTATTGCTGGCGGTAATCAAAGGAAAGAAAGTGAGGCGGTTGAATTGAATAACTCCTTTAAGGTTAAGATCCTGTGTCTCGTGCTGATACCACTAATTCTTTGTTCCGGATGCTGGAGCAGAAAAGAAGTTGAAAATTTGGCCTTTGTCACCCTCACCGGAATGGATTATGCGAAGGTAAACGGCAAAGAAGTATGGACAGTATCGAGTTTGATCTTAGATGTTCAAGGTACCCAAGGACAAGGGGATCAATCCGCTTCCCAAGCAAATAAAGAAATATTTATCATTGGTCAAGGCCCCACCCAGCAGACAGCCATTGTCGATTACGCCAACAAACTTGCGCGGACACCATTTTATGGGTATATTAGCGGTTATATTTTCGGTGAAGAAGCCGCCAAAGAAAAACTGGGTGAGATTATCGAAAATTTAAATCGGTATTTTCAAACCCGACCGCTAAATATCATGACGGTGACCAAAGGGGAAGCCCAAGATATGTTGAAAAAACCAGGAACGGTGAACCGACTTCTTTCCCAACAATTGACGGAATTTACGGAATACAAAGCAACTGCCTCAGGTAAATCCGTTGGGGTCTATTTATATGAATTAACCTCATGGCTCGTAAGCCCTGACCGGGACGCTGTATTGGGGGAAGTTAAGACAATATCCTATGATGCCGGTAACAATAGCCCCGAAGATGAACCAGCCGTGGAAGCAAATATCATGGATGGAATCGGTGTTTTTCGGGCAGGTAAATTGATCGACTGGCTAAACGATGATCAGGTACGGGGCTATTTACTGCTAACCCAAAAGTTAAGAAAAAGCCAAATATCCCTCCCCGTTGAAACAGATAACAAAACATTTTCGTATTATATCGGCAAATCCGATTGCAAAATTGAACCGAAAGTAGAGGGCGATAAAGTCTTCTACCGTGTTACCATCAAAGTTGTGGGTGAAATTGATGACAACGCAGGTGTTGAACTAAGTCCCCAGAGCGCAAAACCGCTGGAAGCAGTGATTAGCGATAAAATTAAGAAACTGGCAGAAGCAACAATCGAAAAAGCGAAAGACAATAAGGCTGACTATTTGGGCTTTTCCGAAGTGCTTCATCAAAAAAATCCAAAGTTTTGGAAAACCTTGGGTCCAGAGTGGCGGGAAGCTTTTGTGAAATCGGATGTCGAAGTGATTGTCAAGGCCAAAGTCATGGGTGGTGGAAAGTTATTAAAAAATCTAGAAATAGGAAAGTAAAATTAGGTCAAAGAAAGGGGGAAGAACATCATAGCATCGCAAAAAATATCCGGAACCCAAATTGCTACCCTGCTGTTTATTTTCCTGGTAATAACAGCTCTCATGATAACCTCCGAAATTACAGCGGATAAAGCAGGAGAATCCGCCTGGATATCCATAGTACTCTCTATGATAGTAGGCCTGATTGAGCTCGGAATCATTTACAATTTAGGGATGCGATTCCCCCGCAAAACGCTGTCACAGTATTCCGAAATTCTTCTAGGGAAAACTTTAGGAAAAATTTTAAGTTTCGCTTATGTCGTTTTTTTTATGGCATTAAGCATATTTGTTAGCAGGTTGTTTACGAGTTTTATCACAGTAAACCTCATGCCGGAAACGCCGACTATCGTTTTTTATTTTTTTCTTACTCTCATGGGGGCTTATGCTGTCTCTAAAGAAATTGAAGTTATCGCCCGTATGGCTCAGTTTATCCTGCCGATAGCAGTGTTTGCATTATCTTTTTTAGTTATTTTTCCTATACTTAACGCTGATTTCAGCCAATTGCTCCCCTTATTTGATAAAGGTGTTTCGGCCGTGTTGCGCGGTTCACTTGTTCCCTCAGTTTTTTTCGGAGAGATTATTATACTTGTATTTCTTATGCCCCTGGTAAACAAACCACAAGAGGTTCTTAAAAAAGGCTGTTATAGTATTGTAGCTGCTGGATTATTTATCACCTTAATTACGGCCATTACCGTTGCAGTATTTGGACCTGAACAAACCCGGAGTCTGGCCTATCCTTTTCTTCACTTGGCAAAAGCCATTAAAATTCTTGGTATACAACGCTTGGAATATTTTGTTATTTTCATTTGGGTATCCGGGCTTGTTGTCAAAATTGCTGTATTGTACTATGTTGAATGTTTCGCGCTCGTTAAACTTTTTTCTTTAAGAGACAAAAGAATTGTTATCCTCATTGTAGGGATAATGCAGGTTTTTTTGCCAAATTATTTATTCAAAACTCCTTTTCAAGTTGCCCCGTTTATTAATATTTTTTGGCCCCCAGTAGCCTTTCTCTTTGAGCTCGTTATCCCCCTTGGACTTTTGTTTCTGGCAATTATTAAACGGAAAAAAGTGAGGCGGTTGGATTGAATAAATCCTCCGGCAAGCTGAAGGAAAAGTTTAATGTATCGCCTCAAATGCATCTAACCAATTAATGCGTCTTCAGACAAAATTCACGCAGGACAGAGGCGAGCGTGACTAATCCTTCTTTGATCCGCTCTTCCGGCATGTTGGAGAAGTTGATTCGAAAGGTGTTTTCTTTGCCGCCGTTTGGGAAAAATGACCCGCCTGGAACAAAGGCGATATTCTTTTCCAGCGCTTTCTCCAGGACATCACGGGCATTAATGGCAGCTGGCAGTTCAACCCAGGCAAACAAACCACCTTCCGGCCGGGTATATGTCACATTATCGGGGAAAAGATCATCCATTAATTTGACTGTTAAATCACGGCGCTTTTTATAAACATCGCGTATCTTAGCGATATGGTCATCAATGTTATACATATCCAAATATTTAGCAATAACTCTCTGCGCCAATGTATTGCATTGAAGGTCTGCACCTTGTTTCACCAAAACATACTTTTTAATGACGTCCGGGTCGCCGAGGATCCACCCGATACGGAAGCCGGGACAAAATATTTTGGAAAAGGTGCCCAGGCTAAGGATACTCCCTGTCTGATCAAATACCTGTAAGGATGGCAGCATCTCACCTTCAAACCGTAATTCACCATAAGGATTATCTTCGATGACAATTACATTGTGTTCCTCTGCCAATCGGACTAATTTTTCTCTGCGTTCAAGGCTCCATGTTCTGCCTGTGGGATTCTGGAAATCCGGAATCACATAGATCATTTTCACCCGATCCGTTGTTTCGAGTATCCTTTCCAAAGCAGTGGGTATCATGCCGTTATCATCCGTCGGGACTTCGACAAATCGACAGCTGTAAGCACGCAAAGCACTGATCGCGGCGAGGTATGTCGGGCTTTCACAGAGCACCACATCGCCTTCATCCAGAAATACCTTTCCGGATAAATCAAGCGCTTGCTGCGACCCATTGGTGAGCAGGATATTGTCTTTGGAAAACTGCGTGCCCCAACGCGTATTCATCCGATCGGCAATCCAATTTCGCAGCGGATCGAATCCTTCAGTCGTCGTATACTGTAAAGCTGCGGTTCCTTCCTCTTCCAGGACGATGCGGCTTATTTCTTTGATTTCATCCACAGGGAATGATTCCGGTGCCGGAAGTCCGCCGGCAAAGGAGATGACCTCCGGGCGTTCAGTAATCTTCAAGATTTCGCGTATTTCAGAGGCCTTAAGATTTGATATCCGTTTTGCATAGTGATTTTCCATCATCATAGTAACCGTCCTTTATGTAATTTTTACGTCATTATTCATGATCTGGGATGTGTTGATAGCATGGATTGTCTCCGTACAAATATGCTGGTTATCTATTGTAAGATCGACGTTGTACCTAGTACATCATTCTAGAATTTTCTTTACACCTCAAATCAGGTCTGCGTGCCACAGTTCCGGCGACAAGCGGAGCACGGATTGCGTAGCGCAACGGTCCATGGATGACGGACCATGGATGGTCCTAAGTTCAAATTCACCACGGATGGTAATAGAATTTGAACTTCCTGTTAACGATTGCAATTCGCCAAGGAGGGCAAAAAAATTTTAACTTCCTTAATGAAAATCCACGGAGGGCGCTATCTGCCGAAAGCGGAATGTGGCATGCAGACCCAGCCCAGATTATTACATCCTTCTGTCATGGTATTTAAAGAATGATGTACTAGTATCTGTAACACCTAGTATTCTCTGTTTTATTGCATTATCCTTTCACCAAAAGCAAGAAAGGCGTGTTAAAAACGATACGGCATCAACAATGGACTGAAACAATGCTATAATGAGACGGGGTGATTATCATATGCCGATTTTAAAAAATGATTGGAATGACCTTCTTTGTGAAGAATTTAAGAAGGATTACTATTTAAAATTAAGAGAGTATCTGATCAGTGAATACCGTCTAAATGTCATCTATCCCAATATGTATGATATCTACAATGCGCTCCACTATACTGCCTTTAAGGATGTCAAAGTGGTCATCTTGGGTCAGGATCCGTATCACGGCCCAAACCAGGCCCATGGGTTAAGCTTTTCAGTCCAAGCGGGTATCCCGGCACCGCCTTCCCTTGTCAATATATTTAAGGAACTTCATGATGATGTGGGGTGTTATATCCCCAATAACGGCTATTTAAAAAAATGGGCCGATCAGGGCGTACTTTTGCTGAATACCTCACTGACGGTTCGAGCCGGTCAAGCCAATTCGCATAGCCGGATTGGCTGGGAGAAATTCACCGATCGCATTATCGCACTGTTAAACGAACGGGAAGACCCGGTTGTCTTTATTCTCTGGGGCAAAAATGCGCAAAGCAAACAAAGTCTTATCACCACATCCAGGCATTATATCATAAAATCCGTCCATCCCAGTCCGTTGTCCGCTCATGCCGGTTTTTTTGGCAGCAGACCTTTTTCTAAAGCAAATGGCTATCTGATATCCATCGGTAAGGAACCCATTGACTGGCAGATCGAGAATAGATAACTACTTGCATTTTGATAACAAAGGTGTAAAATAATTTAATATCAAACTATTTTTATCTCTAACAAATTGGAGGGAACGACAAATGAAAGAAGTCTATCAGTATTTAAAGGATTGTGGTACTTATTATCTAGCAACGATCGATGGCGACCAGGCGAGAGTCCGTCCTTTTGGCACGATTGATGAATTCGAAGGCAAACTTTATATCCAGACCGGCAACGTCAAAAATGTGTTTGCTCAGATGCAAGCTAATCCAAAAATTGAAATCACCGCAATGAAAAACGATGGCTCCTGGATCCGCGTTGCTGCTACAGCTGTCCGGGATGATCGGGTGGAAGCCAGAGAGCATATGCTCGACGCTTACCCTAGTCTGAAAGGTTTATACGCTGCAGACGATGGTAATTGCGA
The DNA here is from genome assembly GCF_024972775.1 of Dehalobacter sp. DCM. Taxonomy (NCBI): domain Bacteria; kingdom Bacillati; phylum Bacillota; class Clostridia; order Eubacteriales; family Desulfitobacteriaceae; genus Dehalobacter; species Dehalobacter sp. DCM. The sequence continues at coordinate 2,270,727 of NZ_CP092282.1, read as the reverse complement.
AGTTCTTTATCTGAAAGACGCTACTGCTGTCTTCTCCTCTTTTACTGCTGAACCCAGAACGGTGACGTTTTAAGATTAATACCAAACCCATAGGTATACCGTAAAATTAAAGGTAAACCGCATTATTAAAAGTAACCCTAAATAGTAAGTGTCAGCCGTTGTCCTTGTATTCTATCACGCATGGACAACGGCTTTTTTCAAATACAATTTATTATTTTTTACTCTTCCAGGCGAAGCGCAGTACTTTCTTATTGCAGTTATCAACACATTCGCCGCACAGAACACACTCGTGATGATCCATGTTTCCTTTAACAGCCATTGCTTGGACATTAAGACTCATGGGGCAATATTTTGTGCAGCGTCCGCATTGAACATTAATTTCTTGATGCTGAGTATTTTGACTATCATCACACGTTATTGAAAGAATCAATCCACTAGAGAAGCTCTAGGAAATCCCCGTAACCCTGCAGGGCCATCTCTTCTTTAGGAATAAAGCGTAAGGCCGCACTATTAATGCAATAACGCATGCCGCCGGACGCTTCAGGTCCGTCCGGGAAAACATGACCGAGATGAGCATTGCCCACCCGGCTTCGTACCTCTGTACGGTGCATGCCATGAGACGTATCGGTTAATTCCTTAATGACATTGGGGTCAACGGGTTTAGTGAAACTCGGCCAGCCACACCCCGATTCAAACTTATCCGTGGAAATAAAAAGCGGCTCACCCGTGGTTATGTCAACATAAATCCCTTCACGAAAATCATTCCAGAATTCATTGCGAAACGGCGGTTCCGTGGCGTTATTTTGGGTTACGTCATATTGTGTCCCGGTCAATCGCCGAGCAAGTTCACCCGGATTTGGAACAGGATACTGACTTGGGTCTACCCGGGCGGCAGCGGCATTCATAAACTTTTCCTTTCGGATATGGCAATAACCTTGGGGATTTTTATCGAGATATTTCTGATGATAATCCTCGGCAGGCCAAAAATTATCCAGTGGTTTGACCTCAATGGCAATCGTCTGGCTATAACGATTTTGTAGTTTTGCTATTGAACGCGCAATCACCGGAAGATCCGCATCATCCGTGTAATAGATACCCGTACGATACTGAATCCCGCTGTCGCCCCCCTGTTTATTAACCGAGACAGGGTCAATCACACTGTAGAATAATTCTAAGAGAAATTCAAGCGGAATAATGCTTGGGTCATATTCGACATGCACAGTTTCGGCATGCCCTGTATCCCGGTAACAGACATCGTCATAGGTAGGGTTAGCAGTTTTTCCGTTTGCATAGCCTACTTGCGTCGCTAGAACACCGCGAATAGAAGCAAGGTATTTTTCGGTTCCCCAAAAACAACCGCCGGCCAAATAGATTACGGACATCGCACAACCTCCTATTATTCTATTATCCCTATTGTCTTTATTCCATTAAAGTAAATCCGCTGCAAATTAAGCTATTTATTATCGATGAATTAATTATGCGTATCGGATGAGGTAATGATGCTTATTGAGAATCATTTATGCATGCCATCTAAAGAATAATGTTCTTAAGATATAAAAAAGCCAAATTCGCTATTTGACGATTTGGCTTAATTTCTCATGGATTGTATGCTCGATGATATAATCCGTCAAATGTTATCCGCTTATTTTCTTACCGGTTCCCATTTGCATCTTACCGGGGAAATGATGGCTTCTTCCTTTTTTAAAGCGTTGAAGGCTTTATCAATTTCTTTGCGATCGATGCCCAGTATTTTTTCAATATCCCCTGCACTGACTGGTTTTCCCGCCTCAAGCATTGCTTTTAAAACCTGATCTTTGACATCCATTGAAGTTCCTCCTTAACGTCGTTTCATGCGTGATGCATAAGATAGTTTATCGTGTAGCGGTAAAGAATACGCGATCAAAGGTAAAGAGAATCTTGCCGTCTTTGGTGGCGGTATAATACTTTAGAATTTCTTCCATTAAATCATTTTCAAATTCATGCTGCTGTGCTTCTTCCTGCAGACAATCCAGATAAGGTCTTAAGCCGGTACTCCGATAAAGGTCAAGGATATCTTCATAACTGTCCATTAAATGGTAATACCGGGTTTCCCACAATTCTATATTCTCCGTTAACTCACATAGTACGTCATAATAGTATTCCGGTGTATGAACCTTATACGGTATTCTGACGTTATCAAAGTATCCGGACCATTTTGGTGAGGATACGAGATCCATTAGCAGTTGGTGGATCAGCATCTCATCGACAAATGGAACCTGAGCCGCTAATACGCCGTGTGGTTTAACCATGGAAAATAATCTTGGGATAAGAATGTCATTATTCGGGATCCACTGAAAGACCGCATTGGAAAATATGAGATCAAACTGGCCTAAATGAGAAATATCCTCTCCGGCATCCCTCAGCAGCCATTGTACAGAGGAATTCGTTGTTTTGGCAATTTCCAGCATAGAGGGCGAATTGTCTATGGCTGTAATTGCCGCAGCCGGCCATCTCTCTGCTAAAATTCGGGTACTGTTGCCAGGGCCGCAACCCACATCGAGGACAGTTTGAGGCTGTTCAAGGTAAACACGGCTGACCAGATCACGCGCCGGTTTTGACCTTTCCGTTTCAAATTTCAAATAGGCTTGTGGATTCCAGTCTGGCATTAGTCAATTCCTCCCCCGATGATTTCACTTTGATTGTATCAAAAAACAGCCACTATTTCAAAAATATCCTTATAAATTTCTGTCATTACATTTTTAAATCCCTTTTATCCTGACGAATTCATCCAATGGCTTTCTGGTAGTATAGAATTGATTCTGAAGATCGTCCTTTTCAGCATATCCCAGGGCAATAGCAATGGCAATAAGATAATTATCGGGTATCGCTAACTCCTCCCGGATCACATCGGGATACACCGCCATCATTATGGCAGGTATCGTATTTAAACCGTAATGCTGTGCTGCCAGCATCAGGCTCTGGGAAAAAGCACCTAGATCATAATGGGACCATTGTGATAACCTTATGTCCATGCACAGAAACATAACAGCCGGAGCGCCAAAGAAATTCAGGTTTCTTTCCGTCATTTTCTTTCTTCCTTCTTGATCCTCCCGAGCAACCCCAAGCAGTTCCATATGAGCCCCTGCCATTTCCTGTGTCCGTTTTTTGCATTCGTCGGGATGACGTCCATTGTTATACCTCCTAATAATGCAATACAAATTCTCCGACGGTACGATCATAGATAAATACTTCTCCGGTTTCAATCAAATAATACCAGCCTTCAATAGAAAGTTCGTGCCGCATGACCTTTTCTTTAATAAACGGATACGTCAGCAAATGCTTCAATTGCTCCACAATATTTAACTGTTCAGCCATCCATTCCCGTTTTCCTTTTTCCGTTTCGGGGACCTCTGCAAATACTGTTTCTTTGATGTTTCCGGCAAGTTCAAGCCATTTTTGAGTATGCGGCAGACCCGCCAAATCGGTTTCTGAGAGCATTGCTTTGCAGCCGCCGCAGTTGGAATGCCCGCAAACAACGATATGCTCAACGTTTAAAACATTGACGGCATACTCAATAGCCGATGTTGTCGCTAAATATTCCTCGGTATGACGATAAGGCGGAACGATATTGGCAATATTTCTTACTGTGAATAGTTCACCCGGGAGTGTATTGGTAATTAGGTTAGGCACCAACCGCGAATCCGAACAGCCAATAAACAAGGTGTGCGGATTTTGAGAACGGCCTAATGCTTCAAAAAGTTCCCGGTGTTGTTCAAAATCATTATCTTTAAATCGGAGAATTCCCTGTAGCAACTTTTCCATGCAATCGTCCTCCATGAATTATTCTCTAGACAATGATGATATCTGAGCCACCGCCGGTAAGGCAGTTTCCGCCGTTGGGGGTGACGGTATAGGTATCTTCTACACCGACCATGCCGACATTCTGGATTCCTTTTTTGGGTTCAAGGGCAATGACCATATTTTGCTGTAACGGCAAGTCAAAACCATTGGCTATCACCGGCAACTCATCCACATTCAACCCGATACCATGACCCAAAAATTTAACCTGTCGTTTTCCGTAACCCATAAAGTTCTGTAGAAATTGCGTGCTAAGGCTATTCATTACCAACGCATAAATTACTGAGGGTATGGCACCGGGCATTAATTGCTCTGCAAGACGATTCTCTACTTCAATACAACCGCGATGAGCTGCGATAACGTCTGGACTCGGCTTGGCACCAAATTGATAAACCTGTGTTTTATCGGTATGATACCCGTCGACACCAAACCCGATATCAACAAACACTAAATCACCTTTTTTCAGCTTTCGCTCTCTGCTGCCAAGGACCGGAACAGCCGGTGACATTCCATAAGCGCCACCCGGGCCGTCAAAATTAGTAGGATAGAGCGAACTTTCACCAAAGCCGATTTGTCCGCAGACAATTTCGTTTTGGAACATCGCGAAGCGACTCACGCCATGGTGCCCGATTTTTACCATGTGAGCGTAAAGATCGACAACAAGATCCGCTTCGCTCATGCCCTCTGTTAATAAAGACGGTACAATATTCGTCAGGATTTCCTTATGTAATTTCCCCGAATTAATCATTCGTTCCAGTTCATACGGACTTTTTACCGCTCTTGTCAGAGAAATCTCCTGATCAAGTCCACGGATGCTTGGCATTGAAAAGTATTTTTTTAGTCTCTCCAGCATGGCAACCGGAACAACTTCCAATTCCAAATAGGTATTGCCGCATTCGGCCCCGATGACTTTAACCGCATCGCGGTAACTTTCCATAGGATAAATATTTAAAAATAATGACTCATCCTTCGCCCGTTCATAACTCCTTCGGGCAAAATAATACCCTGTCCGGTCTTTTTTAATAACTAACAGGCCATCCTGCATCGTACCCGTAAAATAGTATTGATTGACCCTGTTTATGATCAGCCCGGTATCCCAGTCCGGATAAGTACTATCCATGATGCCGCAAAATGCATTCAAGCGGTGGTTCAATTCCGTTACATTAATCTTAGTGAGCATGCTTTCCCCCCCAATTAATTATGCTTCCTATGAAAATACCATTAATACGCGTCAGCTGCAATTATTTACCGGAACATTTACGCACCAGAAGCATTAAGAAATATCCTGAAAATCATGAAACTAAGAAAACTAACAAAATTATGATAATACCCTCTTGACAAAAAGATGATTTCCATATAAAATCAAGAAAATTCATAATTATAAACCGATGATTGAGAAAAGTAACATGGATAACCCAACAATGCAGAGAACCGCAGCTGGTGTGATTGCGGTATTGGGCCTGTGTGAATGGCCTCATGAGGGCTCAGCTGAAAATCAAGTAAGCTTGCCGGAAACTCTACCCGTTAGTTATAGAGCGTATATGTTAGTATACGAATGAGCGGCGTGCATACGCAATTTGGGTGGTACCGCAGAGATTATAAGTCTTTGTCCGATAATATTGGATAAAGACTTTTTTATATTGTACACCCCGGACTGACAAGAAAATACAAACAGCAGGGATATCCATTATGAAATTGTAAACTCTATGAATATGAAAGGAATGAAGATGTATGGCAAATATCCCCTACAAAATTTACTTAACCGAAGATGAGATGCCTAAGAACTGGTACAACGTGAAAGCTGTTATGAAGGAACTGCCTCCCCCATTTATCCATCCGGGTACACTGCAGCCAATCACAGCCGATGAACTTCGTCCCATTTTTTGTGATGAATTGATTGCCCAGGAATTAAATAATAGTGATCTCTATATCGAAATACCCGAAGGCATTCGTGACTTTTACAAAATGTACCGTCCTTCACCCCTGATCAGGGCGTATAATTTGGAAAAATTATTGGATACGCCTGCAGAGATCTATTATAAGTTTGAAGGGACAAATACATCCGGCTCCCATAAGTTAAATTCGGCCGCGGCTCAGGTTTATTACGCCAAAAAACAAGGCTTAGCTGCTCTGACCACAGAAACTGGTGCCGGACAATGGGGCACTGCGCTGGCCATGGCCTGTGCTTTTTATGATCTGCCGCTGACTGTCTATATGGTCAAAGTCTCGGCAGAACAAAAACCATATCGCAAGGCGGTGATCGAGACCTATGGCGGAAAAGTCATACCTTCACCTTCCGACACCACAGAAATCGGCAGAAAGATTTTATCAGAAAACCCCGGAACCGGCGGCTCGTTAGGCTGCGCTATTTCCGAAGCAATCGAGACAGCCGTGAAAACACCGGACTGCCGTTATGTTCTGGGCAGTGTACTCGACCATGTTCTCCTTCACCAATCCATCATTGGTGAAGAAACAAAAACCGCCTGCGAAAAGTATGACATTCAACCGGATATGATTATCGGCTGTATCGGTGGCGGATCAAATTATGGCGGTTTAGTCGGGCCATTTATGGGCGATAAGATTAAAGGCAAGAATAACATCGAATTCATTGGTGTCGAGCCTGCCTCCTGTCCGTCTTTGACCAGAGGAAGATACGCCTATGATTTTGGTGACACAGGAAAAACAACACCTCTCATTAAGATGTATACGTTGGGATCCGGCTTTATTCCCTCGCCGAATCATGCCGGAGGTCTTCGTTACCACGGTATGAGCGGCATCGTATCCAAATTGTATCATGACGGTTATATGACAGCGCGTTCTGTGGAACAAACCAAAGTATTTGACGCTGCTACCCTTTTTGCTCGCTCTGAAGGTACTTTACCTGCACCGGAATCTGCCCATGCCATACGGGGGGCTATTGATGAAGCTATCAAGTGCAAAGAAAGCGGCGAAAAGAAAACCATACTTTTTGGTTTAACCGGAACCGGCTACTTTGATATGGCAGCCTATATGAGTTATAATTCCGGAACCATGACGGATTATGTTCCTTCAGATGAAGATCTCGAAAAAGGATTTGCCACTTTGCCTAACGTCAACTTATAAATATATTACATCATGTTGCATAGGCAGCCCAGTTTGCTTAAATATCGCAATCCATAGAAAATCAAATAAAAGGCTTTTCAGGTATTCTTTAACCTGAGAAGCCTCTCTTATTTTTATTTTTGGCAGGACATTTTTTTTCGTCGTCGAATATATATAAATTAATTAAACTATTATAATTAAGAGATTAATTGAATACGAGCTGAGTCCGGGATGTTTTTCCCGGAACGGGGGATATTAAATTCCAATGGGGTGAATCGCGAACAACGCGTAGGGCTTAACCTTTAGTCCGAATCCGTCAACTAACCTCGTAAGCTAAGAAAGGTGAAACTGGGATGCGTTTTAAACAGTTTGTTCAGGTATGTCTGAGCAAGGTGAGAAACTCATGGAAATCACCGCGAATAATCGGTGGTTTATTTATTTCTCTGTTGTTTATCGGATCGTTTGCTTTTTATCTGGCAAAACCGATCCATGTGGTTGCTGTAACAGTCAATGGTCAGAAAATTGGATTTGTTTCCGATCAAAATACCGGAAATGACCTGATCAAAAAAGCTGCTTCGGGATCCTATATTGTCACCTATGACGACGTTACAGTAAACAACGCGGAATATCTGCAAAATTCGCTGAAAAAAAATAATCTCGAAACAAAACTAAATCAGTCCTATGCGGCCTATGAGTTGGAGATCGATGGATCCGTTGTCGCGGTTGTACTGTCGGCTGCGGACATTGATACGATCCTCCAAAGATATGAAAATTACTTTAACGCACCTTCCGCTACGAATGTCGTTACTGAAACCACTATCAAAGAAGCGGTTACTTCTAATCTGACAACTGTATCTTTAGACCGTATTCAATCTCCGGAACAGGTATTAAACGATTTAATCGACAAAAAAACTCTGACCATTATCTGCAAAGGAACCGAGACGACAGAAGAAGCGATACCTTATAGCACCATAACCAAGAAAGACTATACCCTTGCCTACGCGCAGAAGAAAGTCATTACCCAGGGCAGCAAAGGTCTTAAATCGGTAACCACCAGCTATGAACAACAAAACGGTAAAATAATCAAGCAGCAGGTCATTTCCGAAAAAATAGTTAAAAAGGCTGTCGATGAAGTTATTGCTGTCGGGCCGTCCGCCCGGGCCCTCACCGTCGCCTCAAGTGCTTCGATCAGTGGCCGAAGTTATTCTGATGTCGTTGATTATGCCTTAAGTTATGTTGGTTCACCGTATGTTTTTGGCGGCAGCAGCCCGAAAGGTTTTGACTGTTCCGGTTTTGTCATGTACGTTTATAAGGCAGCCGGGGTTAACCTTCCCCATTCATCATTTGCCCAGTTTGCTTCAGGAACGTCAGTAGCCAAAAGTGATCTTCAGCCGGGTGATTTAGTCTTCTTCTCAACTTATTCTTCCGGTGCTTCCCACGTTGGGATATATGTCGGCAGCGGAAAATTTGTCCACGCCTATAATTATTCATACGGTGTCACCGTTTCCAGTCTGAGTTCTCTATCTTCACGTTACCTTGGCGCCAGACGGTATTAACCAAGGTAACCCGTCATTATAAATAGCTGACTTATCTCCTCTTTTACTCAAAACACCGTTTCTGTGAAGAAATGGTGTTTTGCTTGTAATTTCCACTCAAATCAAGTATAGTGTTAACAATATAAAAATTTGTTATTTTTCTAATCAATTGCCTGGTTTTCGGAGGAGAAACACATGAATAAGAACGTGACCCTGAAAGTATCCATACTATCTATTTTTTTCTTAAATATGGCACCAACTCTAGTAATTCCGGCACTACACAGACTTTCTGCCGCTTTCCCGGAAATTCCTTTCAGTACCATTGTACTGGCCCAAACCTTGCCCTGTTTGTTGATGATCCCGGTCGCTCTCATCTCCGGGGCTTTAGCCGGAAAGAAAGTAAAATTTCGGACAATGAATATTATCGGTATCATTCTATTCATTATCGGAGGCATTACCCCCTTTTTTCTGAGTAATTTCACATCTATCTTGCTTTCAAGAGTGTTATTTGGGATCGGTATCGGCATTATTTCCCCGATGGGAAATGCTTTAGTGCTTAAGTTTTATCATGGACAAGATCGCGTTAATTTAGTAGGCATCGGTAATGTTTTTGTTATGAGCGGCGGCATTATGATGCAGTTAGCCAGCGGGTTCCTCTGTGCTATCAGCTGGCAATACACATTTTTAGTACACCTAATCGCGATTATTCCTCTTCTGCTTGTGATCCTACTTCTTCCCGAACCCGATAAAGAGATAGAAAACGACCACCATAAAGAAAAACTGCGTATGCCCTTTGCTGTCTACGGCTATACCCTAATGTTCGGTATCATGGTCATGCTAAATTATACGATGGTGCTGAATATATCCACGATAATGGCTGAACGCAGCCTAGGTTCACCGGCCTTAGCCGGACTCGTTCTTTCTCTGTTTACAGCCGGCGGCATGCTTGCCGGGTTGGTGTTTGGCAATGTCTATAAATTAACTGCCAAATATACTATTGCTTTGGGCCTCCTCATTACCGCCGCTGGCTTAGGATTCGCCGATTTTGCCGGGAATATAATTATCTTCGCTCTCGGATCATTAGTCACTGGTATTGGTTTCTCCACCGTCATGCCGGCAGTTATCGTCGAGATTGGTGCGATCGCGCCCCCTGCCAGTATTGGTATGGCAACGGGCATGGTGATCGCCCTTATGAACGGCGGTATGTTCTTTTCCCCCTATTACATGGCATTGGTGCAAAATATCTCCAGTCAAAACAATGTCTGGTTCCCGGTATGCGTATCGATGATTCTCTTAGTGATTGGTGCGTTTCTTCTTATCTTCTATCAATATAAACAAACGCCCAGTCCAGAAAGACAAAATAGTTCTATTTCTTAAACTACTTTGTCTTTCATAAAACAACTATAGCTTTCCAGCGGCCCAACCTATCATCCATAATATTGAAATCTGAAAGCGGATCCCGGTGTCCGCTTTTTTTCTTTTATCATCTGTTTCTAATCATAATTTAATAATTATTTGGTAAGCTGACTACTAAAGGGGGTATTGATTTGGAAACATTTGCTTTAGTCATAGCGATTATCTTGTTTATTGCCGGCCTTGTAGGTACGGTGCTACCAGTGCTGCCCGGTGTAATACTCATTTATGCCGGTATGCTCATATACGGATTCATGACACATTTTACAACATTGCATGCCTATTTCTTCATCCTGCAAGCGCTTGTCGTCATTGTTTTGTTTATGGTCGATTACTTTGCTTCAGCGATTGGCACCAAACGCTTTGGTGGGAGTAAGCAGGCGGCTTGGGGTGCTGTTATCGGGACAATTTTAGGAATTATCGTATTTGGACCTCTGGGGATTGTTATCGGTCCTTTCGCGGGCGCCGTCGTCACAGAACTTATTCGCGGCACAGAACTCAATAAGACCCTCCGGGTTGGTTTTGGTACCCTGATTGGTGTCCTCGGCGGCACAGCGGTAAAAGTTACTGCAGAAATCATTATGATCGCCTATTTTTTTCTCAAAATCTTCTAAACAAATGTACGTCTTGAGGATAATCGAATATGAACAATTTCTAAGCCTGTTTGGATTATGGACAGGCTTAATTTCCTGAACGTGACAAAGCGGCGCAACAAAACTTTATGCTTAGTTGCGCCCCCTCATAACATAAATAGCAAGAAACAGATGTTAATGCTCTACAAACTGTATTTGCAGTCCATTTGGATCTGTTACAAAGAAAAACTAGAAATTCAATGAATCCTCCATATTCAGTACATTGATCGTCGTCCAGCAAAATCTCATATGCTTTACCCCTTTCCAAATCAAAATAGTGTATTCATTCAGAAATTGTATCGTTTGATTATAACAGCCCTGTTAAGCGGATGACCGTCAGAGCTAAAATGGCGACGATCGTCGAAATCACCACGTAGATAAGATTCCAGCGCGGTCCTATTGTTGCTGGTGATACACCAGTCAAGCCGGAAATACCTATGACCATAGCACCGGACGGAGATACGGTAATCCCCATCGCCCAGCTCATGGCGAGGATCACGGCCATATACGCCGGACTGATATGATACGCGGCAGCATGGATCGTACTGCTGAAAATAGCAACTGAGATGATCGGGTGAACACCGATTACTGATAATATGACGGTAATGAAGATAATTGCATATGATAACAGGATAATATTCTCTCCAATGAACAGATCAAAAAAACCAGGCACTATATTGCCGATATGGGAGTAAGCGATACTCGTTGCAAGTAATCCGGCTCCCATAAATAGAATGATCTCATTCTTTAACTTTGGCAAACTAACGCGATAATATTCCTCCTTCACCGCCTTGCGCAAATCCGGAAGGCGTTTAATCGTCCCCATCCATAGGAACGGGATAACCAGGGAGGCCATCGACACAACAGTAATTGTTTTGATTCCGGTTAAATGGGATATAACTGCTATTGACGCAATTAATATTATCGACCATACTGCTAATTCAATTAGTTTTTGCCACTGTCCGGCCGGTGCAGAAAGTGCGATATCCTGATTCAACGTGCTGCTTTCCTTGATATTTATTTGTTCCAAATCATTTCTACTTTTTAATCTATTTCCTTGCTCCCATTGATTGAGACCTAATCCAACGATCCCGCAGAGTATACCGCATAAAAGTGCGTACGGGAAAAAATGAATCCAATCCGTTCCGGTAGCTTGAAGTACTAATGCCACAGCAGCAGTTGTTGGTGCCCAGATTGTACACGTCGTAAACCCCCTGCTTAACGCAGAACTTAACAACTTTATATTTTTGCTTCTTGCACTGGCTTTGCTGATTTGATAAACCATAGGAACCACAGCCAGATTGACCAGTATCCCGACAAAAGTCGATAAAAAACTAACGAGCAAATAAAAGCGGGTATCTGTATTGACGTAAAGTTGGAAAGACCGCTGCAAAGCATCAAAATAACCGCCATGTTTGAAGGGTATCCCAATCAGCGGCACCACGGCGAACATAACTACAAGGTATAAATTTTCTTCAAGGGCGTGTGTCCACACACTAAGTGGCGCTTTATATGCGACTAAAAGAATGATGCCTGCAAAAAATGTGACATACGCAATGATTTTTGAAGAGCCGGAAACAAACGGAAAGCTCAGGATAATGATCATGACCAGTAATAGCATAATGATCAGATTAAGCAAAGGTAAGCTCAAGAAAACATTACCCAGATATAACACCGCAAGGGCGAAAGTCAATATACTGCGAAAAGCAGTTAGCGCAGGCATATTAAAGGCTCCTTTGTCGACTTCATCCAATTAACCATATATATATTATATAGATTAACTTCACATCGAACAAAGGGTTTCTTTGAGTAAATTACAGAGTACTAGTGCTGAGTCCCCGTTTCGGAGACCAAAGAACTTTTTTTCTGGAGTATAACCCACGGCTGAAAACGTTCCCTTGACGTGATCGTGTGTAATTGATTTAATCGGTCCTTTTTTATAGTCCCTTGATATTCTTCAATTAATGCGACAAGGGGGTCCATATTCTCGAAAAAAACCGTAATAATATCCCCAGTATAGGCTTTCTCCAAAGCATATTCCAGGGCTTCGACCTCATTAGGTATGATCGTCATATTATATTTCTCGCATCCGGCTTTTTGCGCTCCGGCGAATAATAGACGAGCAACTTCCAACGGCTTTCGACCCCTCAGATCGCTGTCTTCTTTAATAATAAGCTTATGGAAAGCCTTTCCGGCCAATTCCCCGATCCGGATGATATCATCATCCCGTCTGTCTCCCGGAACACCAATAATACCGACCAATTTTTTAGCTGGGAGTTTTTTCAGACTATCAAGGGTAACACGGTAACCATCATAGTTGTGGCCATAATCCAAAATGACTTTGACGCCTTGCAGTTCAAATAAGTTAAACCGGCCGGGATTTACTTTCAAATCATTCGTAAATGTCCGAAGGGCTCTGCTAATTTTAATCAGAGATACACCCAGCGATGTACAAGCGCCTATTGCAGCCAACGCATTGTCAATATTGTGCTGAAGCACCCCGCCGTAAGCAGCAGGGATACTGTCGATATCGAGGACGTAATCTATTCTACCATTTTTTCGAATATATATGGCGTTATTATGGACAAAAACACCGGGTTTTCCTTGCTTTATATGATCAATAAAGGCGAAATTGTTTTCATTGTTCGTAAAGAGGAGGACCTCACCTCCGGCTTTTTCTTTAGCCTTCAATACCCATGGGTCTTGGGCATTCAGTACACAATAACCGTCTTTTTTTACTGCCTCCGTTACCAGCGATTTGACATGGAATAATTCTTCCATCGTATTGACCCCATCAATCCCCAGATGATCATTGGTAAGATTGGTGAACACAGCGACATCGGCTTTACTGTACCCTAAACCGTTTCGAATAATGCCGCCTCGGGCCGTCTCCAGTACTGCCGCATCGATCTCACGATTATTGAGCACGCGTTTTGCACTTAAATAACCGGTTGTATCTCCCTTCTCGATACAATTCCCATTAATATAGATACCGCTGGTCGTTGTCATAGCGGGTGTATAACCGCTGCACTGCAAGATATGGTTTATCATTCGCGTCGTTGTCGTTTTTCCATTGGTGCCTGTAACGGCAATAACCGGAATTGACGATTTATGTCCCGGAGGAAAAATCATATCCAAAATGGGTGAAACAACGTCTCTGCTCTTACCCTCTGTTGGATAAAGATGCATTCGAATACCCGGGGCAGCATTGATTTCAACAACAGCCCCAAAGTCACTGCTGATTGGCTGCGATATATTCGGAATGACCATATCCACCCCCGCGATGTCCAGACCGATCATGGCGACCGCTTTTTGGGCTATCTCCTTATTTCTTGGGTGTACCAAGTCAGTACAGTCAATCGCCGTACCGCCGGTACTCAAGTTGGAATTGGTGCGCAGACAGACCTTTTGGCCCTTTGCGGGAATCGTCTGCAGCGTCAATCCTTGCTGAGTCAGACACTGTCTGATCTGGTCGTCAATTATGATGCGCGACAATGGTTTTTCGTGGTCATAACCACGGAGCGCGTTGTTATTTTCTGCATCGATCAGTTCCGCTATGTTATGCGTACCATTACCGATAACCATAGGAGGTACCCGTTCGGATGCAGCCACTAATTTTCCTTGGATGACTAAAAGACGATAATCCTTCCCTCGAATATACCGTTCAATAATAACTTCCGGACCATAGACCAAAGCCCCTTCAACTGCTTTTTGCAAGGCTTCATCATTTGTAATATTCACACTGACATGTTGCCCTTTATTGCCGCATTTTGGTTTGACGACAACAGGGTAACCGAGGGTATGAGCATATGCTGTTGCTTCATTAACAGTGAAACATACCGTACCTTCCGGGACTGGAATCGCAGCTTCATTCAGGAGTCTTTTAGTCAAGGCTTTGTCACAGGCAATATCCACCGCGATACTGCTTGTATTTTCAAAAAGTGTCGCTGAGATGTATTTTTGATACTTGCCGTAACCTAAACGCATCAGGGTGCTGCCAGGAATCTCCTCTATGGGGATTTCCCTTTTTTTTGCTTCGTGATAGATCGCACCCGTACTGACTCCCCTGTTGTACGTAAGAAATAAAGATTCTAAACGTAAATAAGCATTAGAAAAGTCAAAACACTCTTCTTGACACAAAGCACTTACCAAATCATAGATAAATTGTCCGCACAGCTTGCCGGTTACACTATTTTCGCAAGCGAAGATCACTTTATAAATATCATTGGATTCGTTTCTGGCTTTTCCGTATTTCATATCCGAACCCAGCATTTTTTGAATTTCCAGGCAAAGATGTTCGGTAACATGAGCGATATACGTTCCTTCTTTTAAACGATCAATGAAACCGCCGATATATCCTTTCGTACATTTATGTTCGCTTAAACCGGGGAAGAATTTGATGATTTTCTCATTAAATCCGGGAATATCTTTCGTTGGGACATCAACCAGCTCCTCTAATTTTAAGCGCATCATCACGATATTTTGTTCGATGCTGTAAATATTCGGAGCTGTAAATGATTGCATATCTAGAAGCTGCAAGCGAAATCACTCCAATAGATTTATTTACCCGCAATTATTTTGTTACAAATTGTCAAGAAATATATTGCCATGATGTGGTTGACCAGGTAGTTTTTGTGGTAACTTACCCACATTCTTATTTATTTTGCCGCTTTATGACAAGTCATTAATTCTCCTATCAAGGAAATCAAAATGCGAGCAGTATCCGTATGGATTATTTTGCTATTTTTTGGCTGATATTATTCTGAGAAATAATGACTTCTCTTGCTGATTTTCCTTTTATATATAGATATATCAAATCACAGGATTAAATAAAAACCTTACAAATAGACAAAAATAGAATGGACACTTTCAATTAAATTTTTTAGGAGGAAGGAATAATGGATGAAAAAAGCAAAAACATTTTGGCATCGGTTAAAAAAGACATGGAAGTCAGTGAAGAAATCGGTGACTTAAGAAGTCAGTTATCTGCCATGGAAAACACAATGAATCAGTTAAAACAAGTATCCTTCGGGACTTTTGCTTCCTCGCAAAGCCAGGGAGGCGGAATGAGTCAGAATCAGAACCAGATCATTCAACAGAGTCAGCAGGCTGCACAACAGCTGCAACAGCAAATTCAGAATTTCCGAAATCAAACCCAGCAGCAGAAACAACAGGCTGACCAGCAGCTGCACCAGGCAATTCAGACTGCAATGACAGCGCTTACACAGGCTAACCAGCAGATCCAGGCCCACCAAGCACTGGAACAGATGAGTAAATTGATTGATCAGACTCAAAGCCAGCTCTTCCAAATGAGTCAGCAGAGTCAGAATATGTTTAATCAGCAATCCGGAATGTCAGGTCAATCTGGAGTGTCAGCTCAGTCCGGGATGTCAGGTCAGCAGAGTATGAGTGGTCAGTCAGGTATGTCAGGCCAAAGCGGGATGGTTGGACATTACGGACAGGATCAGCGCCATTAAATTGTTTAAATAAATTAAAGCTCTTTAAAAAGGAAGGATCGTAACCATCGTCTGGTTAAGTATCCTTCCTTTTCTTTGATGTTCACCTGTTGCATCTCACTCCTTTCTGCATAAAATATATGGATAATACTGGTACCGGAAAGGAGTGTGAGAATCTATGTCCAATG
The DNA here is from genome assembly GCF_024972775.1 of Dehalobacter sp. DCM. Taxonomy (NCBI): domain Bacteria; kingdom Bacillati; phylum Bacillota; class Clostridia; order Eubacteriales; family Desulfitobacteriaceae; genus Dehalobacter; species Dehalobacter sp. DCM. The sequence continues at coordinate 2,254,585 of NZ_CP092282.1, read as the reverse complement.
AAATTGAAACCGATACGAACAGTAATTATTTCAGTATTGAAAATACGCCTGGAATAGGCAATGAAGAACTTGATGAAATAATTGAAATAGCTGGATATTCTTATGATCCAACCCAAGATATCTTTATTTCCAATATGCGCCCTTGGCAGCGATGGATTGGATACTGTCGGTTATTCGATATCGCAGCCGCACCAATGGGTATGATCATTGATTGTGAACCCATACGTTTTGATTATCAGGGAAAGCAATGGATGATTGGTATCTGGAAAGGACAATATGATCTGGTCTGCGGCGGAGAAATTGGATTCTATCAAAGTGTCGTCAGCTCAAGCATGTCGCCAATTCCAAGCACCATTTTTTATCGCGCCGTCAAAGACACCGATATGCTGGAGATGTCCTATACACTCAAAAGAAATGGTGAGCACCTATTTACGCGAAGCGGCAAACACTGGTGGCTCACTGGTTTTAAATTAGGCAGTTTTGCTCAACCTTCAGAATTAACGATGGATATCCGTATTCAGCTTAGGGATCTGAACATGCTTAACGCCTTTCTGGCCGGGATGCGCGCGGCTGGCTACAATGATAATGAATTATTTGTTATGGGGAATACCGTCAGCTTTTGTTTTAATCAGCCGCGTACGCCCCAACCATTCACACGAACCCGCCCCACCGATTGGCTGATCCAGCAAAAAAATAAATTCTTATGTCAAAAATTTAATGAACTGACAGGCGACAAGCTCACCGTACAGGAAAAAATCACATTGATTGAGGAAAAAGCCCCCTGGCTTTTGAAACGCCTGGACAAAATGAATCCGACAAGTATCTCCAAGGAAACATGGGTATTAATCGCTATTGCTTTCCTGGTTACTGTCTATCTTGTCTATATCAGCTCTGACAAGGAGTTTCCGGATAGTATATTGGATGAATGGTCAGATAACCTAACAGGAAACTCTACTGATAACCAAACGGATAACCTTATGGATAACCTTACGGAAACCAATTCTTGATCCCGATAGATCGTTTGAATTAATTTCAGGACAAACACGTACCGTGTTTGTCCTTTTAACATAAGATGTCATATATTAATCTTTACTAAGGGGACGATTCGCATGCTATTTCACAAATCCGTTCTGTATAACCATGATCCATTGTCACCGTATTCTAACTCAGCGCCGGTTCCATCACATGATAACACCCGGTCTCCGCAGTCAATTTTTCCCGAAAACAGGTCTGCAAATAGTTTCCCGCCTTCCCAATCATTAACGCTGCCGTTCCCTGCCGAACCAAGAGCATTACCTCAAGGGACTGGGGATCCGGATCTGGATCAAGTTATTAAAAATGCCGGCTATGCTTATGATCCTCAACAGGATATATTCTATTCCACCGTCAATCCCTGGCAGCGAAGAGCCGGGTATTGCCGTCTTTATGATGAAGCTTCGGCTCCGATGGGAATGATCATTGACTGTGAATCGATCAATTTTGATTATAACGATCAAAAATGGATGGTTGGCTTCTGGAAGGGACAGTACGATTTGGTAACCGGCGGAGAAATTGGGTTATACAAAGGTGCTTTCCATTATACACTTCCGGGATTATTCAGGGGTATGTTCTATAAATCCGTCAGTGATGATGAAATGATCCCGATGTCTTTTGTGCTTAAAAAAAATGGACGGATCCTCTTAACGAGAGAAGACACGCATTGGTGGCTGACTGGATTTAAACTGGGCGAGTTCTCACAGCCTTGGGAGTTAAGTATGACGATCTGTCTGACTTTTCCGGAGGAAGCCATGACGGCTGCTTTTATCGGCGGCCTGAAGAAAGCCGGTTACTCCAAAACAGAATATCAGGTGAGCGGCAGTTCTATCCTGATTAACTTCACCTCGCCCCATACGAAGCAGCCGACTACTAGAACACCTTCAACGGATTCATTGATTCAAGCTAAAAATAAAGCCCTATGTGAAAAGTACTTGGAGATAACCGGCCCATATAATAACATTCTGGATAAAATGAAAGCAATCGAAAATCAGGCACCCGATCTTTATAAAAACGTGATCAAAATCGCGAAAAGCAAAGCATTCTATGAAATTTGGATCAAAATAATCCTATTAGGATTAACATCCTTGGTGGGATTCAAAAAGTCAATAAAATTGACGGAGAACCTTAATACCGATAAGCTTGAATAACACGCTTAGTGTTTTATTAATTTCTCGCACCGCAAGTCAAATTCCCAACTGGTTGGGGATTTGACTTGCCGGTTCAAATTCGACACCAGTGTCGATTATGAAGTTCATCATCAACCACAAAGAAATCCACCCAACGGAATATCGTACTGGGTGGATTTCTGTCGAATTAAGATTTTGGGGATAACTAGAAGATCAGTCTTAAAATCAACGCGATCAAAAATAGCAACAAAAGTATCGGTACAGCAAAAATTACTATCGGGATTATGATGACTCTCCTTAGAATGCCTACCATCGTATCATCTCCTTCATGCTAGTCCGTATTCAATGATAGTGTATTCATAAGGCAGACTATTTGTCCCAATTTTTTATTAAGCGTATCCGCATTCTGTAAATATCAGTGCCCTATCTATAAACCGCTGTGCGGCCTGCCGGTTGATCCTATTATAAAATGACTTCCGCCAACACTGACTTGAGGGTATCAAGATCGACCGGTTTAGCCAAATGGCGATCAAATCCGGCTTCTCTAGACCGGCTCAAATCCTCGGGCTGAGCATATCCTGACAGGGCGATAAGAAAAATATTTCTCAGAGTATGATCACTGCGGAAAAGTTCGGCTACTTTATACCCATTCATCTCCGGCAGACCGATATCGCAGATCAGGACTTCTGGATGAAATTCTTTCGCCATCGCTATTCCCTCCCGCCCGCTTAACGCAATCCGGACTTTATGGCCCAAATAGCTGAGAAGCGAACACAATATTTCTGCAACATCCGGGATATCGTCAATCACTAAAATGTTTAACGGACGCCCTGAGGATGCGCTGTATACACTTGCCTTTCGTTCTTCACCTGCTTTTTGAATGGGTAGGCGCAGAAAAAATTCCGTCCCTTGAGCCGGGCCATCGCTATACGCTGTTATACTCCCGCCGTGCAATTTAACTATCCCCTGAACGATAGAAAGACCAAGACCAAGACCGCCGCTATTACGGTCAAGGGACGTGTCTGCTTGCATGAAAGCGTCAAATAATCCTGGCAATAATTCCGGTTTGATCCCAATACCCGTATCTTTGACCTTAATAATCGCCTCGTGTCTTTTTTTATCCTGAGTAACCTCGACCCAAGTGCGATCACCTTTGTCCGTAAACTTCAAAGCATTATGCAGCAGGTTGCCGATAACCTGCGTCAGTCTGGCAGGATCGGCTTCCGTGTAGATCGCGGATGTCATATTCATTATCAAATCCACGCCTTTTTCTGCAAATTGCAGCTGGTAATCCGCAACAGCATTTCGTATGATTTCATTGAGTTCAATATGCTCTTTTTCAAGTGTGATTTTATTCTGAGATATACGCGTTACATCCAACAAATTATCCACTAAACGTGAAAGTTGAGCCGTCTGGCGTTGGGCTACTTTCCTTGCCAGAAGGGCTTGTTCTCCTGTGGGGGGAACTTTTTCCAGCAAGGACAGACTCATCATAATCGATGCCAGAGGGTTCCGTAGTTCATGTGACAGCACATTGAGAAATCGCGTTTTGTTTTCATCCGCCTGACTTAACTTTTCAAGCATTTCTAAAGCGCGTTCTTTTCCCTCACGGAGCATTTCCTCCGCCATCTTTCGTTCAGATATATCATTGACCAGCAGCGCTATTTGTCGGGTGTCCGCTTCGCCTAATCTTAAGGCATAGATATCAAACCACCGGTCTAACACGTTAATATAACAACAAAACCTACCCGCCTTCCCGGTTGAGATTGTATTTGCCAAAAACGTGAGCATGGTATTTTTTTCAGACGTATGATCTTGAATCAAGTCACGATGCGTATCCATCAATGTTAAGAGTTTTTCAAATGCGGGGTTTGTTTCCAGGTAGCGAATATCTTCAGGTATTCCTTGATTATCAAAAATCACTTCTATGATACAAAATCCATCATCGATGGAATTAAATAGCGTACGGTACTTTTCCTCACTTTCACGCAAAATATCTTTTGTCACTCTGACCTTTTCAATTTCTTCACTAATTAATTTATTCTTCTCCTCCAAGTCAAACGTCCGTTCACATACTTTCTGTTCCAGTTCAATATTGGCTTGGATCAGTGCTTTCTCAGAAGCCAAAAGCGATTCCGTACGTTCAAATAATATATCTTCCAACTGTTCCTGATGTCTTTTCACTGTTTTATTTAAATTAACAATTTCACTAACATCCTCAAGCGTTGATATACAGCCAATAATGGTTTTGTTTTGGTCATATAGCGGAATTGCATTGATGTAGGCTGTTTTTGATATACCATTTTCCCAGACAAATTCAAGTACACTATTATGGGTCTCTTTACCATACCACGCTGCTTGCTGCATGGGCATGTCATTGACGCTTAGCGGTTCACCGTTGTGATATATAGTGACTCGCGGCGGCACTTTAGCTGAGTGGGAAAATATACCATACGGTTCAATCTCGTAAAATATGGCTGCAACGGGGTTGTGGATGATTGTTTCACAACTGACGTCTGTGGTAATTGAAAGCCCGCACGGAAGAAGATCAAATAAATCTGAATTTAATAAGGTATGCTGCAACTGAGTATTTTCTTTTAAATAATCGATGATATTCATTGGCATTGATTTCCCCTCCTGTTGGATAATAATGATGCTGCATTTACACATACCACTTCCGTATTATACAGTAATAAAAACTAGTACCTTGTCAAACCTTAAAAATATACAATTGTGAAGAGCAAATTTTTCGAAAGACAAGGTTGGAGGATTGAGGCATACTGACCGTATGCCGAATGACGTTAACGCAATATTGGCAGAAAATCTGTCGCCAGAATATATAAGGTTTAGAATTTACAATGTACTTATGCATTTAAAGAACACTATTGCTTATCCTTGATTGCAGTGATTCATGTAAAATAAATTATACCAAAATATTCTAGGTAGAAAATGTCGAAATAATAAATATTTTTCTTTTTTTATTGACTATATAATCAAAAAAAGCCCAGTCTGTCGGGCTTTTTCGATATAAAGTAATATGATTGCTCGAACTCTATCTTTCTTTTCAAATAGATATTCCATCGGAGATAAATAGCGCATGCTTCCTGCACGAAGTAAAAAACAACTTCTTATACCATTTAACCGCTAAATAAAAACGATACCAGCATGTGTGATCAAAGTTTTTCGTGATTTTCGCCTCTAAAACCCGACGGTTATTGAAGATCCTTTTGTCATAATCAATGAAGGCCTCTGATACCCAATCGTCCTCATAGTAAACTATGGTCGGAATATCCCTTTCACAATACATTCCCTGCTCCAGCATGAATGAAATCCAGGCTTCTTCTCTGTTTTTATCCGATCCTTTTTGAATCAGCTGCTTCATAAGCCGATCAAAATCATATTTCTTCTTGTCCTTATCGCCAAATTGCGGATGTAAAAAAAGATACTGCAACAAATAATGTTTAATATGAACAATCGCACGCTGATACCGCTCTCGGTTATCGATGGAAACGGCACGATACTCACCATGAAACTCCTCACTGCAATCGTACGTATAGGTCCAGATCAGATAAGGCAGATCCGGTAAAGACATGGCCTGTCCATGCCCATACGCAGGAATAATACGGTCAAACACCGCGTCAAAACGTTCAATAAATACATGCTTGAACAGATATAATAAAAAATCGCCGGACTCTAAATAAACTTCATTGATCGCGTTACATTTTTTAATATCGTTTACTTTGCTCGGCAAACCACTAAATCCCTGATGAGAATACGTATCCGCATAGGCATGGAAGACAATACCTAATTTCACCAGATCAGGATCAGTGAGCGCCTGGTTAAGGATATCCATGATCACCGGTGATGCTTCCTTACAACGTAATTTGCTCGTAAAGCTTATTCCGTCACATCCGGGAACAAAATGAAATGCACAGGTATTATTGATCATTGCCGCGTAATCGAATGTCTTGATCTTGAAGTAAGCCTGACAGGTTGCCATATTATAAAAAGCCGGCTTGCTGTTGATCAGGTCACATTCAATACCGGGCTTTGGATTACGGATAGTGATCAGGTTTATTTTCGCGTCATCCACATATTGGGACGCATAGGAGATGATCCTGGCGCTCTTTTTATCGAATCCACAATACCGGCATAAAGCCAGTAAAGCATAATAGTGCAGATCTCTTTTCAACTAAGGTCCCCCTAGTCATTCTTGTCCTTTCCCGCTGATTCATAGGACACGTTCCTTTCTTAATATATGTGTATTTAAATTAGAAGTGAAAGCATTTTACATACCCGTATAAATCAGGATGGCATCGCGGAGGAAAGCAGCCGTTCCAGGTCGTTCTTTATCATAAAATTCAGTAAACCGGGGATCCTCAACATACATTCTGGCTACGCCGGCATGCGCCTCTTTGCTGTACTGCTGCCAATAAAAGCACAGCCATTGGCGGTGTAAATCGGCTGCTTTTTGGGCCAATTCACCACCGGGCTCTCCGGTAAGGAAAGCGCATTCCAGTGTCTTCATTAACTCTTCCGAAAGCTTGGTCATCTCATCATACTGTTCTTGCGTCATACCCAGGACTTTTTGGTTAGA